>JAYRHW010000217.1:0-17205 GCA_041907145.1 Bdellovibrionota bacterium
GACGGCAGCTTTCGTCGCAGAATAGAGGATATACAAGAGGAAGGTAGAAACACCGAGCCCGTGCATGCGCGGCGCTGGACGGAGACGCGACTAAAGAGCTTTCTTGAAAAGTTAGCCGACAAATACCCGGGACTTGAAAAGCATCTCCTCGACGTATCCCCAGAGCTGCAGGCGACCGCCATTCCTCCCAACGTTACCCGCTCGCAGACTCTGTACGTCAAGGACATCGTCATTCCAACCGCAAATCGGGCCGAGGATCTTAAGCAGCTACTCAATTCCTTAGCCGGTAATTTTGCTTTTTACGACTATCATCCCTCAACCATTCACATTCGCGTAATCGACACATCAACGAGCGACGAGCAGCGAGCAGCAACCCAGTCCGTAGCACGCGCTGCAAGGCGGGCTGGACTAGAAGTTGATTACGTCGGTCCACAAGAGATGCGCGAGCACCTCGAGCGTGTCGAGAATGTACTGGAAGGCCACGCAAAACGCAGCTTTCGTGCGCTCTTTATGCGTGGTCTCTATGCTGAATCCGAGGAAAACTCGGTGCCACTTACCATCGGAACAATTCGCAACGCAATTTCGCTGATTATGGGAGGAGAGCCCTACATTTCACTTGATGATGACATGGTGCTCGAAGCCCCGATTGCGCGATACTCCGAGCATCGAAAAATTGAACAAGCTGCAAATCAGGCTACTCCTGGCATCGACTTGCATGTCGGAGCCGCCGTCGATTTCATGCGCTCAGTTCCACAAAGCCGGGCAAATTTTCAGGACATTGTTCAGGGATTGCCCACCGACATAATCGGCATCGCAAATCGCGTCCTCGATACCCCTCAGTACGTCGTCGAAAGCAGAATTGTCGGATCACCCACCATGTCCCCCTTCAAGACGGGAGATGGCCGAGTCTCCACGGTGCGGCCCTATATCGCTAACGCCTCTCCCGATGTGACGATCTATCTGCGCAAGTTCATGCAATCTAAGAATCAGGCGGAGTTAAGCGGCGAAGCAGCACCCGCACATTTGCCCGTGCATCTTCCAGCTGCCTGTCTGTACTGCGGATACTCCTCCGGAACCATGTACGCAACTTCCAATGGACTAGAAGCTCCATTTCTCGATGCAAGGGCCTATGAAGACGTTGCTCAAACTCATCTGATGGAATTTCTCTACGGCAACGACTTGCAATTCCAAGGTGGAGCCATTGAGCATCGCCGTGCTGTTGGGAGCCGGGTAATGAACGGCGTCCAGTACATCGATGTCTTGCTCGGGTTCCATGTCATGACACGGTATCTATCGCCATCCTTCCCGGATTCGTATCTTTCTCACGATCTTGGACGTGAGCGAGATCGCACTGCCGCCTTCCGTCGGCTTGGCCGGGCCATGTTCCAACACGGCGAGCATGAGTTCTTGTCGCCCTCCGACCTCAAAGAGTTCACGAATGCATACCTGCGGATGCGTGAGGCCCTTCGTGCAGCTAAAGTGTCCGGGGCCGAGACTTTTAGCAGCGAGCCCGAGCAAATCAGGAAGGAAATTGAGTCACGCTACCGACTCTTGTTGCGAACAAACGGGCTCCTCATGCACTATTGGCCGGATTTTGCTCGTGCCTCGGACACTGCAGGCGTCAGAGCCCTTCGGGGCTAATCCTCCCCTAATCGCCTATAACTACTAGCTTTTCTCGCGCACACAATCTCATCCGGCAAAAGTTCAATAGTTTTAGCGCTGTGCTATACTGCTGCTCTCGTTGATCATTGCAGATTTTTCCCGGGTATAAGCGTTCTAAGAGGTGGCTCTTGTGACCTGCCAGGGTTGGCGTGCCGCAAGAGCTACAATTAGAGGAACAGGATTTACACAGGAGGTTCGAAGTCAGCGCGGCGAAAGTCGCGAGGACGATGCGGCGTAGCGGGATACCAAATCCTCGCGTAGAGCCGAAGTAAGGTCTTTATTGGAATGTTTTACGGACCTCGTTGATTTCTCAGACCTGAGAAATCAACGAGGTCTGTAGAGCAAACTAAACTGGCTTTTGCCTCCACCACATCCACGCGGCAATTGACAGTGACCCCTTCCGGCCCTTACTCGAGGTTTGCTCGAACGAGTGGGGCCGCTTTTTTTAATGAATTTGCAGCGCCAGGATTGCGTTGCACATCGACTCGGATCGCCTTGCTTACCGACGTACCGCGCGTACATCGCTGGCAACCGTCGATCTCGAGTGACTCCATGAGGCGCTCGCTCGTCTTGTGGAGTGTGCCGTTCCGGTGGGTTGAGGGGGTAGTCGTGCGCAAGTTCACCTTGGTGGTCGCGTGCTAGACAGCCCCCTCCCCCCGGACGGCCTCATCTGAAGCGAACTGTCGCTAAGATTGATGGATAATAGACTAGTAGTAGTCTTCAGGTTCGTTCCTCTAATTGAGCTTCTCTTCTCGAGAAGTTTTTCCCTACCTACCCTTGGCGAGAATTTCCGAAATCTTTTGTGACAAGGCCCCAGCCGTAAAAGGCTTGGCTACATAGTCAGTCACTCCTGCTTTTACTGCGGCCACGATATTCTCGCGGTACGCTTCGGCAGTCAGCATTAGGAAGGGCAAGTCTTGAAAGCGCGGGTTCGCGCGGATTGCGCGCAGCAAATCTATCCCCGAACCATTGGGCATATTCCAGTCGCACAGGACAATGTCGACCTTTTGATTTTCGATTATCTCTTGAGCCTGAACGCCGCTCTCCGCCTGCAGGATCTTGTTGAACCCTATGCTCCGCAAAATAGAGCGTACCATTTCCCGTGTCAGCGGATGGTCGTCAACAACCAGTGCTACCGCCTTTGGGTCTATGTTGAGTTCTATGCCCATCAATTCATCATTTTCATCCACCCTAGGGTGTATGGAAAGAGTGAAGTGGGTACTTTATTTAGTGCCGATGAAGGATTAAAGTGTTCCTAGCATATACGATGGATCACGTCGCTCAGGGCAACAATATCGTTATCTTCCGCTCGGCTCGTAGTCAGCTTATCAGCATCCTGTGCCTCATCGCTCTTATTGCTTACGCCGTCTATGCTACGCATCGTTATGATTGGGCGGTGCAGGACATTACGTTTGGGTCACCGGACGGAAGGCAAATTCACTTTCCGCTGCCCCTCTTCGGCCTTCTGCCGTTGGCTCTAGCGGCCAAAATACTTCATTCGCTTCTTAATTTTCGCTACATTCTGTGCGACACCTACGTACTTGAAGTGCAGGGACTCTGGGCGCTCAGGCGCAAGTCGATCAGGCTTAACTATGTGCATATCCGCGGCGTCGAGATTAGCGAATCAATTGTTCAGCAGCTCCTGGGCATAGGCGATATAGAGATTCTCTCCGATATTTCAATCGTAGGAGCTTCGGGGATCGCTGCCGAACATACTATTTTGATGCGGGGAGTTGCCCGCCCCCGCGAAATCAAGGACACCATTCAATCGCATATCCAGTCGCAATCACATCTGGCGAAGGCCGGACTCGGCGATGCTTAGCTCGCTCCTTACGTATTGGCTTTGTCTGATTTCGGGAGTCGCCGCCACTGTAACGGGCACGGACAAGCGGGCAGCACAGCTTGGGAACCGTCGAGTTCCCGAAATTGTTTTGCTCTTAATCGCACTGTTAGGCGGTTCGTTCGCTATGCTCATCGCCATGCGTATTTTCCATCATAAGACGAGAAAATCGAGCTTTCAGCTCGTGCTGGTTCTTATAATTTTGCTGCAGGTCGGTATCTTTAGACTGCTGGCATCCGAATTTATTTACTATCACGCCGCTCGATAGAGACGTGTCGATGACAGGCCGTGCAAATGTCCCGCAGCGGCCAGCGATCAGGATGTGCCACGATCACGAAGGGCTCGGCACAAAAGGGACATCGCCCCTTACCACCAAGAACCATGGATTTTCTCTGCATCGCAACCGGAGCAGCAACAAGACCTATAAGAAGAAACAGCGGCACCAGGATAAAGTGCAGAATTGGGACTGCAATCGAAACGAGGGCTAGTCCCCACCAAATGCCGAGTGTGCGCAGACACCGAAGCCGGCGTTGTGGGAGGCCCCACATCTGCACTTCGACGGTAGCGGGCTCCCGATGGTTGACGCCAACGAGCTCCACTTCGACATTCACGATGCCGAATCTCAGCGCTGCTTGGGATTCTTGATACCCCATAAGGAACACACTTCAATTACGAGCGAATCAGAGTTCGCGCACTTAGAAAGATGACGAGTAACCCGACCGTCACCATACAGGCCCGTTTGGGGAGTCTCGCACACAAGTATGCCGCCACCGGAGCGGCGATAAGACCGCCGAGGCTCAATGCCAGAATAATTGGCCAGTGAGAAATTCCAATCGTCAGAAGAAAGGTGACTGATGCTGCCGCGGTCACGAAAAACTCCACCGCATTGACACTCCCGATGGTCATGCGCGCGCTATTTCCCCGCGCCATGAGAGTACTCGCGACAATGGGCCCCCAGCCTCCGCCGCCCAATGCATCGAGCAAGGCACCAACAAATCCAAGCGAGCTCAAATGGGTCGTAACCACCTGTGACGGGAAATCGCGAAAGGCCTTGTATATGACTATTCCCCCTATCGCCATGAGGTAGACCGCCACCAGCGGCTTTAACACTTCTCCTGACAAGGACACCAAAATGTACGCACCGAGAATGGCTCCCAAAATTCCCGGCAGCAGCAAGCGGCCAAAGAGATTGCGGTCAACATTTCCGAATGCATGATGAGACAGTCCGGAGGCGCCTGTCGTAAAGACTTCCGCAGCATGCACCGTGGCACTGGTGACAGCCAACGGCATTCCTAGGTACAAAAGAAGGGTTGATGCCGTGACACCGAAGGCCATGCCCAGCGCGCCGTCGACGATTTGGGCAAGAAAGCCCACGATGACGTAGGGCCAATATTCAAGAATGTTGAGATCCATCCCGCAATATTCTAAACAGCTCACACTGGTATAACCATAATTTATCGGTAGACGGCGCGCCACAGAGAGGGCTACTCTGCTACCAATACCGACCTGGTGGCGGTTATACACCAGACACAATGTATGCGCGGATTAGAAGCAAAACTCAAATTGTGGCAGGGCCAATCCCTGCTGACTCAGGAGCAGGCCGATAAAATTCTATCCTTCGAGCGCTCTGCTCCACAACGTAGCTGGGTTTCGTACGGTATAGCCTCAGTTGGAATCATCGCCCTTATCACTGGTGTCATCAGCATCGTTGCCTCAAATTGGGATGGTATTTCGGACTCCACTAAAATTGCCGGTTACTTTTTAGCGCAGGCTTTGCTTGGCCTAGGAATTTGGAGGAATCGCGCTAGTACTGGTTTGGTGCGCGAGGTCTTTATCACTCTCTTTGCCCTGCTTATTTTGGCTGGAATCGGACTCATCGGCCAAATTTTTCACTTGGAGTCCGACGGCTGGCAGGGTTTACGGGGATGGCTCGTCCTTTCACTTCCTATCGTGCTCTTCGCTCGAAGCCGACTCATCAACCATCTTTGGGTGGTCGGACTTGGAACTACGGTGGCAATCTGGCTTACGCAATCTCCGCAATACGGATTGGATGGGCGTTCTCTTCACGACGAAATGACCCAGCGTGTTTCCATAGCCGCCTTTTGCCTCTATGTGACACTTGCGCTAGGAGTAATGCGCACGGAGCGTATCTCGGCCTGGCTTCTCGATGCCGCCCGTATGTGGTCCTTGCTCGTGCTTTTGTTTCCCGTCGGCATAGCGATCAATATCGCTTGGGCTGAGGGCGCCCCGTTCGAGTACCGATTCCCACTGTCTAGTCTGGCGATCGCCGTGGCTGGAGTAGCACTCTGCGTGCTCTCCTTACTCCAGTCGCGACAACCTCGGCCTCGCTGGACCTCCTGGATGCTCGGTCTTGTAACGCTGTCCTTCGTCGGGATTTTGCTGCCTATCACGACTGATATTCCAAAAATGCAGCTCCTAGGGCTGGCGTTCTTTCTAGCGCTGTGGTGCTGCGCCGCCGGAGCCGCTGCCGAAGCCGATCGTAAGCGGCTCTTTGATCTTGCGACACTGGTGATATCAGTTCGATTGATCGTGGCCTACTTCGAACTGTTCGGCTCTTTGGCCTCCACGGGCATAGGGCTGATTATTACTGGTTTGGTGATTATTGGCATCGGTACCGGCTGGAATCGACTCCGGAAGATTTTCTTACCACGTGAGGCTGCGTAGTATATGAGCGCAACCTTGCGATTGGCTCTCGCCATCTTGTTCCCGATACTCGCCATGGGCGTATGGGTCGGTGAAACGATGCAGGGCGTGGCTAGCGGACTCGTCGTGCAGTTCAAAGTGCGTGGGTATGACCCTCGAGACTTACTGGCCGGACATTACATTCGTTACCAAGTCGACTACGGACTGAGGGACCTTTGCAGCAATTCTGCCGGAACCGAGCAATGTCTTTGCCTTTATGAGCCTGGCAGTGATGGAATCGCCCAGGCATTGGAATCCCGACCTTGTCAGACCGCTGGCGGTAACGGCTGTGCCCTGTTCGTTCGTGGTCACTGCACCGCCTTTGGCCGATTCGAAGCAGGCATCGAGCGCTATTACTTCTCGGAGGAGTATAGCCAGTATCTCATGCGCGCACCTGAGAACTCCCAGATATCGGTCAGCGTCGACCGAAGCGGCCGTGCGGTGGTTGTCGATTTTCGTCCGGATGGAAAGTCCATTCCGCAGTACGTGGCAGACCTGCAACAAACGCCCGAACCAAGTCCATGAATTCAGGCGTAATCACCTAAATTTTCACCATATTTTAGGTAGCTAAGATTGATTAGGGCAGCCGAATTGAGGTATCCTGCCGGTTCCTAACTGGCGTTCTTTCGTTGTAATCCCGTCATTGATTCAGGGTAGAGCAGTAAATTCTGCCTCTCGCACCGAGAGCATGAGTAGTCATGCCTTCTGCCGAGAGACAGAGTTAGTAGCGAATATATTCGAAGGATTTCTCAATTTATTTTTCACTCGCACCAGAGGTTCAAATCTCGAAGTGCTTGCACTAATGGCTTTTGGTTCGTGCATCGAAGTGCACGGACGTCACTTTTCTCTTTCGGCGGCTGCCAACCGTCGAATTCCCAAAATGCCTCTGATGCGCCGCTGCTCACGGCGCATCGGGCGATTCGCGAGAATCGTAAAGGGCCTCCTGTCGGCAACGGGAGAACGAAGAGCAAGGAGGATCTATGCCGAACAAGCATGGTCCAATGAACACGGAGCGTGTCAACAACCACCTCGCGCGCATCGCTGCGCAACAGTACTGCCCCGGATACCACCGGTGGTGGATGCTGAAGTGGACGGACTGGGGTCTCGAGCGGCTCGCCGGCTTGCTCTCGACTCAGGGTCTGAAGCCGGACTCGCACAACGCCGGTCAGATCGCTTTGCCGATCTTGCGTCAGGCGCGACTGCAGTCCATGGCCTACATCAACGCCGACCAGATTCAGTCTCCGGTCACCCCGAACTTCCGCGACGTCGTCGACTGCGTCTTGGGGCTCTCGATCGAGAATACCAAGACGCTGATGCGGCGCATGCGGCGGTTTGGACAGGACCTGGCTGACCACTGCGATGCTCACGGCATCGGCGCGCGTGCTTGGGTCACCGATACCGATCACGCCCGCCCGTCCAACCCCTGCTTCGCCATGCGCCTGTTCGTTCAGGGCGCTGTGATGCATGTGCGGGACGGCTATGGCTTGAACCTTCTCCGCGACATTCACCAGCCGGATTTCGATCCGCTGCGTTTGCTTGCTCGCGCGCTTGGTCCCGGACAGGAAACCGAGCGCTTCGTGGATGGTCTCGCCAGTGGCACTCAGGGTCTCTATGGCAATGGAAAGGCGATCTTCTCCACCGAGGGGTCGCCGCGCCGCCGCAAGTCTGTACGCCGCCGTGCAGTCGCCGCCTTCAACTAGGTAGCGGCTGACATCGGCAGGTGGTGCATACAGGCCCACCACGTGAGAGAGAGGCATCCCCAGCAAAAGCCCATTGCTCTGGCATTCTGCCAGCAGGTGCTAGCTCATCGACGCTACTACTCTGTCTCTCTCACTTCTCCAATAGCCCTCCTTTCTCCCGTTTGAACTCCGCAACGACGAGGCCTTGAAGTGCTCTCGCCACTGCCCGTAGAATAGGGTCATGCGTGATCCCTCCCCCCAATCGTCAGCCTCGTCGACCAGTATTCGACGGCTGCTCGGGCTACTTATTCCCTATAGAGGAACTTTCTTTCTCGGTCTTGTGTCCCTCGCCATCGGAAGCGGTATCAACCTGCTCTTTCCGATAATCCTCCGCTCCTTCTTTCAAAACACTTCGGTGCCGGAACTGTCAGCTCAGGCTACAACGATAGCCGGCATTCTTGTCGCCCTCTTTGCTGTGCAAGGGCTAAGCTTTTACTTTCGTTCGTATTACTTTGGTTCAGTCGGGCAGCGTGTGGTGACGAGCATTCGCCGTCAGCTCTACTCTGTCCTCATCCATAAGCCTATTGAGTTTTTTGACTCCACCAGGGCTGCGGAACTGGTCTCCCGCTTGAGCTCCGATGCATTGCTGTTGCAGGACGCTGTCAGCGTACGCCTCTCTGTTTTTATCCGCTATTCAGTTCAGGTCATCGTCGGCACGGCGCTGATGCTTTACATTTCCGTGAGATTGACCGCGTGCATAGTCCTCATCATTCCCCTGCTCGTCGGCCTTTCGTTATTGCTCGGAAGAAAATTACGTTCCCTCTCCAGGGATCAGCAATCTGAACTTGGGAGGGCCTCCGCCATTGCCCATGAAACATTCGACAGCGCCCGGATAGTGAAAGCATTCAACCAAGAAGAGTTTGAAGTAGCGCGCTATGCAGCCTCGAATGAGCGAGTGCTATCGCTTGGAATCGCCCGCTCAGCAACGGCCGCCTTCTTCTCCTCCTTCGTAAGCTTTCTGCTCAATTGCGCTATCATCGGGGTTTTGCTCTACGGCATTCGATTGGTGAGTAACGGGAGCCTTAGTTCCGGCGATCTTCTGGCCTTTTTGCTTTACGGAGTAATCGTTGCGGTCTCCTTCGCCTTTTTGGCCGGAGGGTACAGTGAAGTCGTCCAATCTCTCGGAGCCTCGGAGCGAATTTTCGAGATTCTCGACAGCGCGGCGCCTCAGGTAGTGAGCGGAGATTCGCCAATGACTCCTGCAACAGGAGATTGCGAACTCAAGGGGGTATCCTTCCAATACCCCTCTCGTCCCGAAATCTCCGTATTGCAAAGTGTCTCGATGCACTTGCCGGCGGGCAAAGTCACGGCGCTTGTCGGCCCATCCGGTGCGGGTAAAAGTACCATCGTCAACCTTTTGCTTGGCTTCTATGCTCCGAGTACCGGCTCCATCCTTTTCGATGGGAAGGACATCGCAAGTCTCGATGGACATCGGCTGCGGGACCGAATCGCCGTGGTTCCTCAAGAGCAGGTGCTGTTCTCGGCGACAATCGCTGAAAATTTGCGATACGGGAAGCTCACGGCAAGCGATGCGGAGCTTGAACGGGTCTGCGCCCAAACGAATATGCTCGAGTTTATTCAGAGCCTGCCGCAACGTTGGCAAACCGAGGTCGGCGAGCGAGGCGTGCAGCTCAGTACAGGACAAAAGCAGCGGCTGGCAATCGCGCGCGCCATGCTGCGCGATCCAGCCTTACTCATACTTGATGAAGCGACCTCTGCGCTCGACAGCGAGAATGAGCACCTTGTGCAGCAAGCACTCGCCCAACTAATGCGCGGACGTACCGCACTGGTGATCGCACACCGGCTCTCTACTATCAAGAATGCCGACCAGGTAGTCGTTCTCGACCGTGGAACGCTGGTGCAGCGTGGCACCCATGAAGAGCTCTCCCAGAAGCCGGGATTGTACCGTCAGCTCGTGGAGCGCCAGGAGTTAGCAGCCTAAATCAGCTCCCTAGACTTAACACCCTTGAGGATTGCTGCTGTTTTTGGCTATGCTCGGCCATGGCCTTTAACGCCCTCATTATCGACGATGACACGAGCTTCAAGATGCTTCTTGAACGTCGGCTCAAGTCTTTTATCCCTGAACTAACCGTCACCTATTTCAATAAGCTTTCCCCGGCCAGAGACTTCCTAAAACAAGCCAAAGAGCTCAATTTCGATATCGTCTTTCTTGATGAGCATTTACCCGATGGCCGCGGCGCCGAGTTTTTAGCGGAAGGACTGTTTCAAGACCTGGCGGTGTTGTCAGTCAGCTCCGATACGGCGCCCGAAATTCCTGGAAAGGCGGTTGGCGCCGGAGCTACCTTTTTCTTGAGCAAGACCTCGGTATCCGAACCGCTTTTTCGTCCCCTCGTTCAGGGCATTATCGATCGCAACAAGATTCAACGCGAACTAACCCGACTCAAGATGGATAGTTTGATTGTGGACACGGTGCGTACTTTGGTCGGCACCTTGCGGCATGAGATCAATAATCCGCTTGGTGCTGTATTGGGTGCGGCGTACCTGCTACGCAGCAATGCTACGGCTTCAACCGAACAAAAGGAGGCAGCCGAACTCGTGGAATCCAGCGGTAAACGCATCAAGCACGTACTAGATGAACTCTGTAAGGCTGTGGCCGTTGAACCGGTTACAAAGGCTCACCAAAAGGTATTTCATATTCCCGGCGATAAACCCTGGGATGACTCAAAGAAGTAACGGCAGGCGTGATTTTGCAATCCGCCTAAAATCCGGGATCGCTCATGGCTAAGGTCAAGGAAGGACAAGTCGCTCCACCGTTTGAACTATCGGATCGCAGCGGCAAGCAGCATCGCCTTTCAGGATTCAAGGAACAGTTCATCATACTCTATTTCTACCCTAAGGATGACACACCCGGTTGCACTCTCGAGGCACAGGAATTTAACGCAGCCGCCCCAAAATTTAAGCGCGTAAAGGCTAAAATTGTGGGGATTTCCGGGGGCGACCAAAGGACCAAAGAAAAGTTCTGCAGGAAATATGACCTAGGACTACTACTACTGTCCGACGAAGACTTCGCAGTTGCCAAATCATACTCGGCCTACGGGCCAAAGACGTTCATGGGGAGAAAGTACAAAGGCATCTTCCGCATGACCTTTGTACTCGACAAGAAACGACGAATCATCAAGATTTTTGATTCCGTTAAGCCGGAAGGGCACGCCCAGGAAGTCCTGGATTTTCTAAAGGTAGCGCGATAACAAGACCAATAAGAAAGGCCCCTGGGGGCCTTTCTACAAGCACCTAACCTGGGAAATTATACGTTCGAGAACGGTAGCAATCCCAGATTCTGCGCGCGCTTAATTGCCTTTGACAGCTTACGCTGATTGTAGGCGGTCAATCCCGTCAAGCGACGGGAAAGGATCTTGCCGCGCTCGCTTAGGAAGCGGGACAACATAATGACGTCCTTGTAGTCAACGGTCTTGGTTGGATCATCAAGGAACGGATCAATCTTCTTGCGGCGACGGAAAAGCTGCATACGCTGAATTGGAGGAAGCGGCTCATAACGACGTCCACCTTCAGCACCAGGAGCGCCGGCCGCAGCTCCACCACCGCCGGTCTTACCGCGATCCTCAACGACCTTCATCGGACGGCCGTTGATGACTTTATTATTCAAATCGGCAATCGCCTTCTGGGCATCTTCCTCGGTGTCCATCTCGACGAAGGCAAATCCCTTCGAGCGCTTTGTTTCGCGATCCGTGGCAATGACGGCGCTGATACAATTTCCGACGGCCGCGAACATTTCGCGCAACTGGTCGGTCTGAATTTCGAAATCGAGGTTACTGATGAAAAGCTTCTTTCCCATATCCAAATCTACTATCTAGACGGCTCTCTCGCCGGTACACCTAAGGCCAAACGGTACTGGTCAAAAACGAGGCGTAACTCTATAAGAGCCAGAATTTAATGTCAAATTAGGGAATGCTGGACCGGCTGAATGCGCGGCCAGGGCAGACAAAGGGTGGGCGGCTAAAACTCTAACGAACCAAAAAAAGAGCAAGGACTGGAAGGGCCAAGCGGATTTAAACCTCTAAACCGGGTAAAACGGCGCCGCCCGTAGGCTAGGGCCATTCTAGTAACATATTGTATTTATTGATGTTTATTGCTGGAGCCTTGGCAGTCCCATAAGTTCAAGGTCACAGCGGAGCATCCACCGATTGTTTGGATTCCCGAGAATTTAATTCGATTCCATCGCAGGCCGAAATTTCAATCGAACATCCCACGCTCAAGGGTCCCTAACTTTAGTCAGATTAAACTTGCGTTTGTAAATTCTGACCAAGTGTTCAGTGGATAATCTCAAATCTCGCTGTTTTTAGGTCATTAAAGTTGCAGAGACAAACTCTCACTCAGTTTAGGTATTGACGGTTCACTACTCGCTCAGTAATAGCTTTAGGTATGTTAAAGTAAGCGGGGTTTTGCTGCGGAGATCCTGCTGATTTAACGAGTCGTTTCTCACACAACTGCAACTTCATTCGAATGAACTGCCTGCCTGGTAATAGCGATTCAAGAGCTGTGTCAGAAAGCGAGACTTCATGTGCCGCAATGTTCGACGCAGGTTTAAAAATCATCCCTTTTTAGCTTAGAAATCCTTTGGAGAGTCTCAATTTATGAGTAATGCGCTGGCCGCTAATCGTTTCTCGCCTGAGCGTGAAGAAGATAACGAAGCAACATCGCCGGTAAAGCCCGAGCGAAACCTCCTCGCTGCTGTCCTTGCTCGAGCTATCTGCGACGCGTTTGGTACTGCCCACTGCGAACGTCACGTAGTGCGCAGTGCAAGACAGTGGTTATTTGGGAAGCTTACACCGAAGCGCCCCTTTAGTTTTGCTTGGGTTGCCTTACATTTGGATTTAGACCCAGTCTCCCTGCAGCAAAGCCTGCGCGGTTATGAGAACAAGCCGGAGGAGATCCAGGAGCGCCTGACGCTGCTCCGCTAGCGTGTAGATTTGCAGTTTGTAGTGCCCCTGTAGTGCGAAAGGCCGGATGAGAATCAAATCTCACCCGGCCTTAATTATTTCCGCGAATTTTATGGCCGCGGGTTAGGTAACGGCTAGTTAGCCCTCGCTAATCTAGGGTCGAACTATCGTCCAAACTTTTGACTGGCTTTGAGAAAAGCATGACACCGGGCACGGTAATATCGGTGAAGGTGACCGTACGACCAGCCTCGTAATTCACCATTATCAAGAGCTTCGCGGAAACGCTGCACGCCTCCGGAGCTGGAAAGCTGCCGCCAAAGGTAACGGTTGGAGTGCTGCCGCCACTCAGGGTCAAATCAGCGCTGTAGTCCGTAGCTAGCACGCCTTTCGATCGCTTAATGCGTCGCACTTGCACGTTTACGCTCCGGTACGAAATTTGAGCAGCATCGAGTTTTGCACGAACGGCCTGCCGCAGCAGCTTGACATGCGCAGGGATATTAGCTCCCCGACAAATAAGCCTTACAGGCTTCAATTCTGCCTGTGACGGAACAGGTACAAGACAGAGAACCACTAGGGCAATGACAAACAACTTCTTCATAGACATGCTCCTTTTAGGCGCATAATAACGTGCAGTAAATTATATGTGATTAAATCACACCTATATGTTATCATAAGCCTCATGACACTCAATGAAATATTATCTCAGGTTAACTAGTTAATTTTAAAAGATTAAAATGGTCTTGTGCATCTATCCTCAAAACATAGATAATGTAATTTAATCCCATTAATAGTGAGAGGCGTTGGATGATGATGTCAGAGCGCAAAGCACAACTCATGAGGCTTTTAGCCTTAGTGCTGCGTCCTGCCATTAGATTCTGCCTCAGGCACTCGCTGCGCCTTCAAGATTTTGTCGAATGCGCCAAGATGGTCTTCATCGACGAATGCGCTCGTGTCCTTGAAGCACGCGAGATGAAGCAAAACATAAGCCGTATCAGTGTGATGAGTGGAGTGCATCGACGTGACGTAGCGCGGATTCAACAGTACGGCTTGCAGCTGCATTATGAGCAGGATCTTATCACCAAAGTCGTCGGACTTTGGCAAAGCGGATCCCGCTTTCGTAACAAAAATGGCGAACCTCGGGTGCTTTCCACGCAAGGCGACTCTGCCGAGTTTAGCGAGCTCGTGAAGGCCGTAAGTCGCGATATGAATCCAGGGACGGTGCTCTTTGAATTGGAGCGTATTGGAGCCGTAAAACTCCTGGATGGTCAAGCACGACTTACGATTGAATCTTACGTACCGCAGGGAGATTCGCAAAAGGGCTTCGCGATCCTCGCAAATGATATGGATGATTTGACTCTCAGCGTCGAGGAAAACGTCTTAGCGAGTCCAGATCTTCCGCAGTTTCATGCGCGCACTGAGTACGACAACATTCGGCCCGACGCAGTGCCCATACTCAAACGCTGGTTCCTCAAGGAAGGGCATGAGTTTCATGCGCGAGTTCGTGACTTCGTGAGCAAATATGATCAAGATATTAATCCTGACCCCAATTTTAAGGGTCGTGGCATCAAGGTGAACTTTTCTGCGTTCAGCAATGTGAAGGGAGAAAGCGAACAATGAAGTCACTGCGCTCGGCATACTACTCCCTACTGCTTCCCTTCTTGGTCGGGGCAGTGCTTACGCTTGCAAGTTGCGGTGGCGGCACTACAGGAACGGGCGGAACCGGCAGTTCACAGTTCTCAGGTCGAATACTGTTCAGCACGGGCGACCCCGTCGCTAATGCTACGGTGGTGGTTGAGGAAACTGGTGATTCGACCACCGCCAATGAGAAGGGTGAATTCGCGGTAGAGTCCCAGATTCCCTCGGAGCATATCACCCTGTTAGTCGAAGCGCCCGAGGTTCAAGCAGCGGCAGTCATTTCGGAAATACCCTCCGGGCCGCAGGATGTCACGGTTGAGCTGACTGTCGACAAGTCGAAAAATGAAGTTACCGTTGCCTCCAAGAGAATTCGCCCCCGGAGCAAGCCTCCGCGCCCGAAACCGACACCGCTGCCTACTCCACTGCCGACAACGGAACCTGGTATAACGCCTACTCCCGAGGCAACGCCCTTGCCTGAGGTCGAACCAACAGCTGAGCCTACCGAGGAACCCGAGTTCACCCCAACGCCCGACGGTACCGCTTCGCCAGGAACTCCAGATCCAACGGCACCACCGATGCACACGGTGATATTCCGCGGATTAGTACACGCTCCCGCTGAAATGCTTTCTCGCCTGCGCATCGGGGTCGCCGGGCTCGACAAAAAGGTGCGGGTGAAGTCCAGCGGACTTTTCTACCTCCGAACCGACTCTTCTTCACTGCCCCATTCTCCCGTGCTCGAGCTGGCAATCGGCAAGCACTCAGCTAGTGTGAAACTCCAGCCGCTTCCGGACACCACAGTGAAAGTGATTGTGGATATTTCCCTTATGGCTGGGAGTGGCGGATCGCTCTCGGCCATTCTAAACTCGCTCACAATCAAGAACTAGCAGGAGGAGCTTTCCCATGCCTAATGGACCAATCGTTCTCATTTCAGGCGCCAACCGCGGGCTCGGCAAAGAGACAGCCCGGCAATTGGCGGCCAAGGGCTTCCGCGTCATTATCGGCGCGCGGGACGAAAAGTCCGGCTCCGCCGTCGTCGAGGAGTTCAGGGCCAAAGGACTGGATGCCAGCGCGATTGCCCTCGACGTTTCGAAGCCGGAAAGCATCATCCAGGCGGCGCGCACCATCACCTCCCGTTTTGCGGTTCTTGATGTCCTTATCAATAACGCCGGAATTTACATCGATGGCGACTTCGACATTCTGGGCGTCCCTGAAGAAGTAATGGAAGAGACTCTGCGCACGAATTTTTGGGGCGCTCTGCTACTTACACGTGCGATGGCGCCGCTGCTAAGGCAGAGTAGAGCAGCGCGAGTGATTAACATCTCCAGTGGCCTAGGCTCGCTCTCCGAGGACCAGGGCACGACTGCGCCTAGTTACAGCATATCGAAAACGGCGGTAAACGCGCTGACAAAGCAATTAGCCGCAGCATTCAGCGAAAATGGCATCCCTGTTAATTCAGTTTGCCCCGGTTGGGTGCGCACTGACATGGGCGGTGCAAGCGCTCACCGCAGCGTGGAACAGGGCGTCGAAACCATAGTGTGGCTCGCCAGTGAAGCGCCGCGAGATATCAGTGGGAAATTTTTGCGGGATAAGCAGGCGATAGACTGGTAGCCTCCAGGCATGAGCTCATGCTTTAGAAAATTGCCTTGCGCTTCTCTATGGCCGCGCGCACCCCTTCTTTAAATTCTGCACTCTTGTAACTTAGGCTCTGGCACGATGACTCACGTTCAAGCGCGGCAGCCAAGGTCGTGGATCCTGCGCGTAGAGTCTGTAGCACGGCGCGATTCGCCTCGGGTCCGCACGATGCAATTTCCGCTGCCAAACCCTCGGCCTGAGCATTCAGCTCTGCTGCAGGAACGACTCTCGATACCAAGCCCATACGCAAGGCTTCAGCTGCATCTATTACGCGACCGGAAAGCATCAATTCGGCCGCGGCGGGATATCCCAGCACGCGGGGAAGGAAGAACGTTCCACCCATACCGGGATGCAAGCCCAATCGTGTAAAGGTGACTCCGAACTTTGCCTGATCACTGGCAATACGCACATCACAAGCCGCTGCGAGGCAAAGCCCCGCCCCGATTGCATGCCCATTTATCGCAGCCACCAGGGGAATGTTGAGCGAAAGGATTCCTAGAAATGAATGATAGAACTTTAGCATCAAGCGCTGATTCTCTGACTCGGAAAGCTGCTGCTTTTTCTCAAGCATCTCGAGGTTCCCGCCCGCGGAAAACGCCCTGCCGGCCCCCGTGAGAACGATACATCGACAGGCGTTATTCTTGACGCGCAAGTTCTCAACTAAGGCTGAAAACTCGGCCGCCATTTCCTCGCCCATAGCGTTCAGATTTGCCGGATCATTGAACGTTATACGCAAACAATGGGAGGAGAGATCATGTTGTTCGACCAGAGCCATTGAGCGCCTCTTCGGTATAGGGGTATAAGGTAGACTGCCAAAGCGCTTATAGCAGGGAACGACGGGTGATTGAAGACCTTCAGCAATTTATCTCCTTATTACGAAAGGAGAAGGAGATAGTCGATATCTCTCCCGAGATAGATCCTAATCTCGAAGCTGCTGAAATTCACCGTCGCGTTATCGACCAGGCTGGTCCAGCTCTGTTATTTCACCACATCAAAGGAGCGGCATTTCCGCTCGTCACCAATTTATTCGGTACTCAGCGCCGCATGGAGCTGGCATTCGGCGCCCGGCCTGAGC
>JAYRHW010000218.1:0-1945 GCA_041907145.1 Bdellovibrionota bacterium
AACGTCCGGCGCACGGAAAGTTCCGTCGCCACGTTCAAACCCTTCATATTCAGGGTGCAGGCTACCGGTGCCTTCCTGCTGGATAAAATTCTTCTGCCGTTGCGAAGTATTTTTTCCCCATGCAGATGCTTTGCAGGCGCGGTATAGATCAAGCGGGATGTTGGTCATGGTAAGCCTCTTTAAGGTTTTATTGATCGCGTATTCGTTTCGAGCGCTGTGCGTACCCTACACGGCTTATAAATTAAAGCCTAACGGAAAGCGGATAAACCGCACAAGGCGAGGAATCCGCAGCCCGTTGTCGCGGGCGCGAAGCGGCCGCAACGTCAGGAGCGGTCCATTGGGGCGCCATGTTAGGCAGCTGGCGGCACTACTTTGTAGCCTCATCTGCTCTGAACGTAAGGAGGCTTAGAAGGTGAATGTATTGGATGGCCCGTAGATCCGGACCGGTAGGGAAACCATGCCCGCCAGGGTTTCGCAGTGCCATGACTGCACCCTCGTACAGGTGCATCATGCCTTCTTGTTCGTCTAAGTCTGTTTGCGTTGCGAGAGAATTAAACTTCAAAATTGGATTGTTCTTGGAAAAGACGGTTCGCATGAGAGGCACACCATCAAGGTCGTGACGGCCCGACCTATCCTTTATGTGAAGCACAAGCGCCTTGCTGGCAGCAAACACTGCTTCCCAGAAATGTCCGTTGACTATCAAGTCTTGCGTGGCCCGACCAATGACCGAGTGGAATTCCCATAGCTGAGAAAGAGGAAGTGCACCAGCTTCAATCTGGCGCCGAAGCTCCGATATCTTCTGTTGAAGGCGTGTAATTAGTTCAACACAGACCCGCACCATGTACTCTCGGCCTCGGAGTCGGGCTTGAACGATCTCTAAATTTGACATGCCGACGCGCAAAGGACCACGCAGCATTTGTGTGCTTCCAAACTCTGCAAACTCTTGCGAATCTGCACCGAAGATTTCCCAAATCGTATGGCGAAAAGCCGATTCCTGCACTTCGACATTAACAGAGTCTGATTCTATGTCTCTAGTGACACTTTTCGCTTGCAGCGAGTCGATTCGGTACATCAGCAACCTAATTGCCTCGTTCAGTTCGCCTTCGGTCTTCCACTGTTTGCTCAAGTACGGATCTCCGGGGCTGGCGGGGGCGCGAAATGCCCGCGACAACGCTAAGCTATGCGGCGGCGAGCGGCGAACGACATGAGTGCCTTGTTAGCGATCACGATGCTTCGCCATCGCTGCTTTCAGACGGTATGCCAAGCTATTTCTATCTTCAGTAATCGTGACGATTAATGCCTCCTCGATATGATCCAAAGGAGTTTCACCCTCAAACCCCACTTCCACATAGGGCACTATATTTGTGCCGATACCGTCCTTTCTCCAATCTTCCCACGAGACCAACTGGTCATAGCGGTTTGGACTGAGAAACAAAATTCTGATCGCGCATTCCTCGGTGAGAGGGAAAGTTGGTAGGCAATTGTAGTAGTGCTCTTGAAACTTATCTTGCTGGCAGTTCCGATAATCAAACAACGAAACACAGCCACGCTGACGAAAGTAGGACTTGGAGCCGAAAGATGAAACGTACTGACCTTCAGGCGGTACAGCCAACAGACTGCCAATTGCTTGAATTCGAGGCCAATTCTCCTCCTTGGTAACATGAAATACCCTCCCTTCGAGCAACGGAAGGAGTTCGTCGAAAACACGACCAGATGTTATGTGCTTAGTTGTGACTCTCATGCAATTTGAATTAGCTAATTAGTGATTATACAGTTCTGCATATCTACCATAACTCGCCACTACCTACAGCAACAACCTTATTATTCCATCTCTTATTAGCCACATAACACCAACTCTTTATCCCGAATCCGACAACCTCAATCTACTCGTTGCTTCCCCAAAATCCACCACTCGCCATAAAGCACAGTTTGCGCAACAGAATAT
>JAYRHW010000219.1:0-2959 GCA_041907145.1 Bdellovibrionota bacterium
GCGGCAAATCGTACTTTAGGTCGGTGTCAGCGAACATTAAGACACCGCTTTGAAAGGCAGCACCGACGAGCTGCTGCGCATAGCGAACAATTTGACTCGGCTCTGCTGTTGAGGAAATCACGAACTCAACTGGGAAGTCGCTGCCGCCAGGAAGTGGGGGCGGGCTGGTGATGATGACGCGAACGCCAGGGATACGCGACATCTTGCCCCATGCCTCGCCCTCCATCTGGGCAATCGTGCGCTTTCGCTGGCTCCATGGCACAGGCAGCATCCCGGAAAATCCCCCGGTTGGATTGATAAGCTGAAAAGTGTTCGCGTATTCCGGGAAGCTCTTGTACACGGCGGTGATTTCTTTGGCGTAGATCAGGGTCTGATCGAGGGACGAATTAGGGGCTGCCTGAACAATCCCGAAGAGCACGCCCTGGTCCTCACGCGGCGCAAGTTCTTTTGTTGAGAACATGTAAAGCGGAGCGATGCATAGGATGATGAGCACGGCAGCAGTTAGAATGCCCGGCCGAATCTCGAGCGTTTTTCTCAGCGCGCGCTCGTAGCGGCAGCGCAGAGCTTCCAAAAAGCCTTCAACTGCATGTTTGAACTTCCCTTCACTTCCCGCGGGCCGGAGAAGTTTTGAGGACATCATGGGCGAGAGCGTTAGTGCCACAATTCCCGAGATAATCACGGCTCCAGCGAGTGTGAACGCGAACTCTCGGAAGAGTGCTCCACTGAGTCCGCCCTGAATTCCTATGGGGGCATAAACCGCAGCCAGCGTGATTGTCATTGCAATGGTCGGTCCGATGAGTTCGCGGGCCGCGGTAAATGCGGCGTCCAAGGGCTTCATGCCCTCTGATACGTGGCGCTCGACGTTTTCAAGCATGACAATCGCGTCGTCCACTACCAGTCCGACTGCCAGCACGATAGCGAGCAAGGTCAGAAGATTAATGCTGAAGCCGAAGGCCTTCATAAGAGCCAAGGCGCCTACCAGTGAAAGCGGGATGGCCACGACCGGCACCAGCACGGACCGCAATGAGCCGATGAAAAGGAAGATGACTATGATGACGATAAGAATCGTTTCAGAGAGAGTCTTTACGACCTCATGAATTGCGTCTCGAATGTATGCAGTGCCGTCGTAAGGAATCCCGATTTTCATTCCCGTCGGCAGACGGCTTTCGATTTCGGGAATCTGGGCGCGAACGTTTTTGATAACCTCAAGAGAATTTGCATTTGGCAAAACCCAAACGCCCATGAAGGTTGCGGCTTGTCCGCCGAATCGGACATCTTGATTGTAATCCTCGGCACCGAGGACGATGTCGGCAATGTCGGCCAGACGAACGAGTGTATCTCCATCCTGCTTTACGACCAGCTTCTCGAAGTCTTCTCTGGAACGCAGGTCGGTGTTCGCCACCAAGTTGACCGAGATCATCGATCCCTTCGTGCTGCCAACCGCCGAGAGGAAGTTATTTTTCGCTAAAGCGTCTCTCACGTCAGTCGGACTAAGATTCAAGGCTGCCAGTCGTTCGGGCTTAAGCCAAATGCGCATGGCAAAGACGCGTGCGCCCAGAATGTCGGCCTTCTGTACCCCTGGCACTGAAGAAAGCTTCGGCTGTACGACGCGAGTCAGGTAATCAGTAATTTGATTCGAGGCCAGTTCTTCCGAGAAAAAACTAAGATACATGGACGCGAAGCGGTTATCGGCGCTTTGCACATCGATAACCGGAACCTCTGCTTCCGGCGGAAGCTCATTTCGAACCTGCGCCACTTTGTTCTGGATCTGAGTCAGCGCGGCATTAACATCAAAATTAAGCCGCAAATGCGCGGTTATAGTGCTGAGCCCCTGTGTGCTAGACGATTCCAAATAGTCGATGCCGTCAGCGCTGGCTATTACTCGTTCAAGCGGGGTGCTGATGAAGCCGCGGACGAGATCGGCGTTGGCACCGACATAGACGGTTTTCACCGTGACAACTGCAACATCGCTCTTGGGATACTGGCGAACATTGAGATTGCTGTAGGCTTGGTAGCCGGCAATGAAAATCAGCAGGTTCAAGCAAATTGCTAGAACCGGGCGCTTAATGAACAGGTCGGTAAGTTTCATGTGATTTTCTCGGGATGTATTCCTTAGGTATCCGCAGGCTTCGGTGCCAGCTCATTTTGCGGAGAGAAGGTATTATTAACCAGCACTGCGGCTCCCGGATGGAGCTTAAACAGACCGGAGGTAGCTATTTCCTCTCCGGGTTTGATGCCGCTCAGAATTGCGACTTGGTCGCCGACGCGTCTGCCCAGCTGGACCACTTGTTGCCGTACTCCTATGAATTCACCCTTTGGACCCTTCATCTTTTCGATCACGTACACCGTGTCTCCATATGGCGCATACTGGATTGCAGTTGCCGGCAGAGGAATAATTCTATCTTCCTGCGGGATGAGTACTTTAACTTGTGCAAACATTCCCGGCCTCAGTTTCTCATCTGGGTTCGGAATGGTCGCTCGGACACCGACGTTTCTTGTTCCACCATCAATCTGCGGATTCACCGCCGAAATAGTGCCCGCGAACACCGCTCCTGGATAGGCGTCTACGGTGATCTCGACCTTATGTCCAGAATTCACCAATGCCACGGACTGCTGAGGTACCGTGAAATCGACAAACAGTGAGTTGAGGGAGTGCAAAGGCACTATGGGATTGCCCTCAGCTACGAATTGTCCAATGTTCACCATTCGGATGCCGGTACGACCTGCGAAGGGAGCGGTGATGCGTTTCTTGGAAATCACTGCACGCAGTGACACAACCTCGGCGGTTGCCTGGCGATTCTGGGCAATGGCATCATCGAGCACTTCCTGCGAAACGGCATTGGACTGCCGCAGTCGCTGCGCACGGCTAAGTGAACGCTGCGTCCATTCTTGCCTTGCAAGCGCCGACTGGAGGTTTGCTTGTTCGACCGAGGTATCAAGCTCTACGAGTAAGTCCCCC
>JAYRHW010000220.1:0-21488 GCA_041907145.1 Bdellovibrionota bacterium
AAAGTATCCTGCATGTCACGCGCCGGGTGATGCTGCGGAATATTGAGCGAGTCGAAGCAGTAGTAATCGGTCTCCACTTCGGGACCCACGACATTTTGAAATCCGAATGGCTTCAAAAGGGAGAATATCTTGCGTTCGATCTTAGAGATCAGACTGGCGCTGCCGAGGCCCGGAGAGAAAGAAGGCAGCGAAACATCTATAAATTCCGACTTCGCGGTTTGCTCAACGGCAGCCTTCGCGAACTCTTCTTCTTTAGCGGCAACGAAAGTCTCTACCTTATTCTTGAGCTCATTGAGCTTTCCTGCCACCTCGGGCTTCTTGTCCGGATCAACTTCGCGAAGCTGCTTAAAGAGAACCTTTATGGTTCCGTCCTTGGACAGCCAGTCGCGTTTGAGCATCTCCAGGTCGGCGCTCGTACGCACTGCAGACAATGAGGCAGACAGAGTCGTATCGAGCGCCGAAAGGTCAAGGTCCTTCAGTTGCATGCGAATGCTTAACCCTTCTTCGGAAATCGCTTATCAAGAATGCTGTTCCACTCGGAAATCTGACCGGCCTCAGCCTTGAGCAACGCCGACGCATCCCCTTGAATCGTGGCCTTCACGATCGAGTCGCCCTGTTGGATAGCATTGACTACGTCTTGGCCGGAAGTAACGTGCCCGAAGACCGTGTGCTTGCCATCAAGCCAGGGCGTCGCAACATGGGTGATGAAAAACTGACTGCCGTTCGTTCCTGGGCCTGCGTTAGCCATCGATAAAATTCCAGGACCGGTGTGCTTGAGAGACGGATCGAATTCGTCCGCAAAACGATAGCCGGGTCCTCCGCGGCCGCTGCCTTCGGGATCTCCGCCCTGAATCATGAAATCAGGAATGACGCGGTGGAACTTGAGGCCATCATAGTACCCGCGTTGCACGAGATTCACGAAATTGGCCACGGTGATGGGGGTCTTGTCTGGCGTAAGGGCAAGAACAATCTTTCCTTTGGTTGTTTCGAGTGTGAGCTGCAATTCGCCAGCGGCGGAAGCTTTTCCTGGTGCCATAGAAAAAAGTACTCCAACAAATAGAAGGGTCGTAGACAGCAAACGAGCAATTCGCATAAATCCCCCGTGCATTTCCGTATGATTGCGAACCCGAACGGGCCCCAGAACGCGATTTAAGCGTTCTCCGATGCGTACAGACATCGATATTCGTACTGTCTATAGCGGTAAATGGCAAGGATTTCGAGGTAGTAAGGGCATCTTAGGGGGGCTCAGACAGTGTTTGTGCGCCTAGCGCCTTTTTGGTACTTATCTTACCGTACAGGCTGATCGTGCGCCTGACGAATTGAATGTTTAACTCTTTGGAATGAATTACATGACACGCATGAATGCACTCCTCAAGGCGGGTGTCCTTGTGGCGCTTGTTGCAGGTTTCTCCGGTCTAGCGGCCGCTGACACCAACAACAAAGCTTTCGAACAAAATATCGAGAAATATCTTTCAACCGAATCTGGCCAGCAAGCAGTCGGCAAGGCCGTTGAGGAGTACTTCAAGCGGCGCCAAGCTGATGCGCGCAAGCAGCAAGAAGAGCAAGTCGCTGCCCAGATGGAGGAGCAATTCCGCAATCCCGTAAAAATCGACGCCGGCAAGAGTTACGTGCGCGGTCCTGCCTCGGCGAAAGTGACCATCATCGAGTTTTCGGACTTCCAGTGCCCCTATTGCAAGAAGGGATATGACACGATGAAGGAACTCGAGAAGGCCTATCCGAACGACGTAAAGTTCGTCTTCAAGAACTTGCCGCTTCCCTTTCACCAGCAAGCCAAGCCTGCGGCAATCGCAGCACTGGCCGCTGGAAAGCAAGGAAAGTTCTGGGAGTTTCATGACGCGATGTTCGAAAACCAGGATAAGCTCGGCGATGCATTGTACCTGCAAACCGCTGAAAAGCTCGGTCTCAATATGGACACCTTCAAGGCTGATTTGAATTCCGAAGAGATCAAGAAGCAAATCGAGGAAGATACTGCTCTTGGTAGTGCCAATGGGATTCAAGGAACGCCCGGTTACTTCGTGAACGGCGTTGCCGTAAAGGGCGCCTATCCGGTGACCCACTTCCGGACGATCATCGATCGTTGGATCTCAGGGGGAAGCAAGAAGTCCTAACAAGGACCTTTGAAGCTATCCGCATGAACGGGAGGGCGAGAGCCCTCCCGTTTTTTATTTTCGGCCAATGTAGTTATTCGAATAGTATGTAGGCATCCTCGATGCCGAGAGTCTCGAGCACGTAATTGAACACTTTGGCGTCATCGTCGAGACCAGACAAAAAGGTGTCATCGGGCAGCGTATCGTCGACAACCGCAAAGTAACGCAGCGCCCCAATCACAAGGGCCCGCTGCTCGGTCGAATATTCTTCATAGCGTTCGAGTAATACCTGTGCTGTGCGCGCAATCTGTTCGAGCCGCTGACGGTTGACGCGAGGATTCGTCTCGGCAATGTCTTCAAGTTTTCGTACGCACTCGTCAAAGTCGGATTTCACATTAGGGAGCAGGTCGACGGGAAGCGGCTCGCACAATCTTCGAAAAGTCGGGATAAGAGTCTCCGGGAATCGCGGTAATTTGTGCTTTTTGGCAAAGAAGCTCATGGCACAGGGTTATCATAAACAGATTCTTCTGGCTAATACTCGCTTCCAACCTCGTTTTCAGTGTATCGTGGCGCCCGCATGAAAAACCCCATACGCAACGATAAAATCCGCAATATCGCCATCATCGCACACGTCGATCACGGCAAAACGACCCTGGTCGATCAGATGTTTCGCCAAGCCGGCGTATTTCGCGTCGGGGAAGCGACCGCCGAACGCGTCATGGACTCGATGGATCTCGAACGCGAGCGCGGTATCACCATTTCGGCGAAGAACTGCGCGGTGCGTTGGAAGGGAATCAAAATCAATATCGTCGACACACCGGGTCACTCGGACTTCGGTGGCGAGGTCGAGCGCGCCCTAGGAATGGTGGACGGCGCCGTGTTGTTGGTCGATTCTTCCGAAGGCCCTCTGCCTCAGACGCGCTTTGTGCTACGCAAGGCTCTCGAAGCAAATTTGAAGATCGTCGTGGTCATTAACAAGATTGACCGCAAGGATGCTCGCGCCAAGGAGGTTCTCAATGCGGTGTACGATCTCTTTATCGATCTCGATGCCCGTGAAGAACAGCTGGATTTCCCGGTGCTGTACGCTATCGGCCGCGACGGAGTTGCACAGAAGAAGCTGGATGAGCCGGGCAAGGATTTGGAACCATTGTTCGAAGCGATAGCCGCTGAAATTCCAGGCCCGACCTATGACGATAGCGAGCCATTTCAAATGCTCGTATCGAATCTTGCCTACTCAGACTACTTGGGGCGTCTCGCTATCGGCAAGGTCGTGCATGGCACAGCCAAGGCCAAAGATAATGCGGTGCGCATTGACCGTGATGGGAAGATGCATACGCTTCGCATTACCAAACTGCAGGTATATGACGGAATCGCGATCAAGGAAGCCGAGTCTGCCGCTCCCGGGGATATCATCATCCTCTCCGGAATCGAAGAAGTCGAAATTGGCGATACTATTTGCACCAAGGAAAACCCGCGTACACTAAAGCGCGTCAGCGTCGATGAGCCCACGATTTCGATGCGTTTTGCTTCCAATACTTCACCACTTGCGGGGCGGGATGGGAAATTTCTGCTCTCAGGCAAAATCGGTGAACGTCTTCGAAAGGAAGCGCTGTCGAACGTTGCCCTGCAAATCGAGGAGTCTGGCGACGAGAGCTTCATCGTCAAAGGCCGCGGCGAATTTCAGATGGTAATCTTGATCGAAAGCATGCGCCGCGATGGCTTCGAAATGAGCGTCGGGCGCCCCCAAATAATATTCAAAGAAAGGGATGGGAAGAGACTCGAGCCGATTGAGCATTTGTTCATCGACTGCGACGAGCACTTTACCGGCATCGTGACGGAGAAACTCTCTCAGCGACGCGGCAGAATGATCAACTTGGTCAACCATGGCTCAGGCCGAGTACGACTCGAGTTTACCGTTCCTTCACGCGGACTCATCGGCTATCGAAACGAATTTCTCACGGATACAAAGGGTACCGGAATGATGAACTCGTACTTGCAAGGGTACGAGGAATATCGCGGGGACTTTTTGTCCCGCGTCACTGGATCTTTGGTGTCCGATCGGGACGGCGAGGCTGTTGCCTATGCGATTTTCCATCTGGAGCCTCGCGGCAGAATTTTCGTGCGTCCCGGAGACCAGGTGTACGAAGGGATGATCATCGGGGAACACAGCCGCGAGAACGATCTGGACGTAAACATTACCAAGGCAAAAAAGCTTACCAACATCCGCGCGGCCGGCCGCGATGAGAATATTATCCTCACCCCCGTGACTCCGATGACCCTGGAGAAAGCCATAGAGTTCATTCGCGATGACGAGCTAGTCGAGGTTACCCCCTCGTACGTTCGATTACGCAAAACGATGTTACCCGCTTCCAAACGCAGCTAGCTGCAGGCGCAAGAATTGACCAGTCCTGGGGAACTTCATTCCCAGTAGGAGAATTTTGTAACTGATCTTTGGGTTACATTCTCAGGTCCTGCCTCAGTTTCCCCCTGATATGATTAGTCTTTTTCTGCCACACTGTGGATAAGTGGCCCAAGCTCAGGAGGGGCCTGAGCTTTGCATCTAGGTAAAACCATTAAGTTCGCTACGAGATATTAAGAAACCACGGGAACCGCACGTTAAGTTACCTTGGGCCGCGTAACGACTTTGTATTACATGGTTTTAAGACACCTTCGTTTTGCTCTTCTGGTTTTTTGCGCCGCATTGTTCGGTGCCCAGCCGACGCTTGCGGCCTCGCCATCCATCGATCTTCAGGCCAGAACATTAGCAAGCGGTGAAGTACGACTTAAAGTATCCGTCTCCGCAGCAAACGCGCTCCGAGGCACTCGCGTAGAAATATTGCGCGGCGACGACGATGGAGCCCTGCTTCCCTATATTCGAATTTCCAACCCCGGCAGCAGCCAGACATTATTCGATGCTCCAACCCAGGACGGAATATATTCGTACCGCGCAAAGATTTCGGGACGAATCAAGAAGGGCCGTTATAAAGGCAGGAAATTTTCTGCTCGCAGTAAAGTCACTGCGGTCTTCGTCGAACTTCCATCGGATGGAACGGGCAATCCTCCCGGGGGTGATAACCCCAATGATATCCCGCCTGCTATTCAGCTTGGAGCCGGGATTAGCCGATGCCCGGCCTCATTTGCTCAAGACCTCCTCAACCTGGTTAATTCAGCCCGCTCGCAGAATGGACTGGGTGCTCTCTCTTTAGACGACCACCTAAATTGGGCGGCTGAAAAGCACAGTAATTGGATGATGGTCAGCAATACCTTCTCCCATGATAACTGGTACGAGGAAATTATCGAGTCGGGCTTCCAGGGCACGAGTTTCGGTCAGAATATCGCCGCCCTGGGTTACCCTACGCCGGCGTCCGTCATGGACGGCTGGATGAACAGCCCAGGCCACCGTGCCAACATTCTCAAATCTTCTTATGGACATATGGGTGTTTCTTGCCTGCAAAACAGCGCTGGGACGCGCTGGTGGACTCAGGATTTCGGTTCCTAGTCCTGACCATTTGGAATATTTTCGACAAGCCGTTTGCTCGTGCTATAACGAAGGGGAATTGTAGTAATTCCCATGGCGCAAGTAGTTCGTACCGCCCTCAATGCCGTAGACCAGGCCGAAGCAGATCCATCCACTGCTCCCGTACGCCGCGTCGAAAATCAGCCCTTTCTCTCTGAACACTTTGACTACCACCCTCGGTCACTGGCAGACGCCGAAGCCGAAGCCTCCGCGCTCAGCCCCGCCTGGGCTTCGTTTATCTCCCAGGGGGAACACTCCTACGCCCTACAAATTGCCGAAGGCGAGCTTGATTGGTTGGAACGCAGCGGCACCGCTACTCCGGTTCAATTAGCCGACCATCAGGTGCAGATTGGAGTAACCTATCTCACCATAGATGCGCCGGACTTGGCCGAAAGCTTCTTTCGTGCCGCCTTTTACAACTACGCCTTGAAGCCGAAGGCAGCCAATCCGTCCGAGCTTACCTCCCTGTGCGGAGTATGGATTGAAACCCTGATCAATCTCGGAAAACTCGACGATGTGATGATTCCCGTGAATAAAATGCGCGAACTTCACGAACAGAGACTGAGGGACCTTCCGCCGCAAGCCAGACCGGACGAGCTTCGCTTCTGGGGGTCAATTACCGCCAACATTATAGATGTGAGCATCCAGTCACGAGCACTTCCATTGGTGGAAAAGTTGTACCCAGAATTAATCGCAAACTTTGAGCAGGCATATGGGAAGAACTCCTCTCTCTATGCCACGGTCCTGACATCTTTTGGTGAGTACTATTACGGCGTTGATCGGATGTCCGAATGCGCAGGCCAGTATGCCCAGGCTAGGGAAATATTGGAGGCGCTCGGAGAGGATCACGGGCATACCTATGCCATCGCATGTATTCGCGGCGCGCAGTACGCGGAGATGAACGGGCAGACTAAGGAAGCGGTTTCACTTGCCGACAGAGCCATAGAACACCTTGATCGTACCGACGAGAAATTTCCCTATATGCTTCGAGACTGTCACTGGGTCAAAGCACAAGTAGCCCTCGCTGGTGAACGCGGCGTCGAGTCGGTCCGGCATTTTGATGCGGCTATCAAGGCATTACAAGACGGGAAAGCTGACGCTGCTGAAGTGCTCGCACTTATTGAAGCATGCACGGCTGAAATCGCCGGACTTGGCGCGGTCGAGGTCGAGGAACGCTGGATTCGGGAATGCATGTCCTGCGCGGAGTCGGCCTTCGGCGAAAAGGATAATCGCAGCTTCCTTGCGCACCAGAACCTGATTAGGTTTCTCGACCGGCAGCAACGCTACGGACAGAGCTTACGAGAGGAAGAGCGTTACCTCGCAAAGGTCGCAAAGCACCATGGCACGACCAGCGCCGTTTATGTCGAGGCGCTTCTCGAGAAGTCCGGCACACTGTTTACTCTCGATCAGGCGGAAGCCGGCGAGCTAGCCCTAACCACGGCTCTGACGATCGCTCGAAAAAATCTCAAACTTCCTGAGAGAAAAATCTTACTCGACGTGCTCGAAGCATTAGGCGACTATCACGCTCGCCGCGGCGATGACACAATGGAACTTCGCTTTCGGGTGATTTGCGAACGCATGGCGTACCAACTAGCCGGCCCCACAAGTATTGAATATGGCGATATGATTCTGCGCCGGGGACTGAGCTACTTCGCCAAAGGTGAATTCGCCCTCTGCGAGAACCAGTGCGATCGCGCGATCGCTGTTTTTGATTCAGCACCGAACGATACAGACCGGCCCAAGCTGGCGCACGCGACGGCCTCGGCTCTCGTGCAAATTGCCCTGGTGCGAATTCAACAGCGGGATTTTGAGGGTGCACAGCTAAAAATCGATCAAACGTTGGAGCTGCTTTCTGAGCATGATCTCTTGAATTCCGTTGCCGCGCTGCGTGCTTGCGATGCCCTAGGGGAATGCATCGCCGATGCGACTTCCGTTCTGCCTGACACCGAAGCTCAGGGGCGGGGCCTAGAAAGTTTGCTGCAGGCCGCAATAATTTCTAAAAACTTGGGCATCCCCGAGTCCCTCGCTGATGTAGTTCGGCAGAAAAGAATTAGAGCTTTCGCACAAGCTGTTGGCGACGATGAAGCAGTTGCGCGTGCCGAGATCGAACTTACCCGCTTTTTAGCAGATGGCTTGCTCGAGGTGGAAAGCGGCGACGAGGAGCTGTAACCCCTTCTTTTCTCAAGGAACTACACCCGCTCGGCCCTATCCTAGTGCTGGCTCGTTCAGATGACTAGGCTATAACGCCGTGATAGCATTCAGACTTAGAGTGCGTAACAAAAATGAACTACTGCTGCGGGTTTCAATCTAAGAGATGCGGTTGCGTCATCCTGGTCACGAGTGCTCGATAGCCCGATAAGCTGTCTCCGCCCTCGCTCTGTCGGATTCCTCGCATTTCTTAGCTTCCCCCTCGCGACGAAAGCATTTTTGTTACCCACTCTTATTCCTAGTTGCAGTTCGGAAGGGATAGCTCACAGTGCCAGATGTTCACCTACATGCACCCGGGGGCGATGAAAATTCATCAGGCACTTCTCGCGCTGAGGGCCACTCCCGTGATCCATCTACCTTTCCTGAAACCGCACCCCTAGATACCTTTCCCGCATATCGAAGCTGGGTTGAGTATCAGCGTGACCATCCATACGATCACTGCCTGATGCCAGCTGAAGAAGCGGCAAGGGAGCCCGAGTATGAGCTGGCGTCCTTCCACAGATACGTTGATTTCATGTGGAACAGATACGGCGAGCCTATTTGGAGGGCTGCCTACGAGAAGAGTCAGGACCCCGAAGCCGCGTCTCGAATCACCTTGACTCACCTTCTCTTCGCTCACCCCGGTGATCGTGCAGCCGATTTTATTCAGTCGCACGGAGTCGATCTGCGAGGTGCCGAACGCGCGCGCACGGTGCTGTATCGTCAGTTCTATACCTGGGCCTTTGCCAACGAGCACTGCGCCTTTAATCCTACCAAACTTGCGGCCGCAACCGCGTTTCTGGCTATGGTTCCCGGCAGTGCGCCGGAAAATCGCATCTTGAACGCATTCTTTGAATTCATGGCAGCGCCAAAGGATGGCGGCTTTGTGCCAGGCGCGGGGTTGGATAGAAAGATAGCCCAGCAGCTGACACGTCAAGCTATACGGCTTGCCGATTTTTTATGGACTCGTGAGATCGAGGCCATGCAAGCCGCAGGGATTGAGCCGTCTAGCCTTACGAAGCTGCAACAGGCTGAGCGAATCGAAGCCGCGCTGCTGAACTTTACGCCGAAGACTTTGCAAGAATTTCTGGCAGCCAGCGAGGCGGAGCAAGGTTCGAATGCGCGCGATCGCGCCTCAAGCGCAGTGAAGAGTCGCCTACTGCCATTCATCGCAGAGAAATTTGGCGGACAGTCGCGAGAGGTATTCGAGGCCGCTCGCTCGCCCTTTCCGAATTTCGAGTTTCCAGAAACGGAAGTGCACCTCAAATATCGTGCACATTTACTGCAGCTTTCCGGCCTGACTCCCGATGATCCACGTTATATCTCCCCGGGCACAGCGCATAATCGAGACTACCTGCTGCGCGCTTACGGTCGATTCACCTGGGAAAATTACGGACGCGGACAGAGCGGGAACCCCGAGGCGATATTGGATTCGCTGCTGAGAAACGAGCCGCACGAGCGAATTCAAGCCTTCATAAAACATTTTACTGCCGGAGATCCCAAAACCGACGATATCGCCCGAGTACGTCTGGAGAAGGCAACCAGCGCACTGAGGCTTTTCTATCAATGGGCGGTATCCGCTGGCCTCACTACGTATGACTACGACAGTCCTCAAGGAGTGGACTCCTGGTTTCGGTACCCGCTGCCGGACGGCGTCCCGGCCCTGCCGGCCTACGACGGCTTCTGCGATTTTCTAGGCGCCGAGGTTAATTTGCGGACCCAGACAGGCGCTGCGGGTATCGATGAAGGGACAGCGGGAAATTACCGCAGGCGGGCCGCTAAACTTGTCACCTTTGCATGGGACAATTTCAAGAGCCGAGCAGAGCATGTGAGCAAACCGCCCGAAGAGACCTCAGCTGGATTCATTGGGAGCTTTGCCGAACACGCCAGAGGCTATGCAGAAGCCTATTTTGCTCGGCTGAAGAGCGAAGCCATCAGTGAGAATATGCTCCGCGGTGCCCGTTCTGCCATTCAGGGAATCTTTCTGCCCTGGCTGGAGGGCAGGTTGGTACATATCGGTGGCGGTCGTACTCAGGCTCGGGTCAAGCATGACGCACCGGAAGCCGCTGCCGAGGGCAACTCGACCGTAGCAAAATCATTGGTCAACCGTCCAAGGCTCATGCCGCTCACCATCCCTCCAGAGCGACAAGCTCCTCTCACTCCCAAATCTATTGATAGCTTGAGCCCGCAGGCCACGGCGACACCGGGGCAGCATAGGCCTGCCACCATAGCAACTTCACCCACCTCTCCCGCTGTAATCACCGAACGGCGTGTTCTGATCTCTGACCCTAGAACTACCGCCATGCTTCTTCGAAGCAGAAATATGGCAATTGATGCCATGCTTGGGCGCGGGCGCGGAATCGGCACCGTAACGTTTGGCGAGTTGTGCATGCTGAAGATGCACGAGTACGACGAAGCCAAGGGGCTACTGATTGTGTACCGTGAAAAGGGCGGTCGTACTGCGGTTTTCCTCGATGAAGACTGCAAACCGATGGTCAATGAGTATGTGAGACAAGTGAGAAATGTCCGCCCGTTCCTTAAGGCCGCTCTGGCTGCAGCACGCGAAGCCCCTCTCTTCATGAGTGCCGACGGCGGCACGCTCGCCGTAAATAACGCTAAGGATCCCATCGATTCCTCTCCTATCATGAAGACCGTCTCTACCCTCCGAGATACATTACTGACCGCACTTAGCCGTCAAACTGAATTGCGATTCGAGGATGCGATTGAGCTGCCGCCGCCGACGGGCTTTGACAATCGGGCGGGTCATATCTTGTTCAGACAGGGCAGACTGGCAGCCTCCGGAATCGCAGTTTCAGTCGACCTCATGCGGCGCTGCAAGGAATACTTGGATTCGGTCCGGCTTACCAAGATCGCCGAACGCTGGGATTCTCTCGGCGTTCGAAACTACTTCTTCCCTGGAAACGACGGTGGGAAACTCACCGGAGACGAATAAGTTCACGCCAATACCAGTCATAAAGCTGTTTGTGGCCTATTCAGAGGGAAACTCTTTACAAGAGGACTGAACTTGGGATGTTATCTCCTGCACGGGCTATTCAGGGAGAAAGGACATGGGATTTGCAAAGGAATTTAAAGACTTCGCGATGCGCGGCAATGTCGTCGATCTTGCTGTGGGAATTATTATCGGAGGAGCTTTCGGAAAGATCGTGTCCTCACTCGTCGCCGATGTCATCATGCCGCCATTAGGATTGGCCCTTGGTGGAGTCGATTTCTCCTTCCTGGCAATCACTCTCAAAGATGCAGCAGGTTCTGCGCCGGCGGTAACTCTTAACTACGGCAAATTCATACAGGCCATCGTGGATTTCACGATTGTCGCATTCGCAATCTTCTTGCTCGTGAAAGCCATGAACTCGATGAAGCGCAAGGAAGACGCGGCTCCAGCTCCCGCGAAGCCCTCTAATGAAGAGGTCTTGCTTGGAGAAATTAGAGATCTGCTCAAGAAGCCTCGCTAGAGACCTGCGCGAAGTAGATGTCTACCGGCAGCAAGCTACGAATAATTCTCGCCACTTGGCTTTTTCTCGCCATCACTGCCAGCGAAGCAGGCCTTCTTACCCTCCTGCCGGCGCCCGGACTTCAGGTGCTCCTGTTCGGGCTCACCCTTGCAGTTCTCGCGATTTACAGGGGCTGGTCCTCATTATTCGAGTGGGTGGGCAGCATTTCGGTGCGCTGGCTGATCGCGCCGCACCTGGTGCGCTTGATTGGCATCTATTTCCTCTCCCTCTACGAACGGGGAGAGCTGCCCCACGACTTTGCGGTATACGGCGGATGGGGGGACATCTGCGTCGCTGCCCTCGCGCTTGTCATGCTCGTACTACCGCTTTCGCGCCCCTTTCCGAAGCTGCTCATGGTGTGGAACTTGGTTGGTCTTGCTGACATCATGTACGTGGTTCTCCTGGCCGCAAAACACAACCTTGAAAAGCCTGCTTCGATGATTGCGATGACTTATTTGCCGCTGAGTTTGCTGCCGACCTTCATCGTGCCGCTGATCATTAGCACACATTTATTCATCCTGATTAGGCTTTCCCGCGCACGCGGGGATTTCACCCGGCTCGGGCAGCAGAATTAGCCGCGATTTGGGCCACAACGAGCCAGCGCGATGAGAGCCTCGAAGTTATCGTCGTCGCGGGTGCGTGCCTTGCGTTCAAAACCACAGCATTCACAGCGATGAAGGAGCACGTACTCTCCTCCTTTGATTTGTACCGCTACGGGAGCCATCATGCCGCCGCAAGAAGCAGATCTATCGCCGGGATTTACATCTACATGCTTGCTCCAGAGACACTTCGGACAATGGTTCGTATAGCCGTCTCCGAGGATCGACTGCCCGCACTTCGCGCAGGTAAAGTTTTCGATGGTTCTTTGAAATCGCTTTGTTTCGGTCACCGGTTCAACCTAACGCATCGAAAAGGACAAGGCCAATAGGCCACCTTTGCGCATAAAAAAAGCGCGTTTTGTTGCCAAAACGCGCCCTTCGCTAACCCGGGAATCTTATTAAATCGCTAGACTGCGCGAGCAAATTTACGCAGGAAATCCTCAAGTTTATCGAGTTTCGGTTCGAGCTGCTTTTCGAGCGTCTCGCCCAAAGCCCACCACGACTGGTACAGCTGCTGCTGACAAATGGTTTTGCAAATCGTGGATATTTCACTGACCTGAGGATTGATATCGTAGTTAGCGCGCTTGTCCTTCGGGGCTAGTTCCACGATGGTGGCGTACCAATCGAAGAAAGCTTTGGCAGTATTCACCGCCTGCACGAGGAGTTGATTTCCGGTATGCATGTCTCCTTCCTGGAAGGACTTGCGAGAGTCACGAAATTGCAGGTAGCAGGAGCGAACGATTTCAGATGCCTGCGACATGCGTTCGTTGACGAATCCTTCAGGAGTGCCAGTCTGCACCTCCATGATGGCCGTTTCATACTTCGACGCGGATCCAAGCCAGTCCTCATCCTGGAGTTCCTTGCCATCAAGCAGGACCTCGGTAATCATATGATCAGGATCGATATTGGCTTTGATAAGCTCGATGATGTCAGCGATCTTCATCAAGCCGTCAGTCCTGAGTGGGGCGTCTGTTCCGTTAATGCGTACCGAAATCATACTCAAAACCTTAAGAAATCGAGTGGTAATAGCTAGTTAGCTTGCTACCTCGACGAATTAAATCGGCGTAAACTCTCTGCATTTGAGATGCAAGGTCCAGCGCTTCAGTTCCTAAAAGATTTTCCTTAGCAAAGATGAACATGCGTGTAAGCGGGCCAAGTGGCGGCTGGTGAAAACCGATTTGTTCGATCTTGCGATCGAGTTCGTTGAGTTTTCCGTTGACCATACCAAGAGCCTGACCCGACGCTTGGGGATTTCTAATCAACTTAACCAGCTCTTGAATGAGCATCTCCCCCTGCTTTGCCATGTCCAATACCGCACCAAGACCCTCCACAGCTTCGTCATGCACCTTGAGGCTTGTCGGACGCTGTAGGGCAGCGCTCTCGGCATGGAACCCAGCAAGATCATCCAACCATACCTTTCGGTATGCATCGCGATACTTTTTCCAGGGATCGTAGGCGGTGGAGTTAAGAGGCATCAGATCACAGAAACCCCATTGATCGAATGCAGATCGATAGACGATTACCTGTTTGGGATCCGCAAGGCCCTCCGGCAGCGACTTAAAATCCTCCTTGAGTCGCATCGCCGTAAGCCGTGCGATCAATTCTGGTGGCACGGTATCGTGGCACTCGAGGCCCATACAGGGCTTATTTGGGTTGCATGGCCCGCAGCCGATAACAGGTTGAAGCACGATATTGCCTTCACTGTAGGGACCAGTCTCGAATCCGTACGCTGAGGCAAGAAACATGGCGATAACGGGAGTTCCGACCGCCACACTCATGTGCATGGGGCCTGTATCTCCGGTAACCAGGATGTCGGCCTTCTCCAATATCGCGGCCAGCTGCGGAATATTAGTCTTTCCTGCAGCGACGAGGACATTGGGAGAATTCACTCCCGTCGCGATCGTCTCGATAATCGGCAGCTCCTTCTTGGCGCCGATGAGAACCACGCGCGCGTTGTGCTCCTTAATCAAGATATTTACGAGCTTGATAAAGTGCGCCGGCGCCCACTGCCGCTTCTCCTGGCTGGCTCCCGCTTGAATGGCTATGAGCGGCCCGGTATTGGTAAACACGGCTTCCGAGAACAGCTTCTCGCAATACTCCCGCGATTCTGGCGATACCTTCATCAACAGCTGATTAGGGTGCTTGTCGACATCGGCCGAACAGCGGAAGACGTCGACCAGATTCAGTGAGTTAAATTGCCGATTCTGATGAAATACCGAACTTGCAAAGAGGCGCGCCCAATCGGACTCGATGACTCGATATCCTTCATCGTCGGAAGTCCAGCCCCCATTTCGTCCGATGCCGATCAGCTTAAGCAGCAGCGCTGTATAGGCGGACGATGACATATTCAGACAGTAGTCGAATTGCTCGTCGCGCAGTTCTTTGACTACCTCACCGATATACTCGTATGCGTCGATGATTCCGTCCTGTTCGCGCGCCAATGAGCGAACGGTCATGCCGAGATCAAGACTCTTCACATAATCGATGTTGGGCAAATGATGACAGACCTCTTCGAATTGCTTCTCGACCAGCACCGTCACCTTGCAGTCGGGATTTTCCTGTTTCATGCCGGCGATAGTAGGCGTCGCCTGCAGCATGTCGCCAAGCCGGGTAATATTCACCAGCAATACGTTGTCCTTGCGATCAAATCTTTTTTTCATAGGCGAACTATACTTTTTGTCCGGTCTCTTCAGCGCGCATGCGAATGATCTGCTTGCGCACATGAAACAGGAACAGAAGCTTCTGCTCAGTTTCAGTGAGCTTGCCCTTTCCAGTAACGATATCCGCGACAAGCCCGTCGAGAATCGGCTCCTCCCCGCGTTCGAATGCTGCCTTGCACCGACCATGCAGCTCCTCATGCGGGCGGGCGCGCTCAATCATCTTGGTCCACGGACTTTCGTCCTCGCGGCGTTTCAGCTGCTCAAACCGGCTGCTGTAAATGATCGACAGCATTTGCTGCATGCGGGCCAAATAGTTGTGGTCCTTGAGGACTCTCGCCCTACCCGCCTCAGCGATTGCCTTCCGCTCCTCGGGATGCTGGAGGTAATAGGCTATCTTCTCCTTCAAATCGCGTGCGGTAGAAAAGGTCACGACTTCCTTCCCGGCCTCAAAACACTCCGGCAGGAGACTGCGTTCATCAACGAGCTGAAACGCTCCTGCTGCGGCTAATTCGAACGTGCGTGGATTTACGAAATCTCCGAAGGGATCAACACCATCCCGCTCGTCAGATGAGTGCAGATTGATATTTATATCGGTAGCATTGAAAATTTTAACGTATTCCTCCGGGCTCAGTCTGCGCCCCTTCTCCTGCACCAATCGATCGAATGGACGGCACTCCGGCCACTCAGTGCCCCAAATTTTAAAGGGCATGTCGGCAAAAGAAGCGAATACCTGCTGGCGGTTGTGGTAGCCGGCACCAACAAATGAAATCGGAGATCCCCACCGCTGCTTTTCCTCAGGCGAAAGCTGCACCGGCCTGTGGACGAAGGGATCGCAGCCTACTGGCAGATAATGGACTTCGGGACAGCCGGCCTTCTTGATATCTTCAATGCACTCGCCGCGCTGTATCGTAAAGATAAAATCGTAGAATTTGGCTACATCCTTCCAATAGGTGAAGCGCTTATAGTCCTCGACGAACCAGAGCACCGTTATCATTCCGCGTTTGCGAAGTTCGGTCAGCACGCGTGGCGAGATCGGGGCCTGCGCCATGCACAGTACGATATCGACAGGCTTTTCCGTAAGCGTTTCGAGAATGACCTGCGAGATCATTTCGATGTATACGCCCTGGAGCGATTGCTGTCGGAGCTTGCTGGTTACGAACTTAGACGGGATATGAAATCCTTGAGCGTAGCCGCCCATGTCAAGTTCACGCACGCGCTGCTGCAGTCCCGCAAGCCCGCGGGTGCAGTACGCCGTCATGGGCAAAGTGCCGCCCTGCACCGGTCCAACAACCGCCATTTTGGGATGCAGGCTCTTTATACCGCGCGTTCCATAGAATTGAGATTTCAGTTCACGGCAAAAATCCGGTTCGCTGGAGAGCGTCTGCGGACGCATCAGCAATTCTGTCAACGACGTGAAGAAGTCTACTGGTGGCTGCGAGCCGACATGCAAGCCTTGGATCCGTTCGAATACAGCTCTCAGGTCGCGTGAATGCAACGCCGCTACAAATGAGGCCATCGAAGGCTCGAGAACAAGCAGCTTCTTGGAAGACTGTTGAAGAATCGACTCGATATGGTAGCCAAGCCCAAATCCACATACCGCCAAAGACTGGCAATCGTTGACGCGCCTCTCCTGCAGAGCGCGCCTTGCCCAGGCATCTCCAGCTGAACGAGGCTTGGCGGGATGATCCATGCACTGTCCCCGCTCCCACAGCACGGGACCATCATCGGTTACACGAATTTCCAGTTCTGCAACCGATGGTGAAGCGAAACTTCGAATAAGTTCGTATACAGAGGGAAACCGCTGCTGAAGAACTCGGGTATTCCCCTCCCAGACACCAGCATCATGCGGGGCAGCAGCGCTGCGCTCCCTGGATTCAATCTCCTTGATAATGCGATCGAGCATATCGCGGGTATCGATGGTCGCGTTTTGATTGTGAGTAACGGCAAATTCTACGGCCTGTTTGGCGCGGGCAGTGTCGCCGGACTTAAGAAGGTCCTGCGCGTAGTTGAGAGCAGTCCAATACTCGAGTTCATTGGCAGATTTTTCGACCGTCACCTCAATCTCGCCCCCGGGCAGCAGCGCGTTCGATATAGCGGCGATATCAGCCGCTTCACCCGACTTGCTCTCGAGCATCGCAATCATGGCCTTGATGCCGAGCTCGTCGAAAGAGACCTTGATGGGCAAAACTAATTCTGTGAGCGAGAGAAGCTTGAAGCCTGCCAACTCGAGGGCCATCCGCAGATTCTTCTCGGCATAGCACCGCACATGGAGCGTATCATCCTCGCATACTCTGTACTCCGAGCCGGTGTACACCTGCAGACGGCACTGGCCTCCCGGTTTCAGCACTCGATGCATTTCACGAAGATAATTTGCAATCACATCGGTCGGCATGCTGGTAAGCGCCGCGTAACTAAACGCAACGTCTACGCAGCCATCAGCGACCGGCTGCAAATCAAATCCATTTCCTACGTAAAGCTCGAGATTTGCAGGCTCACCAATGAGCTGCTTGGCTTTTTGTATTGCCGAAGATGAAACATCGAAACCAATGACGCGCTTATAGCGAGTGACTGCCGGCTTCAGCAGCCGACCCACGCCGCAGCCGAGCTCGAGAATAACCTTCTCTGAGGTGCCTGCAATTCCCTGTGTGATGATACCAAAGTCTCGCTCACCAGATTCCCACATCGCAGCGTCATCGCTGTGCCCATCGCTCATCCAGAAGCGATAGTCATGATTCACTCGCCGGTCCCAATCGTCCTTCATTCGGCGAGCTAATTTAGTGAAATCGGCCATGTACGAGTCCTACGCGAAAAAGAAGACACTTCTCTCGTCCCGATTATGATGCTGCGATGCGAGGTATATCTTCCCGAAAGACGGCCCTCGGAGTGTCAGAAAAATGACAGCTGAAGGCAGCCAGTATCCTGAAGGAAAATGAGGACTTAGTTATTACTTGAAATGCCGATTTGGCTGGGTGACTTTCCTAAGAGGAGAGCGACAACTGCTTATCCATCTACGTACTGCACTCCGCTGACCGCATTCGATAGTTCAGAGTCACGAAGCGGACTCCGAAAAGCCACATCCGGTGTTCAGCTATCACCTCGCCGGCGCGCTCTCCTAGGGAAACCCGAATCGTTTCATTCAACGGCATCTTGAAGCGTACCCGGCGAAAGCAAAAATAGACTCCTTCGTCACCAGCGTTATCGACATGCGGCAGCGAAGTAAGATCCAGCGTCGCGTCCTTCAAGCATAATCGTAGGATACTCGAAACCGTTCCGAATGGGAGCGGGAAGGCGATATTCATATACACTCGCTCGGAATCCTTGTGTGTCGCGTAGGTTGCCACGTACATAGTGCGCTTTGACTGCGGCTCCCATCGCAGCCAGGCTCGCACTTCAGGTCGCGGGTCCCCTGGTAAGTGAATGCGAGCAATTTCACTAACTAGCTGCTCAGACCCAAGGGTAAGTGCGAACTGCTCCCAGCGCGCAAAGGCTGATTGGAGCTTAGCCCAAATTCTTCCAAATGGCTCATGCCACTGCGCAGCTACATCGATCGAATACTCGGCAGTGCGTTCATAGAATCGCCTTACCTCCTGAGGGACCTGAGCCACTACGAGCTCTGGTGAGTCAAAGACAGAGAGATCTGGCACGAAGCCGCTCTCCGTGCCACCGGACATCTTAAAATTTTCAATCCAGCTTCTAACTGCCCCGCGGGAGATCGCTCTCGATAGGGGAATGTCTTGAGCTGCTAACTGCGGCGGAAGCGCCTCTACAAAGAAAAGCAGGATTGGAACTAGTAGCAGTGCATTTGGTAATCCATGATACAGCAACATGATTTCGAGGGATGTGATCTGGCCCGAGGAAAATGAGAGTGCTTGCCATCCGGTAAAACTAAGCAATGTGGCCGCAAAAACAGCACCCCTGACCCACGATCTGGAGTTAAGGGCCAGCACGATTAGGCAGAGCAGCGCACCGGCTCCCAGGTAAACTATGGAGGTTTGGCCTGAGAAATTGCCATTTCCTATCGAAAGGGCAACTCCCCAGAATCCTACGTAGTAAAGGATGAAAGCAATTCCCACGGCCGCTCGACTCCTTGAACAATCAAGGGGAATCAGCCTTGTTGCGGCTGCCAGCAACATTGGAAAGAGATGAGCTGCGAACAAAAAATGGACTACCGTAAATCCCGAGAGCGGCCACTGCACATGCATGAGCGGTCGCTGCAGCAGGATGGAATCGAGCCAAACGACTGCTCCCACAAAGTGGACAAGACTAACGTCTACAAACGCCTCATCGACTCGCTGGAGTCCATGCAGGGAAATGCGTATTGCGACAGCAACGATCACAACCAGGGCCAGGAAACTGACCGTAACCGCGAGCAAATGGCCAGAGACCCTCGGATCCAGAAAGTAAAGAGGCATGGAGGTCAGAGCTGCCAATCCGACGACACTATAGAGCAACCGCCCCCAGATGATGCCGCCGTTGTACCTACGAGGGAGCCAGATATGCGCGGCCAAAAAATGCAGGAGGAACCCGACTCCAATAACCAATGGAATGACAAAATCAATCATGCGATTACTAGTCTGCGGATCCATGGCTAACGGTACTCACGCCTCAAAGCAGATCACAAACCAGAATCTAGGAAGTATGATTACTAAGGTTCGCAGCGCTGGCGGCCTCAATACTCAGTGCAAGATTTGCGCAGGATGTGTGGAGCCTCGCCACACGCGGCCCAACAACAGGCTCGCTGCTAGCCCAAATAGGGCAGCCGGACGTAGACTCTGTCTAACCAGTTATTATTATTACGTTTATCAAGGATCTGGCCCAGTCACCTGGTTCAAAAGGGGGCCAGGCTGCCCTGGCCCAGTGCTTGCAAACATCCCCTAAGCGTCGGGCATCCCTCCCGAATTGGTGGTTTGGTGGTTGGAAAGATCTCGGGGCGACTCAATGTTGCCCGCTACATTCTCGCACTTCTCGTCGTGACCCACTGGAGTCTGGACGCCCAATATTTATTCGCCGCACCTAAAAAAGGAACGATCACATTTAACGCACGCCTAGTTTCCCACGAGCAAGTTCGGCTCACGTGGAAGAATCTAAGGAATCCCGTACGGAATACCTCCTTGATTCGCTTTCGCAAGAGCGCAAGCGGCCGTTTCGTGAGGTCGAAATCGTTCAGACTGACGACGACAAGCGGAATTCTGATCGACCTTCCGGGAGACGGCCTCTTCACCTATTCCCTCGCCTCCAAGACCAGCGGCAATATCTCGACACTGCGCACATCAGGACAAATTCAAGTTCAACGCCGAGGCAGGCCGCGCCGCACCCCTACTCCCCTTTTTACTGCAACAGCAGCCGCGAGCCCTACACCGATGGTTACTGCGACAGCCACCCCAACTTGGACGGCCACGCCTGGAATGCTCACTGCCGATTGCCCGCTTCATCCCATACGCGGGCCGCTCATCGCTACCGTGGCCAGCACGCAAGAGCTTTTAGCCGCGCTGAATTCTACAAATGGCAATTCGACGATACTCCTGCAGCCGGGAAACTACAGCGACCTAACCTTCAATTCCCTTCATTTCTCCGACTTCGTCACAATCGCATCGGTTGATCCGAACAATCCGGCAATATTCGGGGCTCTATGGATTACTAATTCAAGCTACATACGCTTCGACGGAATATCCGTATACCACCCAATGAGAGCAGGAGAAGCAGAGTGGTCGCGCGCCGCCAATTTCGAGAACAGCCATCATATCGAGATTCTCAATTCTCGCCTTTCAGGCTCCGACGACGGTATTCCGGATAACGATATATACGGACTCTACACCGTTTCCGTTGATGACTTGATCATCGGAGGCAACTCCATCAGCAATTTCGTGCGGGGAACGATCATTGGCGGCGGCGATCGCACCCTTGTTTGCTCTAACCGGTATAACCTTATCCGAAGCGATGGTATCGACCTTGCGGGAGTGGTGGACTCAAGGGTTGAAGGAAATTTCTTCTCGAACTTCTATCAATACGGCAGCGATCATCCCGATGCCATCCAGGCGTGGAACGATAACGGCACCCGCACGATGGAAAATGTAACGATCCGAAAGAATGTCGTTCTGCGCGGTAGCGGGGATGTGATTCAGTCGATTTTTATCCAAAGCAATACTCCGCAATTCCCTAACCGCAATTTCGTCATCGATCACAACCTCATCTATCAAGGTCACATTCACGGTATATCGGTGGCTGATACCCAAGGCGTGCTGATTGAGCACAATACGGTGTTAACCGATTTCAACCCCGAACTGACAGAGGCTATCAATACCTCGAATACCGTCAATGCAGTAATTCGAAATAACGTCACCACCGCTATCGGAGGGTACCAAGACACCGGGCGTGTATTGGAAAATAACGTAATCGCGCAAAATGTCGACCCGCGCCAAACGAACTCCTACGATAATCTATTCCTCAATGCCAACGCCGGTCCCACTGCGCAGCCAGGGGATTTCAGGCCTCGTCCAGGCAGCGCTCTTGTTCAGAGCGGCGAGGATATCGGGGCTCTTGAGTTCGAATTCCAGCCCACAACGCTGACTGCTTATGTCCTCTCGGACCGCAGTTCCGGCTCAGCACCTCTGGCAGTATATTTTGATGGAACTGTAAGCGCCGGGCCGGCAGGAAACATAACGAGCTACACCTGGAATTTTGCTGACGGGCAGACCGCCACGGGATCGACCGTAGCCCATCAGTTCAGCACGCCAGGCACCTATGCGGTCACACTAACGGTCGGCAACGACCTTGGGCAAATTGCTTCGACCCAGAAAACAATTATCGTGAGCCAGTATGCGAATCCCGATTTTGTATACTACCTAAATTTCGACCAGAACTATCTCGACACCTCGGGACACGCTCACCAAGTACAATGCGTCAACAAT
>JAYRHW010000221.1:0-9115 GCA_041907145.1 Bdellovibrionota bacterium
CATAATTCACCTTCTTATTCTTGCCATTTACCTTTTTAGTGATGAACAGCTGAGCAGTGCCGTTGCAAATGGCACCGGTCGGCCCATTGCAAGTAAAGTTCGGGTACAGGACGCCGGAGTACTGCTTGTATGTCTTAACCGGATCGACAGTGAACGAGCCTGGCTCAGATGGTACAGGAGGCGCGGTGATTTTATAGGTGCTTGAAAGAATACCTCCGAGGAATAGCTCCCCAACATTATTTGAGCCGCTTGGTCCTAAAAACAAAGACGCGTTGTGCCCCCCAACTCCTGCCGATAAATCAGCCCAAAAGACGATCGCCGGATCGGGGCCACCGATGCCATCATCCTGCGGAATTTGCGGGCCGACCTGCACGCGCACCGTTCCGATCTTTATCTCAGTGCGCCCGACGATTCCGCTGTTATCAACCGTAACCGGGATGCCATCCAAGCTTCGCAGAGAAAAATCAATCGAGTGATGATCGGGATTTACGAAGATATTGTTGATCGGGCTATTGAACCCAGGCTCGGGAGTAAACGAGAGCAACTCCGACTGTTGACAGGTGATATCAGAGTAAACTGAGGCAAGCGGAAAGGGGCCATTGACGGTAAAGGGCGGTGTCGCTGGATAACCGGAGAAACGGCTGGACTCGGAAGCATCGCGGTTCTCGATCAAATAGAGCGGAAGATCGAGTTGTGTGCCGGCAATGAAATGATCGGGCAGGGCCTTAAATTCAAGTTTTAGGACCGGGGTGGCATGGGCAGCGGTAGGACTGAGCGCCAAAGACATCAAACCGAAAACAGCCAAAAACGTCGATTGCCAGCGCATAGTCCTGTCCTCCAATTCAGAATCAGAACTTAGCGAGAACCAAGAACCTAGTCAAAAAGATTAGCGATAATGGCGGAATCACCAATCAGTCAGTGAATCCCGCAACTTCTACAGGATGGTCCGTCCTGCTAGGAAAACGACTCATGCGATAAGTCCTTCATCAGGCTGGCTTCCAGTCGGCGCATGCGGGCTGCCACAGCCTTCGGAACGCCCTCATGATCGTGCCCAAATAGATGAAGGATCCCATGAATCAAAAGTCTAAGAAGCTCTCGGTCAAAGGTGACTCGATACTCCTTGGCTTGTCGGGCGGTGGTATCGAGTGAAATGACGACATCGCCCAAGGAACGGGAATGCTGCTCGGCCCCGCCCTCGAGCTGAGAAAAGGAAAGAACATCAGTCGGCTTGTCCTTGCCGCGAAAATCACGGTTCAGTCCGTGAATTTCCTCGTCATCGGTCAGTACAATACTAAGCGAACAGGCCCCGGCAGGAATCTCACTCGAGTCCAAGGCGTTTAAGATCTTCTTTGCTGTCTTCTTTATCCGCGCGCTCTTCAGTCTGGCCTTCTTGTTCTTTTGCAGTACCAGCACCTCCCACTCCCTGCTCCTGGGAGCCTTGAGCATCTGAGCCGCTTTCTTCATTAATTTTTTCTGCTGGTTCGGCATAGGCTATACGCTGATGGTAAATACCATTCAACACACGAGTAAAGCTCTTCGCGATAAGGTGCAAGTCCCGAAGCGTGAGTTCGCACTCCTCGAGCTGCCCGGAAGCGAAAGTCTTGTTGATCATTTTCTGCACGAGGCCCTGGATGCGGTCCAAATTCGGCTCACTCAAGGTCCTCGAGGCTGCCTCAATGCCGTCCGCAAGCATCAAAATTCCGGCTTCCTTGGTCTGCGGCTTGGGGCCCGGATAGGTATAGAGGCTGATATCAACGGCCTCAGGGTCCTGTCCCGCCTCTTCGGCCTCAGTTCGCGCCTTTTCATAGAAGTACTCAATAATGGATGTGCCATGGTGCTGCGGGATCATATCCTCGATTACTTGAGGCAGATAATGCTTGCGCGCCAACTCAACGCCGTCCTTTACATGGGAGCGGATAATCAAAGCCGACATCGAGGTGCTGAGTTTATCGTGGCGATTCTCCTCTTGTCCCTGATTCTCAACAAAGTAGAGCGGCTTCTTGGTCTTACCAATGTCGTGGAAATAGGCTCCTACTCGCGCCACCACCGGATTTGCACCCACTGCGTCAGCGGCCGATTCAACCATCATTCCCATTACCATAGAATGATTCCAGGTACCTGGAGCCTGGATGCTTAGCTCCTTGAGTAACGCATGATCAAGCGTTGCCATCTCGATCAGGCGCAAGTCAGTCACGTATCCACCGAAATGTTCGAAGAGTGGGGTTACACCCGAAGCTACAAATGCGCACAAAATGCCGCCGGCAAACGCACCGCAAATGCGAACAATCGAGGCTGCCACCGGCAGTTCGGCATCGGTGACAATCGAACACAGGGCAAAAGGCAAAGCGACCAAAGAAATATTGAGCCCGGCCCGCAAATAATCCGTGCGCGAGCGAAAGCGCGACAAGCTAAGGCAGGCCACGAGCGAGGTGGCAATCACATACGGAATTAAGATTGGCTCCCCCGGTGTATAGATGCCGACGATAAACGCCAGGCTGAGTGAGCAGACTAATCCATAGTGCAAACCGAGAATGGCCTGCAGGACCAAGCTCGCTGTGGCGAATGGAATTGCAAAATACCAGGAAGTCGTTGATACACCTTTGATATAAATTCCCACGACCGAGGAAGTCGAAAGACTCAGCGCGATAACTTGCCCCATCCACATTATGAGCATGGAACCGACAAGCAGCAGGATCAGTGAAATCAAATCGCGCAGCGAGGGATGATAAGCTCGATAACTAACACTCGCGAAACGATGAATAACATAGAGGCTGAAAAAGACCATGGTGACGCGGCCGACTGTCGGCAGCGCCCCGCGATCATCGAGAAAATGGCGTAGGAATAGCTCCGCACTGAGCGCGCAGAGCACGGCAAAGACAGCCCCGTACATGGGCTCAAGCCGGTTACTAAAACGTTCTTCCGGGGTACGACTATTCATAGCCCCCTATTAAAAAACCTAGTCCTGTCCGTCTTTGCGCTTATTGTACGCCGAGACGATGCGGGCGACGAGTTGATGTCTAATCACATCTTCCTCGTCAAAGTTTACAACCGAAATTCCGTTCACGTTCTTGAGAATATTTAGAGCATCAACAAGGCCTGATACTGTGCCACGCGGCAAGTCGATCTGCGTCACATCTCCTGTCACCACGCATTTCGATCCGCGCCCAAGTCTGGTCAGCAGCATCTTCATTTGTCCGATGGTCGTATTCTGCGCCTCATCGAGAATCACAAAAGCATTTGAGAGCGTGCGTCCGCGCATGAAGGCCAACGGCGCAACTTCGACGTTCCCCTTCTCCACCATCTCCTTAGCGCGATCCATCTCGACCATGTCGTGAAGCGCGTCATACAAAGGACGAAGGTACGGATTGACCTTCTCGGCCATATCCCCAGGTAAAAATCCCAATTTTTCGCCGGCCTCAACAGCCGGACGGCAAAGCACCACTCGCTTTACCTCTTTATTCATCACCGCAGCGATCGCCATGGCCATGGCCAGGTAGGTCTTGCCCGTACCGGCAGGGCCCACGCCGAACACGCAATCATGGGACTTGATCGCCTCAATATAAGATTTCTGGCGGAATGTCTTTGGAACGATAGAATACTTACGCCCGGCGATTTTCACCTGATCGCGAAAGAGCTCCTCGAGCCGCAGCTTTCGATTCCCCGCTAACATTCTAAGGGAACGATCGATATCGCCGGGGAAAATTACTTCCCCACGTGCTATCAATTCAGAAAGCTGCTGCAGCAAATCCTGGGCAAGGTCAACTTCACTTTCCATGCCGGCAAGCACCACCCCATCGTGTGAGCGCGCAATTTTAATCCCGAGTCCGCGTTCGAGAATTTTAAAATTGCCGTCCAAGTCTCCACCGAGCATCTGCGAGACTCGCACATCAGTAAGGGGGAAGAGCACTTCCTTGTCTGCTACTGGGGTGAGATTGCTCTTTGTTCTGGTTTTAGTGGCCTTTGATGTTGCCGTCACTTAGCTTCCCTGTGATACAAGTTCAAAAATTCTATCGAGAGCCAATCCAAGCTGCGCCGGGTTTACGCCACCGGCTTGAGCGAAGTCAGGACGGCCGCCGCCTTTGCCGCCACTCACTTTGGCAGCCTCTTTGATAAGGTTACCAGCATGAACTCCCGGCAATAGATCGGAAGTTACCCCTGCTACGATAATTGCGGAATCTCCGGTCTGAGAACCTAAAGCGACGACTCCTGAGCCGAGCTTTAGCCGCAGACGATCGACCATCGAACGCAGTGTGTCCGAGTCAGCGCCCTCAACGCGCTCCGTGATAACTTTCAGCCCCTTTGCCGTAGTGCGGGCGGCGCTGATCAGATCTCCTGATGCAGCGGAGGCCAACTTAGCTTTGGCTGCCTCGAGCTCCCTTTCGAGCTGCCTCGTACGCTGCAAGGTGCGGTCTATTTTCTCCACTAATCCATGCGTGTCGCCCTTGAGAAGCTCTGCTATTTGACTGCGCTCCTCGCGTTCCCGCACCAATTCCTGATAAGCGCTAGGGCCAGCCCAGCACTCGATACGGCGTACCCCAGCTGAAACGCCGCCTTCATTGGCTATCAGGGCAAACCCAATATCACCGCTGCGGGCGACATGGGTGCCGCCGCAAAGCTCCAGCGATTGCGGGCCAATCTGCACGACTCGAACCACACTTCCGTACTTTTCACCAAACAAAGCCATAGCGCCGAGCTTTTTGGCCTCATCTATGGGCAACTCACGAGTTACGACCTCATGATTGCTTCGCACCTGCTCATTCATAAACGCCTGGATATCGAGCAATTGAGCATGGCTGACCGGCTCAAAATGCGAAAAGTCAAAGCGCAAAGTCTTGTCATCAACTCGCGACCCGGCCTGTTTAACGTGAGTTCCTAGGACTGCACGGAGAGCGGAGTGCAGCAAGTGCGTTGCTGAATGATTGGCGCGAATTCTTGCCCGCCTGTTCTGGTCAATGTGGAGGGAGGCTGTACTACCCACCATTTTAGTTGAAAGCTCGCCCTCAACAACTTCGCATTCATGCAGGAAGTATCCATCCTGCACTTTCTGCGTATCCAAAACCCTAAGCGTAGCGCCGCTTACCGACACCGTGCCGGTATCACCAACCTGGCCCCCGGATTCCGCGTAGAACGGAGTGGCCTCAAAAACTACCGTGGCAATATCGCCTTTCCTAAATTGCTGTCGGTTTAGATTATCCAACACTGCCTGCAGCTTGGCCTCTGCCTTAGTCTCGGTATAACCCAGGAAACTCGTCTTCTTTCCTTCAACCTTCACGGTTTCAAATGCGATACCCTGAGATTTTCTGTCCTCGCGAGAGCGGGTTTTTTGCTCCTCCATGCAGCGATTGAAAGCTGCGGTATCAATTTTAAGCTTGTAAGGTTTGAGCGCATCCTCTGTTAGATCGAGAGGAAATCCGTAGGTATCATGCAGCAGGAACGCAGCTTCGCCTGGGAATGGCTGTCCGGGTGAAAGTTTTTCCACCTCACGCTGCAAGAGCGCGATTCCGGACTCTAAAGTCTCATGAAACTTGCGCTCTTCAGCGTCGACTACGCGAGCAATCAAATCCTTACGTTCACGTAATTCGTGATAATGATCGCCCATTATCTCGACGACTCGCGCGGTGGTCTTGGCCAAAAATGGTTCCTTGAACTCAAGCGCTCGTCCGTGACGTATGGCGCGGCGAATAATGCGGCGCAGCACGTATCCGCGTCCATCGCTTGAGGGATGCACGCCATCGGCAATCAAAAACGACATGGCGCGGGAATGATCGGCAATAACGCGCATAGCCACATCACGGGCATAGGGCTTATCAGTTCGAAGATCGCGAACGGCAAAAGATTTGCCATCGTACTTGAAGCCCGAAAGCTCTTCGCAGAGTGAAATGATTCCGCGCAATAGATCTGTATGGTAGGTGGCGTTGACGCCCTGCAGGATAGAGGTTATGCGCTCGAGCCCCATGCCGGTATCTACTGCGGGCTTCGGCAGAGGTTTGAGCGTGCCATCCTTGGCTCGATCAAACTGCATGAAGACGAGATTCCAAAATTCCAGGTAAACGCCGTCGCTATTGCGGAACTCCTGCTCGCTCTGACCGGCTTCGTTGTCGCCGACATAGTAATAAATTTCAGAGCAAGGGCCGCAGGGCCCGGTCTCGCCCATGGCCCAGAAATTATCAGCCTCGCCCATGCGTACAATGCGGCTAGGATCGATATCAGTCAGCTCAGCCCAAAGCTTGGCGGCTTCGTCATCCTTTTCGAAAACAGTCACCCACAGACGAGACTTAGGAAGTCCAAGAACCTTCGTCGACAGCTCCCAACCAAACTTTATGGCGTCTGCCTTGAAGTAATCGCCAAAGGAGAAGTTCCCCAGCATCTCAAAGAAGGTGTGATGACGTGCCGTTACGCCAACATTTTCAAAATCGTTATGCTTACCGGAGACTCGTAAACATTTCTGACAAGTTGTAGCGCGGGTATAGGCGCGCTTTTCCCCGCCAAGGAAACAGTCCTTGAACTGATTCATGCCGGCGTTGCTGAAGAGCAGGGTGGGGTCGTTTTCAGGCACTAGAGATGAAGAGGAGACTATCGTATGGCCCTGAGCTTGGAAGTACTCAAGGAACGCTTTCCGGATGTCGCTGCCTTTCATGAGAGCTAAATACCCTTGGAATTTCGATAAGATACACAGCAGACTATCCCATCTACTATAGGATGTCGATTTTCAACAAATCGTCGTGGAATTTAGAATAAACATAGTATTTTCAAATGACTAGCTCTGTCCCAGTGACCTCGAACGGGGCGCCTCTCCAGCCAAAACTTGGCTATACATATAGAAGACGAGCTGATGGTGGAAAGCACGTGGGTTAGGGCAACCCAGAAGAGCTCATTGCCCACAGTAACGGCGTACCACAACCCTGTGGCATCTTTTAGAATTAGTCCCAACTCCCTGAACCAAGAGACAGCCGCGCTCTGACGCCGCTTGACCATGGTCCAGGCCTGCAATGACTTCCCGTAAAATAGAAAGAAGCTCACTCCAGCCAAACTGAAATCGACGGCTTTGGACAGAAATGTCCCATGCAAAGTAACGCCCGCAGTCATCGCAGCCGACACGAGCAGGAAAAGGGCATCTACGCATAAGCCAACAATCAAGAGCTGCCGAGCGCGTCCAACCTCAAAGCGAGCGAGGAACAAAAGAACGACCGTAGCAAGAATTATAACTGGAAAGCGGCTGCCAACTAGAAACCAATCGAGATACGAGCGGGTCATGCCTGAAAGGGCAAACAGAAGAAAGGCAATTAAGCTCCAGAATTCACGGACTGGGTGCAATCCCTCGCAAACGGCCGCGGCTTCAAGCTGCCCAGTTCGCCAAGCCCTGCTGCGCCGAGAAAGTTTTATGACCTGTGCCGCATAGCCAGTTCCCGTGAACAACAAGAAAGCTGCGGCGGCCAGGTAGCCGGGGTTAGAAAGAATCTGCGGCATCACAAAGGAGTTTAGTCTCTCAAGAGCCGAAGCGCTAGCGAAGGAAGTTGGTTGGCCTGTGCGAGAAGAGCAGCGCCAGTCTGCTGCAACAAGCTTAGACGCGTGTAATTTGCGGCCTCAAACCCGATATCAGCGTTCATGATTCTTCCAGCTGCTGCTTCCGAGTTCTCCCGCGCCGCCTGCAGGGTGTTTAACGCAGAGCCTATGCGGCTAAGCGATGCACCAAACTTTCCTCGAGTTTGGGAGACTTTGTCCATGGCGCTGTCTATTGTGGCCAAGGCATTGCGGGCGTTGACGGCGTTGAGCAATGAAAAATCATCCAAGGCGATCACGCTCGTGGTGGAGGAGCTGTTCGCCACATCAACCACCGAAATATACGCATCAACACCGGTCGGCCCACTGAGAGGATCAGACGAGAAGGCGTCCATAAATCCGTCGCCATTCATGTCTCCTCCGACGAGACCAAAAGTCTCGCTCGAAATGGGGGAGAGCCTTGCGCCCCAAAAGGAATATCCGCCTGCCTGATCACCGATATAATAGTTGAGCTGCGCCGCTCCATTATTAACAATTATGTCCTTAACTCCGTCGCCGTTTACATCTCCGACAATTGCTTCATTCGGCGAAGAAAGGCTATCAGTCAGTACCGCGCCGGCGGTAAATCCTCCGAGACCATTTCCCCTGAAGACTCGGGCAGAGTTTGAAGTGAATCCGATATAATCATCATATCCGTCACCATCGATGTCTCCAGCAGTTTGCGCACCAGAAGTACCCAGCCCATTCAAAGAGGTCTTCGCTGAAAAGTCGGTCCCTGTTCCTGTGAACAACTCAACGTTGCCACCCGAATAGCCGATTAGGTCCTTCTCACTGCTGCCGATGAACTGCCCGACCGCTATTTGAATGATATTGTTAGTGGTAGCTTTGGTGGAAACTGTAGCGCCGAAGTCACCGTATCCATCACCAGTGAGCGTGAGGAAGTTCTTGCCCTTTGCAAACACAATGTCGAGGTTTCCGTCCCCATCCATATCCGCGACCACGGGTCGAACCTGCGACAGGCTTCCGAGTTCAAAGGAATTAACTATTGTAGCACCGCCACTGCCGTCGGATTGGTATATATCTAGATGACCCGTGGTATACCCAATCACAAAGTCATCATTTCCATCATTATTGAAGTCACCCGTAGCCACTCCGGCAACGGTGAACCCGTAGCTGCCGACAGTCTGAGACTTGGTAAAGCCAGAGCCATCGCTCAGCGATACCGTCACCAAGCCCGAGCTGTAATCTGCAGTTATAAGATCATCCATCCCATCATTGTTGACGTCCCCAATGCCGAAGTCACTGAACGACCCTGTCCAGGCTCGCGGTGAGTAAACATCGGATAAAATGTTTGACGTTGCCGTGGTAGTCGTCGAGCCTGTGCCGGAAATCCCGAGGTTAATGTTCATGTTGGCAAAGCGCCCGGATCCCAACTGTATTCCAACTGCCGACTCTGAGTTGTTGACGAGCTGAATGCCATTGAACTTGGTCGTGGCTTGCATGCGCTGAAACTCAGCTGCAAGCGACTGGGCCTCGCGGTCTATGGATCGACGCTGCGTGGCGGTAAAGGTTCCGTTAGCCGACTGCACGGCAAGCTCACGCATCCGCGTTAAAA
>JAYRHW010000222.1:0-2939 GCA_041907145.1 Bdellovibrionota bacterium
AAGGCTCTCAAGGAAGCCGTTCTCTAGTTTGTCTTTCTCAGCTTGCAGCTTAATGCTTGCATGATGGGAATATAAATTGGGAAGTAGAAACGGGGGAGTGGCTTAGCCAGTCCCCCGTTTCCCTTTTTTGGCCACTTATTGTTGATCAATCTGCTCTAGGACCTGCATGAGCTATAAGAAAATTCTGGTTACTACCGACTTCTCCGATTACTCTCTAGAAGCGTTCAAGGCTGCTGCGGCACAAGCGGACCTATCAAAGGGCGCCATCACCGTTCTCACGGTAATGAAGGACTGGGCCGTGCCCTACACCCTTTACTCCGAGATACCAATGCCCGAGCGAATCGAGGAGTATCGGGCCGAGATGCTCAAGGCCTCGCAGAAGAAGCTAACAGAATTCGCGAGCAAATATTTCCCTAAGCAGAGCGTGAAGACCGAGGTTTTAGTTTCGATACGCGCGGAGGGCGACGAAATCTGCGATTACGCCAATGCGCATGGGATTGACTTGATCGTTATGGGTAGCCACGGGCGCGGCGCTGTTGCCTCGGCCCTGCTTGGAAGTGTGGTCCAGCGCGTGCTGGGACGATCGCAGTGCCCAGTTCTCGTCGTACCGGTGCATGCGCACGGGGCTAAGGCTTAGTTCGGCGTAGAGTTTGACTTGGAGGTCTCAGATGAGTTCGCAGCACAGTGAGAGGGGGGAGTATCTTAAGGATCCTTACCATGACGTACACCATGATCCCTACTTTTTGAAGCGCAAGTACAAGGAGCCGGCGGTGTGCGGAGCTTGCGGAGTTACCTACCATAGGGGGCTTTTCGCCTGGGTCGAGAAGCCAATTGCGGGAGCTGAGACCATGACCTGCCCCGCGTGCTTGCGTATCGCGGATAACTACGAGGGTGGTATCGTAACCCTCAGCGGACTATTTTTTGGCCAGCACGAGGCGGAGGTCTTGAATCTCGTTCGGCACGTTGAGGAGCTAGAAAAGAATCAACGCCCGCTCGAGAGAATCATGCGAACCGAGCACGATGAGGGCAAGGTAATTATATCCACCACCTACGAGCATTTGGCTCGCCGTATTGGGGAGGCGGTGCATCGTGCCTATAAAGGCGAACTGCGCTTTACGTATGCAGATGCCGAGAAGTTTGTCCGTGTCCAGTGGGCTCGCTGACATTCGTTGGGGCTGCAGCAAGATTTTCTAGAATCACTTCCGCAATGTCTTTCACGTCGAGCAGGCCGTCCCGGTTAGTCAGCTTCATGCCGTCTTCCATCATGTGGAGGCAAAATGGGCAGGCAGTGGCTATATGCTGGGCGCCTGTGGCAGCTGCCTGATCGGCGCGAATTGCATTGATTCTCGTACCCACCTTCATATCCATCCAGAAGTGGCCGCCACCGGCTCCACAGCACAGGCCTTTATTGCGGCTGGCGTCCATCTCGATAATTTGGAGGCCTTTCACAGCCCTGATCGCATCCCGCGGAGCATCGTACTCGTCGTTATAGCGGCCGAGATAGCAGGGGTCGTGGAAGGTGAAGCTCTGGGCATTGTCCTTTAACGAGAGTTTTTGTTCCTGCAACAGAGTCTTGAGCAGCTTTGAATGGTGGATAATCTCCGGGCTTCGCCCTTCACCTAGATTGCCGAACTCCGGGTACTCGTTCTTAATCGTGTTGAAGCAGTGAGGGCAGTTTGCCACCAGTGTTTCAAAGCGTACGCTTCGCAATAGTTCGAGGTTTTTCTTGGCGAGCGTCTGGAAGAGGTTTTCCTCGCCCAGGCGGCGGGCGGGGTCGCCTGTGCAATTTTCCGATGTGCCAAGCACGCCGAATGACACGCCGGCGCGTTGTAGTAGCGAGACAAGGGCTCGAGCAATTTTTTGTTTGCGAGGATCGTATGCCGAGATACAGCCTACCCAGTAGAGGTACTGCACGCTATCACCGGGTTTGAGCACCGGAACATTCAGACCATCAGCCCATTTCATGCGGTCCTGGGGGGCGCCGTAGGGATTGGCGCGGTTTTCCAATGCGCGAAGGGTGCCTTGAGCTTCGCTCGGAACTTCCCCCTGCATGAGAATCATATTGCGGCGGTTTCCAACGATCATATCGACATGGTTGATGCCAACTGGGCATGCTTCTACGCAGGCCATGCAGGTTGTGCAGGACCAGAACACCTGATCTGACATGACTTCGCCTGCGATGCGTTGGTCGCTGTGTGAACCATAGACTCCGGCGGCGTTCTGTACTCCCTCATTGGCAGCCCTAAAGGAGCCCTTGTGTGTAAAGCCATTTTCTTCGGTGTGCACTCCGTTGCGGGGGAGGAAGAAATCGAGCGTGAGCATTTTGTCGATTCCGCGCAGCGGCTCGGGAAGAATTGAATCGCCCAATTTACCCTGGGCATTTAGGGCGAGAGCATGGTTTCTGGTGTCGAGTACCAGCCACTTGGGAGACAAGGGTTTGCCGGATCGGTACGCGGGGCAGGCATCCTGACAGCGGCCGCAGCTGGTGCAGGCGTCCAGATCGAGCAGCTGCTTCCAAGAATAATCTTTGATGGTGCCGAGTCCGAGAGAAAACTCCTCTCCAGCCTCCATGCGCTTCTCGATGTCTCCGAGAGACTCTAATTGCCCCTTTGGACGGGTCCGTGGACGGAAATACAAATTAGCTGAGCTGCCGATGATATGAAAAAACTTGGTGTAGGGAAGGACCGCGATGACGCCCATGACCGTGATAGTGTGAAACCACCAGGTGAGGAAGTGCAGCAGCCGGGCCGCTTTGGGAGAGAGAAACCAAAACAGCTTCGATACGAGATATCCGACGGGGGAGTAGTAAGCCCAAGGATCTCCGGTGACATGAATGCGAAGACCTTCGAGCAAGAAGCCCTGGACGATTAGTACGGAGAGCACAATCAACATCATGCTATCCGCGGCTCGATTATGTAGCCTGTCGGACTTGGCTATGT
>JAYRHW010000223.1:0-10572 GCA_041907145.1 Bdellovibrionota bacterium
AGCCTACTGGTTCACTGGAATGACGTCCACGGCTTCGGCGGACCAAGCTCTTACGAGCAGCGTCCTCATGAATAGCCGCACGGGCGAAGTTCGTCAGTACAAGATGGCCGGCGCCAACGAGGCTGCGGTGGTGGCGGCGATCAATTCCGCCGTATCCAACTTCCGCGGCTATCATGCCACGAACCCCGTTCCGTATCATATCTACGGATCGACGGTGTGGGTGGCGCCAGTTCTTTCCGAGGCTCATATCTTCCAGCGACTCGCCATCGTGCGAGCGTCGGATCTGAAAGTGAATCTCGGGACAAACAGCAACGATGCGCTCCGCGACTTCAAGCGCGAGCTGAGCATGCACGGCGGTCAAATCAACCCGACTGCCATTGCAGAACTCAGTAAAGCGGCCTTCGTCGTGGATCGTTTCTACGGCGACGTGCAGAATGGTACGACGGTGTACTATCTCTGGAGTTCTACCAAGCCCTCCAAGGTGTTCACCGCGACTTCGGCCGTCAGCCCGATGTTGCCTCTGGTTCGCGTCGGTGATGAGGTCGAAGTGGGATACTCGGATACCACGGAAACGGTGGTTCCGATCTCCTCGGTCGTCGTCAAGAAGCGGAACTAGTCCTTCGTGCCACTGGTGAAGGGACTTTGCAGCGGCGGCTGACGTTCGAAAGGACGCCAGCCGCCCTTTATGCCTTTGTGTGGTATGCCAAGAAAGCTGCCACACCGAGGTTTAGGTCAAGAACCAGAAGTCACTGCGTTTCTCGACCTTTCCCTGCCCCTCATGCGCAAGCTCGACTAGCGCCGCCGTCGGAGCGAGTCGGAGTGCCAAGGGAATTTAGGGACGGTCCCATTTAAGATTTCAACGCAGCTCGCCGGTGAAATAGGGTCGTCCCAATTACTCCAATGATGGAGAGTATCGATTGCGACTTGGTCTTCCGTAATTTCGTCGCCAATCGCAATGGGTATTTCGGTCTTTCAGGTGGCCCGTGCTGATTTGGCTAGGACTTGAGGGGCGGAAAAGTCCGTACCGTCCCAATTTTTTTGTAGACGGTTCCTTGGGGCAGGTCTCGAACCAAAGGTTAGGTTTGAGCCTTAGCCAACCGTTGGTCGAATCCCACTACCCAAAACTTTCTTCAATTTCAAGATGTTGCCACGGGGGCGGGCAGTGTTTGCCGCGCCAGCGAGAGCGCGCTTTGCTATTGATGCTGCAATCACTCTTGGGTAGTCTGTGCCCTCAGCGTTGTCTACCTATTTCTCCTTTGAATTTCTATGAACACATCCCTTTTCACGCGGCGCAACTTTTGCAGCTACGCACTCTCCCTTCTGTGTTTTGTTGCGGTGTCTGTTAGTAGCGCTGCTGCCGATGTGTCCGGGCTGTGGACATGTCATTTCAATCTTAACGGATTGGGCGACTATCCCCAGGATATCAACATGTTTCAGGTCGGCTCGTCGGTGACTGGGCAAGAGTTCGCGCAGGGAACCCAGAGCGCGTTTGCTAATATTTCTAGCGGCACAACTGACGGGATCAATTTCTCGATTCGAGTTGATTATATAGGTCAATCCTATTTCGCGATTATTGAGGGCGCCGTGAGCGGTTCGTCTATGTCGGGTAACTGGCATAACGATTCTCAGCAGGGCGGATTTGCTTGGTCCCTGGCCGGATCTGCCGTAGGGACTCCTTCGCCGACGCCAAATCCTGGCGACAAACGGCCTACTGCCATAAATCTTTTTTGCAATCGTACAGGCGTAGGGCTTTCAACTGCCGATTGTGCGGTCACCGTTGGTGACGCGGGGCCTCCTCCGCGTTCGGCGCCGACTGGTCAGGCTAAGTTCGTCTCAAGGAACGGCTTCTTCCCAGCAAATGGCGCATGTGATTTGCAGCAGACCCCCTAGTCCACCGGGGTTGTGTCTTGCAAAGCTGAATTCGCCATTCCATTCGGCTTTCCCCTTGGCATCGCATTTCCGATCGATGCTACCTATGATGGCGACTCCGTGTTTGCCGGCTCGTCAACGAGTCACGCTACCATTCAGGCGGGTTGTGTGGGGGATGCATCGAATCCTTGCTCCGGTGCTGTGGCGCTGACCTTCGCTGATATACCGCAAATCTTGAAGGATAAGCTCGCCATGGTTTTTGAGTGTGGGAAGTCCAATGCAAATTCGGCCGTCGCGGCTAGTGCGAGCAGTTGGCCCAATATCAGTATTTTCGGTGATATCGCAAAGTGCACCGGAAGTGTCATTGCAGATGCAAAGCTAGGCGACCTCCTGGCTGGGCTGGATCTGAGTCAGCTCAATGCTCTTGCTGGCAGTATCTCGAATAAAGATGCTCGAAGTGACGGGCTGCTCAAAGCGATTCAGGCGCTTGATGATTCCAAGTATCAAGATCAATTGCAGCAGGCGGTGAACAACTCCACGAGCCTCACTAACTTGATAAACAAGATCATGCAGGATCAGGCCAAGAATACGAGCACAATTATCAACAACCTTAAGGAGTCGCCGGTCGCCGCGGCCGGCCGGCGCAAACGCTACAAGACCCTGACCTTTGGTAGCGCTGATATTTTGGTAAAAAATAACTCGAGGAAGGCCTTTAAGATTCGCCTTAACCCTACGGCCGGAAAGTTGATCAAGGCCCTGAAGAAGGCTGGAGTGGGGGACCTAAACCTCACCATCAGTATGAAGGGCAAGCGCACCTCGGGACCAAAGAGGCCGTTCAAAAAGTCCTTCGGCGTCAATGTGGGATTAAGCTGAAGGACAATTATCGGCTTTATTCCAAATATTAGACGTTAATCTCGCCCCAGGGGCGCCTTCGACGGGGGACCGATCTCCCGAATCTGCGCGCAGGGCCGTCCTCCGTGTAGCATGTGTTTGGGATGTAGGGGATTTAGGGACGGTCTAATTTAATATTTCAACGCAACTCGCCCGGAAAATAGAACCGCTCCAATTGCTCCGTTTTAAGTCAAGAAATATGGGAAAAGCGAGTAAGATCAGTCGATTAGCAATATAAAATGACTTAACTCTATATCCTGATTTTGTCGATACTTAGAGTGAGGTGGATTGCCTCTAAGTTGGCGTAATCACGGATGAGTACGGTCGGTTTAAATTCTAATATTGCTGCGATGCGTGCACGGCGTCGGCTCGATGAAGCTGACTCCGGTTTGCAACGTTCGCTGACCAGACTCTCATCAGGAATGCGGATCAACCAAAGCTCTGATGATGCGGCAGGGCTCGCCGTAGCGATGGGACTGGATTCTCAAGCGCGAGTATTTTCTCAGGCTTCAAGAAATGGCAATGACGGCATCAGCTTACTCAATGTAGCTGATGGTGCCCTCTCGAATCTTTCAGCGCTTACACAGCGGCAAATGGAACTAGCTCAACAAGCAGCCAACGGAACACTAAGTCCTGCGCAGCGACGCGCATTGCAGCAAGAATCCACCGCGCTTACCAAGGAGTACAATCGCACGCTCCAGACAACAACCTTCAACAACACACAGCTCATGCGCTACGGCCTTAGTCCGCTGACGCTGCAGCTAGGGTATGGACTTAACGGAAGTATCACATTTGACAGGAATTTTGATCTGAGCAGAATTCAGGGCTCAGGCTCACTCACGGCTGCTTCCAGCGCTACAGGATCGCAATCTGCGAGCCCAATCCTTGCTGTCGACTGGGATGGCGATGGCTATCTAGATATAGTTGATACGTACGGAGAAGTTTTCACAAGCGATGGCGCTGGAGGGATCGGTGATGTTTCAAACCTAAGCGGTACTCCGCTCGCCGTCGCGGATATGAACGGGGACGGAAAGGATGACTTAATAGTCCAAGGCACCGGGGGCACGATTGGCACCTATTTGCTGGGACTTTCCGGGGGGCCGCAATATGTCTCATCGGGAATAGCAAGTAGTGGTAGTTACAAGATCGGTGATTTCAATGGTGATGGCATACCTGATCTTGGTAATTGGTCATTCGGAGGTTCGGCAACAATCACGGTTGCATACGGATCCCGCACAGGAACTTTTACTCAAGGCTATTCCACCAAAGTTACAAATCCAGGGTTCTCCTTCAAAATAGCTGATATCAACGGAGACGGGCGGGATGATTTCGTGAACGCGTCATCAAGCTCTACGATTACGGTAGCGTTGACAAATGGGGATGGTACTTTCTCAACTCGAACAACAGCGCTCGGCTCATCATACTCTTCGCTTGCGATCCTTGACATCGATAATGACGGCACAAAGGATGTGGTCACTTTTGGCACATCCGCCACCAATTCATACAAGACTTGGCTTGGTGGAGGCGGAGGTACATTCACTCAATCAGTGAGTGGAGCATTCAGCGGTTCCAATAATTTTATCCCTAATCAGGTAATTGATTTTAATGGCGACGGTCTCATGGACATATTTGGCTACAATAGTAGCGGTACCGTGCGAGCAATCAATAACGGCGATGGTACTTTTAGTCAGAGCGCGACAATCGCGTTTCCTTATAGCTCCCAAGCTTCCGCTATTGCTGCTGACTTCAATAATGATGGAATAATTGACTATGGATATATCGATACCAATAGTTCATTTTATTGCGAGGCTGGGACTTACTTGCAAGGCTCTACACGAACGAGTGATGCAAAATATTTTGCTTTGACCAGTCAGGCAGAAGCACGCAGCGCGCTATCGCTTCTTCAGTCCCAACTCGATCGCATCAATTCTGAACGTGGCAAAGTGGGAAGCATACAAAGCCGCTTGCAGTCTGCGGTCACAACGGTTGGGGTATCCAGCGACAATATTCAAGGGGCACGCTCTAGAATCGTAGATGCGGATGTTGCGGCAGAGACTGCCAATCTCACTCGTTTTTCGATTTTAAGACAGTCGGCCGCGAGCGTACTGGCGCAGGCAAATTTAGCACCGCGGTTGGCGTTGTCGCTTCTGGCAGGCTAACGGAGTTGATTAAGGGGCAGCATGCAGAAGGATCAACAAGAAAGAATTGAGAAGAGGCTCAAAGCCAGCCCTGCCGTAGGCGGGCTTTGCCGCATTGCCCGTGAACACGATAGTAAGGTGTTTTTGGGAGGCGGCGCGCTGCGTGACTTGCTGCTAGGCAGTAGCGAGAGATCTGACTTGGATTTTTATCTGCAATGCGATGAGGATCGCTTTACCAGCATTTCCGAACAGATCCAGAGCCAACCTGAGATTCTTAGACTCGTTCAATCCGGAGCGATCGATCTACACAGGGCGCATAACGTGCCGCAGTACGTGCAACAATTCGATTTCACGATCAATACGTTGGTCTACGATGTAGAGGAACGGCGAATTATCAGCAGTGATGCAGCAGCGCGAGACATTGCGTCTCGTCAGCTCCGAGTAACTTCAGTGCCGTTATTTGCCACAAGTTTTCGCTCCTTTGTGCGCGGCTTCCGTCTTGCCCAGAGTAGAAATCTGCAGCTTGACCCAGGCTACATCGAGGCGGTGCGAGAATTCGGCGGAGTGCTGTCGCTCTGTGACTCGGCCATGCACACTACGGTGATAGGTGAGTTATTTCATCTCTTTGCTCTGTCTAATCTTTCGTTAGTTTGGCCCGGATTGGAGCAGTCGCGACTTTTGGTGCATTTGTTCCCATTCTTGATTGGACTCGAACGGCAATCTGGCAATCGGAATTCTCTTAGTAAGAACTTTGAAGCCTTGCGCGCGCTTGATTCGATTCTTATGAAACTGCCTAAGCAAACACTCGCGCGGTTGACCACTCTGCACGAAGTCGCGCACTTTTTTGGGAGCAGGCTCTATATTGCGAAGTTAAGCGAAATTGCAGTTGTTCGTCTTTCAGTGCTGTTCGCCAATATGGGACAAGCCTGGGTAGCCCTTGATTCAACGTTACAGGCGCCTTTCAATACCCCTCAATTTGCGGCGAACGCGGCTAAAACATTTCTGCTTGAATCAAAGCGTTCTCTGGAAGCCCATCCGGCCGTGGAGCAAGCATTCTCGATGGCTGCTGATATTAGCCAAAGAGCGCAGTTCTGTTGCCAGCAAATTTGGACAAAGACAGCCGAGCATCTTGAAAATCTAAGCGACTCGCATCTTCAAAGGCTCCTTTGTCTGCATCTCTTAGCCTTACAGAGTGGAGGTCAGAAGATATCAGCAGGAGATCCTGACCAGGCCGCAGTCGAGAGATTTTTGCGCTCCAAACTGACTGTCTAATGTGCGGCGATTGAAACGGTATGTTGCCGCGCTGTTAGGCCATCAAGTGAGATCTGCTGTACATGGAGAGCCATTTTGCTGAAGAGACTATTGTCGTAGAAGATTTTAGTCCGGGGATGGACCGCCCCTGGTATGCAACTATTGAATTCAATCCGAATTAACTTTACGCGCAAGTTGCGTATTTCTCCGCGCAATTCGAGGCAGTCACCGAACTGCTCCTTATCGGGGATACGGCACCCGATTTGCGAAAAGGAAAGCCAATCATGTTGAATGACGTCAGTGAGCTAGTTTCACTTGCTGAGGATTTGGTTTGGCGAGGAGGCGATTGAGAGCTGGCAGGGGGCGTTTTTGGGATTCAGACTATGCGCGGAAGCTCTATGGTTGAGTGACGTTCTGCTATTGTAGAGTGATTTTCAAAGCGACTTGAGTTACTGCTAAAGGAGCAAATTGTTCCCGTAAGAACGAAGGTATGAACTCGCCGCCAAGATAGGTCTTCGTAAGTTCGCCTTTCTTTAGTTTTTCTAGTAGTCGCACAAACATTTGATCCGAGTCAGCTGCCTTTTCCAAGTCAAAATCAACCAACTGGTTTTGAATCACTTTCCCTCTTTTTTCTTTATCGCTACCACAAGCGGTGATCAGAAATTTAATGCTACCCTGAAGAGCCGACCGAGGATTGTCCGTGCTGTGATCGTTCTCTGTATAATATGTAAAATATTTTCCGGTTGCTCTATCCTGAATTATTCCGCTTGGCGGCTTTGGCCAGCAACCTAATATACAAACTGTCGCAGAAGACAATTCCTCACTTTCCACCTGCAATTTTTGATGAGATGGACACTTCCTTTGACAGTCGTCGGCTCTCTTTTCGTCTCCGAAAAAATCTGCGCATAACCCAACTTCCTGAGCAAGAGCTGAGGAAGATGATATTAGAGAAAAAGCTAAAAAGATCGTCAACACTCTTTGTGCCCCGAACCGAGGCAGAGCCTTATTCATAAACGTCATCCTAGGGTTTGAGTAGGGTTGTAGCGTCTTCTCCCCATTAGACCAAGGCACTGCATAAAAGTTCATACATTCTGCTTGCGGTTACGGGGCTCAAATATAATCTGGAGTGCATCCGAAAATGGCTTCTGTAGAGCTCCTTTGTCAAGGGAGCTTACGATCAGACTCAGATTGGTATATTCGCCGGACGTTGAGGCAGTGCTTTTTATGCCACAAGCGCGCAGCAATTTTGGTACCTTACGAATTTGTCGGCTCGCGTCCCTCATTCGCCTGACTTTGGTCCGCATGGTATAATAATCAGATCACCTCCTTCGATGCTGATGCCGTGAAAATTGGTTTTTTAATTATCATTTTTTGTGCCGCGCTTCTGCTGGCGCGGCCCTGCTTCGCCTCGACGGTCGAAATAGAGACCGTCGTTCTGCCGAATGCGATTTCTGTAATCAAGAAAGGCGTTGTTCAGATCGGAAAGAGCTTTCAAGGGCATAAGAGCAGGGCCCTGCTGGGAATTCCCAGCGGCTTCAGCGCCAAGATGTTCGGATTAAAGGCTGAAATTGGCGCCAAAGCCCTGCGCCGCCCGCTTATGCTTGAAGCCGGGGTCGAGGCCAATCCCTTAATCGGCTCGGGGTTGGGTGTAGAGCACCGATCCAAGATTTCAATCACTCAAGAGTTGCGGATCGCGGGCACGCAACTGCGACTCAAGTTGGTGGCAAAGGAAAAGCACGAGCAATTCGACAGCGCCATCCTGGCAGTCGAGCTGCCGCTCTAAAGCGCTATTCCCATTCTATCGTACCGGGCGGTTTGCTCGTTAGATCGTATGCTAAGCCAACCACAGACGGTAAGGCTAGTAGTGACTCGCGAAGCTCGCTGAGCAGTTCGCTCGGAAGTCTCGCACTTGTCGCCGACATGGCGCGTTCGGTCTTCACCGGACGAAGAATGCACAACTCGCCTTTCTTTCCGTCGATTTCGAGCGGCACAAAGACGGTCGGACATTGCCAAATTGAGTCATAGAGACCATGGCGTTGAAGCCCGTTCATGACTAGGTCGTCAGCTTCCCGCAGTAAATCCAAGCGAGCGCGGGTCATGGTAGCTGCGAGCAGCTTGAATTGACGGGGGGTGCGCGGGGATAAATTCCAAATCGCGCGGTTGATGCCGGCGACAGATTTGAAGAGGACTCCTGCAGCTTCCTCTAGGATCGGCCAGTCGGCCTCGCCGGAGATTAGAACGGGATGCTCATAAGAACGAAGATCTGCCTTCACGCCAACTGACTTGATGGGGAGAGGGACTCCGCTGAGACGATATTTCCCGAGCGCTGCGCTGACGTTCTCAGCGATGACTGCCAGCTCCTGGTCTTTGATGTTGGGCTTGCCATCTGAGCACAAAAGCCGGACTCCAAGTCCCGGTCCTGGAAACGGGTGGCGCCAAATCATATCATGGGGAACGCCGAGCTTTTTGCCCAAATCGCGAACTTCTACTTTGTACAATTCCGCCAGCGGCTCGACGACCTTACCCTGGGCAATCATTTCCTCGATTATCGGAACGCGGTTGTGGTGGGTTTTAATGGTGTCTGCTCGTTTCGTGCCGCCGGTCTCTATGGTGTCGGGGTAGATCGTTCCCTGCGCCAGTAAATGATCCTGCATGCCGAGTTTACGCGCTTCGCGCTCAAAGACATCGACAAATGCCTTGCCGATTGCATGACGCTTCTTTTCTGGTTCGACGAGGCCGTCAAGAGCGTGCAGGAAGTCTTCGCTCGCATCGATAAAGTGCAGGTTCTTGTCCAATCCCATGTCCGCGAAGGCTTGAAGTACATTCTTGCTCTCGTTCTTGCGCATTAGGCCGTTGTCGACATGAAGCAGGTGCAGGCGGTCGGGGCCCAAGGCATTCCCCAAAATTTTAGCGGCTACTGTCGAATCCACGCCGCCGGACGCAAGGAGAAATACCGAGTTGCTGCCGACTTGTCTTTTGATTTTCTCGATCTCTTCATTCATGAACTGGTCCATGGTCCAGGAAGGCTTGCAGCCGCAGATCTCCCGCACGAAGTTTCCGATCATCTCGTCGCCATGCACGGTGTCGTCTACCTCGGGGTGATATTGGAATCCGTAGCGCCGAAGCTTGTCAGAGCCGATCGCTGCATAGTGGTGCGGCTCGCCGTCCTTCCCCAGGCAAGAATATCCAAGCTCCTCGAAATCCGGGCCTACCGAGACTACGGTGTCGTTATGGCTCATCCATACCTGCTCGACTCGCGAGAGACCTTTGAAAATCGGGTGCTCCCTGAGGATGTGGAGATCGGCGTAGCCCCATTCCTTCTTGCCGTTGATAACCTTGCCGCCATAGCGTTTGGCAATCTCTTGATGCCCGAAGCAAAATCCGAGGATAGGAATATCAAGGTTGTAAATCTCCTTATTGTATTCGGAGTCCTCTCCGAAGGCTGATAGGGCAGGGCTGCCCGAAAGGATGATGCCCTTGTATTGAGCAAATTTCTCCGTCGGATCCTCCGGCTGGAGAATTTCAGCCAGGACATTTTGGTGTCTGACCTTCGTTGCGATTAGATGAGCATACTGGCCGCCGAAGTCGACTACTGCGATCGCGTCATGTTTCACGGTGATTTCCTGTAAAAGCTGGATGCCTCTATATAGCAAAGTAGGGAGGGCTTGTCTCGGCTTTGCGCGGTCAGCCCGGCTTCGCCGGTGCCGGGCTGGGTGGGTCTGAGAGATCTTCGTAGGTAGCTGGATTCTCTGTGAGTTTCATTGGTCTTACGGTGACGTTTGGGGAAGCGTTCCCCAAAATCTAGAACCCCCGCATACTTAACTGCGTAAAAAGCACAGTGACATTTGACCAGGGCATTCGCTTCCTTCCTGGCACGCGGTTTGCCAATACAGCAACTGTCGGAGAGTCAAATGAATAGAGCCACGCCGTCGAACCTTAAGCGCCTTGCCGCACGCACCATTGTAGTAGGGCTGCTTTTTGGAATCCCCTGTGGTACGCGCGCCGAGTCCCGGTGCACTTCAACCACTTCCCAACAACTGCGTATCCTACGGGAGTATTCCAAGGTTTTGCGGCGTGGCTCTCTCCGCGTTGTACAGCGAGGGGCGAGAATTCGCGCGCTCAGCTTGCTGTCCAGGCAGATCGAACGCCGCTGCCCGCGGACACGCCGATTGAATGAACCGACGGTAGCGAGCGTTACGGAATTAATTGTCAATGGCAGCTTCGAGACGGGGGCGGATGGATGGCAGCTTGGCGGACTCGCCATGCCAAGTCTGAGTACGCTGGCGCATAGCGGTAAGTTTTCACTCGAGCTAGCGCGGTACGGACTCACCTTCGCGGCGCAGCAGCATGCGATCGCGCCAGAGCGATCGACCTTTGAGCTTTCTGCATTTGTCTCGGGTCGGCGACCATTTCGTCAGGCTAG
>JAYRHW010000224.1:0-3635 GCA_041907145.1 Bdellovibrionota bacterium
AAATCAGAATAAAACCCGTGAGTTTTTGCAGAAACAGACTGTTTCCGCCGACGATCCCAAGATCCAACAAGCTGCGCAACAAGCCTTGCAGTTGAGTTTGATTCAGGGCAGCGGGGGAACTGTCGCTGCCGCACCCGCCGAAGATTCGCTGGACGCGCCCTTGCCGCCCGCCGCGCCTGCGCCCCGGTCATTATCTGCTGCGCCCCCGTCAGCTTCTACCCCCGCTGCGCCGCCAATAGCTGCCACAACTCCGCCTGTTCCCTCGCCTGCACAGCCGCCGGTGGCTGCCACGACTCCGCCAGTTGCTGCGCCTGCACCGCCGCCGGTCGTTACTGCGCCAACTGCTGCGCTCGCACCTGATGGAATCCAAACGGTGGTCAGTGAGGGACTGGGTACTGATGTTCCGAGCGCAGCTCAGAATGCAGCTCAGAATGCTTTGACCAATGTGGTCGGCTCCTTTATGGATAGCAGCAAGATGTTGGAAAAGCGTGTCGAAATCCAGGATGGGGTTCGCTCTCAGACTTCTCGTATTGACACGAATATTAAGGAATACTCCCAAGGATCAATTCAGCACTTCGAGGTGCTTCAAGTCTCGGAGCAGGCTGGTTTAACCAAGGTCACTGCAAAAATCTCAGTTCGTATCGATGATTTTAAAGCCTTTATCAAGAAACTTGCCGAGGGGAAAACAGATGTCGAAGTTGGATTATTTTCCTCGCTGAGTACCGAGAAAAACCAAAAGGGTAATCTTGAAAAAATCATTATTGATTTAGTAAATCCAGTTGTGAAAGGTGAAGTCTCTCGATTTGATATCGGAAAGCCTGTTACTGTCGCCGAAGCAAAAAAAGAAATTAGAAATAGGTATATTGCTGGACAAAAAGAAGGTAAATTAAGAAATTATGCAGAAGATAGCATTAACCACTCTGCGGAGGAGTACTTAGAATCGCTCGATAAGTTTGTTGCAACAAAGCATCCGAATTTGGTTGTTTATATTCCTGTTAAAGTTATTCTAGATCAGGGATTTTACGGAAATGTATTTAAAACGCTCGAAAACACTGCTGGGGATAAAAGCAAACTCCAAATCAAGAAAGATTTCGTAGACTATGGTGATAAGCGAGACATAGATGCAATTCTCGGCCTTGGAGAGATACGTGGTGCGTCACTTATTGCCGATATATACGTACTTAAAGGAATCGGTAGCATCTTGGTTAAAGAATTTCCTTGGTGGTCTCGTATGGCTTATGGTATTCAAGGCTTGATTCCAGGCTTGACTGTTTCAAGAGATCAGATGAAGCCAGTTATTCCTCGTCTCGGTATTGAAATTATGGATGCTGCAGGAAACGTCATTAAATCGCACGATCTAGAAACTGATAGAGGTAATTCTACAGATAGCAATACTAAAGATGTTATATTTGTTCCGGATTTCAGATTTATTGGTCCACCATGGAGCCTTTTAGTTGCAGCGCAGTTTTCGGGTTATGGTGATGGGATTCCCCTAATTATCAAAATGCGTGAATTTGGTATTTTGATGGTGCTGGATGAAACAACACTCAAAGACGCCAAGGAGATAAAGTTAAAGCTAATACCGCATTGATTACAATGCCAGCAGTTGTATATCTTTGAATGAAGGTCAAATTCTAAAAAAATACGTCTTTGACATTTGGAGTAAAGCAATGAAAACATCCATAATATCCATAGCGATCCTTGCTCTGCCAATAATCGCTTACGGCGCCGGCTGCGAGGACTACCCCTACTCTGATGGCATCAGTGCTGAGGATGTCGCGGGAGGCACCAAGATTTTAGCTACGGCCACCGCTTCGGTTAGCTTCGATGATGCCGATTCTGTGCGCGACGCCAAGGATGAGGCAACTCTCTTAGCCAAAGCAGTTATTTCCAAGTTCCTTACCGAGTCCATTAGCAGCGATGAGGCGATTAACAAGGTGGTCAACGAGACAAAGTCCATGACTGGTGCGGGCAAGGCAGCAACGCGAAAGGAGGTAATCGAGCGGGTAAAGACCCTCCGCAACTCCTCTCAAGCCTTATTGCGCGGCGTAGTCGTCTTAGGGGATTGCTACACCAAAGGCACCGAAGTTCGGGTGAGCGTTGGTTTGAAGCCCGAGACCATCAACGCGGCGGGCAACACGGCGGGTAGCATCGCCGATTCTGTTGTCTCCCAACCCACCCCTGTGTCCGGCACGATGGCCCCAGCCACGGCTGCGCCCACTCCAGCCCCTTCTGGATCTGTTCGCACTCCATCCCAAGGGGTTGATAGCCATAGCAACACGGAACGGCTTAAGAACTTCTAAATGCGCGTCTTTGTTGAGTCCGCACTTGTTGGAGTATGGGCCATACTAGCGACGACCCTGCCTACTCTGGCGATCAGCGATCCTTGTCCCGCCTTGGCTGTGGGTGTACACGAGGTCATGAAAGGGGCTTCCAAAATCCTCATCTCGGTTGCAAAGGCCGCGCCCTTAAGCGACGACGAGGGTTCCTATGCTCTGGCCGAGGCTGAGGCCCGCCTGGAAGCGAGGCGTGGCCTCATGAATTACCTGTCGCCGACACTCAAGTAGGCTCGATTTGGCGGGCTTATCGACGTTTCGGTTTGCCGTTCCAACGGTGAAGTCTTTGCTACGTTGCAACTCGATGAAGCCAACGTCCGGCGGGCTGCCAAGATGCAAGACATGATCCGAGAGTCACTCACCAAAAATCCGACCCCAAGACACTGAAAACCATATCCGAATGATGACGTATGAAGTGGAGTTTCGGCTAAACGAGTGCCAAGCCGATCTGGCCTTGGTGATTATCGCCTGCAGTTTTCACTATGACGGCTAACTCAGTTTTTAGCCAGCGGTGGTTAGTTGAGTACAATGTGTCTCTTTCCAGATCAGACAGGGGAGGAGCCGATGGCGGCCACTACGATGATCCATGTCCGGATAGACGAACAGGTTAAGGCAAAAGCGGCGGCTAGTCTGGCAGCCATGGGGCTGTCCGTGTCCGACGCCGTGCGGATGCTGCTGGTACGGATAGCAACGGAACAGGCACTGCCGTTCGAGATACGGGCACCGAATGCGGAAACGATCACCGCGATCCAGGAGTTGGAAGCGGGAGATGGAAGGCGGTTCGACAGCGTCGAAGCGCTCATGGCCGATTTGAATGCGGACGATTGAGCGGTCGTCCGCGTTCAAACGGGATTACAAACGGGGTGAAGGCAGCTCCCCACCATAGCCGGGATCTTGATCGACTGGTGCAAGGCAACGGCGACGTTGCTGGCCACTGACCAAACATTACCGAGAGCTGTCGAGATCACGCTTTGAGTGGTGAATGAACCGGTTATCGGGAATGCCATCTTAAGCCGGATCTGCTGCCCGTTTACCGAAAGGTCAACACGGATACGTTGCAACTGGCGAGACTGGGTTCGCACAGCGAGCTGTTCGGTTGATGCCGCTGACCAAAACAAGTTGCGCGTTCAAAGCCTAAGAGCCATCTGCCTCGTTCAGCAACGTCCGCATTACGCCCACCACCTTCGCCGTCGTCGTATCCGTCGGCGTTTCCCGCCCGACCATGTAGCTCATCAACAGCGGATCTTGCAATTCTAGCAATTCTGCGAAGGCTTGTTGTTCCTCCGCCGGGGCGGTCGG
>JAYRHW010000225.1:0-16409 GCA_041907145.1 Bdellovibrionota bacterium
ATATGATGTATTCCCCCAATTTTCTTCGCCAGCTCCGCGCTACGGGCATTAAAGGTGCTGATGTCTACATGGTCGTAGGGCATGGAGATGAGATGGACATTGGCTTTGCCCAAGGCCTGTACGCAGACAGAAGCCACTACGGAGCTGTCTACTCCTCCGCTGATGCCGACAACGGCAATATCAGCAAAGCCCTGTACTGCCTGCTCAAGATGAGCTGCAACAGCTTTGATATTCGTAATCATAGGCGGGACTCCTGGCTAGGCCGTCAGGATAGCGTAGAGTAGCGGAATTGTAAGTAGTGAAGCCTCGTAAGAAGCTGTTTTTCCAGCCCTTCTTGATTTAATCGGGTTTTTTTGGGAAAGTGGCAGGCCCTGCCTAAGTCATTAAGGCGATGTAGCTCAGTTGGTTAGAGCACAGAACTCATAATTCTGGGGTCGGTAGTTCGAGTCTACCCATCGCTAGTATTTCCGCTTGATAGTTCATCCCGACGTAGCCTTAGCGTAGGCGGACTGTGGCCACCCCCTCCCGTCCCCCTAAAGGGGGAGCCGATGGGTAGGACCTGAACCAAAGGAGCAAGGCGAGTCTGCCCATCGCTAGCATCTCTTCGCTCAATTCTTTCCCGCCACGTCGCTCCGTCCCACGCAATGTTCGACTGTCGTTTAGTCTTCGGTCAAAAGTCTAAAAATGCACAGTAGGACTGCAAAATAGTCGGCGAATATCAATAATATCATCAAATAGTGTAATAATTACTAGATTTATAGCGACTACTACGGAGAGTCGCTATGAAAAAGAGTTATAATACCCTTGCGGCGCTGGTCCTAATGGCAGCGCTTCCGACTACGGCAGGTGCGGAAGTCGAGATTGAGATCTTCGGCGCCAACCCTGCCGGAGAAGATCAGCCCTTCAGTTTTAGTGAAAGAGTCAAGGCTGATTACGACTCCAGTCTGCGGGGCCAAGAGGCCTCCTTCGTTTTTGCTGAAAGTCCTGGCATCACGAACTATGCGGACTCTGGCTCCTACCAGGGATACTCGTATTTTCGTCTGCGCGGGATAGATCAGACCAGAATAAACGTCACCCTTGATGGCGTACCGCTCAATGAACCCGAGGACCAGGGGGCCTATTTCTCGAACTATCCCGACGTACTCAACTCTCTTGCAGGGTTTCAGATCATCCGCGGCGTAGGAACGAGTCAAAACGGCACCGCTAGCTACGCCGGAAGTATACTGCTTTCGTCTCCAGACTTGCGCGCTCTAGCCTCCGAGGCCGGATTCAGTGCGGGCGCCTTTGGCTCTGCGCGAGTCTTTGCGCAGCGCGGAGTCAAGCTGGATGACGGTGCAGCAGTTTTTATTCGGGCGAGTGAACTGCATTCCGATGGATATCGTAGACGTTCGGGAAATGACGCGCAGTCGCTGGTCTATAAATGGGACAACCTACGGAGAGATAATAACTGGTCACTAACTGGAGTACTCGGACATCAGCAGAATGAGCTTGCCTATATCGGCGCAACCGCAGAGCAGTTAGCTGCTGACCGCAGGGCGAATGGCAATTCCCGGGAGGATGACAATTTCTTCCAATCGCTATCACAGCTGCAAAACAGGCGATCGATCGGGGCAGGGGGTGAGCTGACCACAACCGTGTATTACAATCATCTGCAGGGCAACTACGACTTCGACCTAAACAACTTTCTGGGGTTGCCCAGCACGAGCGAGCTCTATAATTACGGACTGAGTTCTCATTTCGCAGGGGCCTTCTCCAACTTTCGAACAAGTTTTGGTCAAAACCGAGTAACGCTCGGTGTGCACGGCAACTGGTACCAACGAGAGCATGTGGGAAGCGAACGCGCCCTTGGAACGCTCTACGAGAATAGAGGGGTCAAGGAGGAAGCTAGCGTCTTCGCCAAATACGAGCGGGCGCTCGGTGATTTCATGCTTCTGTCAGACTTACAGCTTCGCCGTACAACCTTCAACTATCACGGCAGCGTGCCGCTTGGGGAGTTGGGTTGGACATTCTTTAATCCTAAGGCCGGGGTTACCTACTTACTGTCCAATGATACGAGTATTTTCTACAGTCTGGGGCGAACGGGGCGGGAGCCTACGCGCAACGACATGTTTCTCGGTAACGACGAGCTTCTAGCCGATGATTTGGGGAACCCGTTGCTCGGCGTGACGCAGCCGGAGCATGTAGTCGATCAAGAATTGGGGGTCAGGGCCAAGGGGGCAAGTTGGTCACTGGAGAGTAATTTGTTTCTCCTGAATTTCGACCATGAAATCGCCCTCAGTGGAAAGTTGGGCCCGACCGGGTTACCCCTCACCGCCAGCGTGGAGAACAGCTATCGCACCGGGATCGAGTTTCAAGGTCGCTGGGATGTTGAGACGACGATGCGCCTTAAGTTGAATGGCGCCGTCACGCGAAGCCGAATTCGACAGGAGGGGCAAAATATTACCCCCGTGATGACGCCATCGTTCGTGGGTAGCACCGGTGCCGAGTTCCATCATGACTCGTTCCGGATTGAGGGGGAGGTTCGCTACCAAGGCGCGTCCTACTTGGACTTCGCCAATACGAGCACCATCGGGGGCTTTAGTACCGTAAACCTGTCCGGACACTACACTCGCGGAGACGTCGAACTGGGCCTACACCTGAACAATATCCTCAATCGAAGCGCCTATACCAGCGGCTACGTCGATGGAAGCGGACAGTCTCGATACTTTTCTTCAGCGCCAAGAAATCTGTTTGTGAGTGCAGCATGGAAATTCTGAGCCGACTGTTGAGCGTGGAATCCAGCCTGGCCGAAGTCATGGGCTACAAGCTGAGCTTGGTCGAGTGCATAGGGATCCTCAGTGGCGTAGCCTCTGTGTACTGGGCTACGAAGAGAAATCCGCTGACCTGGCCGGCAGGTCTGCTAAATGAGGCGGCGTTCCTCTGTATTTTCTATCAGGTTCAGTTGTACTCCGACATGCTGCTGCAAATCTTCTTTGCGGGGACAACATTGTATGGTTGGGCATCCTGGAGCGGCACGAACGTGCGACAGGGCGGGGCGGTGAGTCCATTTTCTACCCGACGATTGCATCTGTCCTTACTTGCCACTGTACTCGGGACAATACTTCTGGGCGCCCTGATGTCGAGCATACATTCAATCCTGCCGTGGCTCGTGATTGCTCCGGCAGCATATCCGTTTCAGGACGGGTTTACCGCTGCGGCAAGCATTGTGGCGACGATACTTCTGGCTAGGAGGGCGATCGAGTCTTGGTTGCTGTGGATCGGCGTAGACCTCGTCAGTATTCCCCTGTACTTCGCACGCTCCATTCCCTTCATGGGAGTCTTGTACATCGGCTTTCTGGGACTGGCGGTGAGCGGACTGCTCGCTTGGTTGAAGGTATTGGACGATGAAGCGTGGTCTGGTCTTCGGTAAATTTTATCCCTTCCACAATGGACACGAGGCCCTCATTCGCTTCGCAAGGGAACAGTGCGACGAATTAATAGTTCTGGCATGCATCTCCGATAAGGAGCTTATTCCCGAGCAGCAGCGGCTGGCTTGGATTCGGAAGACATTCGCTGCGGACAGCGGAATCGTGGTCAAAGCGCTTCCCTACCGGGAGGCGGACCTTCCCAATACCTCGGTATCAAGTGAGGAGGTCTCGAAAGTTTGGTCTGAGAAATTTATGCAGGTCCTGCCGAAAATAGACATGGTTTGCACCGGTGAAGACTACGGAGAGTATGTCGCTCGATTTATGGGTTGTAAGCATGCGCGCTTTATTCGTCCTAAGGAGATTTCAGCCACGATGATACGCAATGATCTACAGAAGCATTGGAGCGCAATGAATCAGTTCGCCAAAGACGACTTGCTCACCAGAGTCGTTATCTGCGGCACTGAATCTACGGGGAAGTCGACCCTGGCAAAATTTCTAGCAGAGCGCTTCGGCGGGGGGCTTGTTACGGAGGCTGGAAGAGATCTCATCTCGAACACTGAGGAGTGTTCCTACGAGGACTTGCGGCGGGTAGCGGAAGTGCACGCCGAGCGCATACGCGTAGCTTCAAAAACTGCACGGCAGGTTCTCTTCTTAGATACGGATATCTACACCACGATCTCCTACGCCCGGTTTCTATTTGGTAGGGACATGGAGCCAGCCCCGGATGTGGTGAAGGATTCAAGAGGGAGTTTGTATCTCTATTTGGCGAATGACGCTCCGTACGTTCAAGATGGCACCCGATTGGAGCTCGAGCGGCGAGATGCTCTTGATGCTTCGCATCGAGCGGTACTGGATGAGGAAGGTATCGACTATCATGTGCTCAGAGGGAGTTGGGAGGAGAAGTACGCTGAAGCCGTTAGGCTTGTAGAGTACAGCCTGGCTATCCGATATCCTTGGGCCGGAAAGACTCTTCTCCCTCCGCGGCCTGCTTTGGAGATTGTACCGGAGACCTTGGTGTCGCGGGACAGGACTGCGGGTAGCGAGATTTCTCCTGCACCCTAGGAGTCTAGCAAGGGAGCGCCTGTCCGACTTGCCGTTTCAGCAGGAGAGACTCGATCACGTCGGCGCTTATACGAATTCCAGCTCTCTGAGTGTGGGAGAGTACAGAATCCAAATGCTGACGCAAGGATGTTGGCGAGAAGATGCGAGCGAGGTGGTTCGAGATGTCGAGATCTAGGCCCTTCTCTAAGTACAGTATCGCCATGGAGTCAGCGAAAGGGACTTTCCAGGCTCGTCTTAGTCGATCAATTTCCAACATGCGTTGCACGGACTTTGGGGGGCTGGCGCCAGAGAGCCAGCCCGCAACAGTACTCTCAGCAACAGAGACCTCTCGAGCAATTTCAGCGACGGACGATTCTCCCTTCTGAGATATCGCCGTGGTATATGCGTCGCGCCATTTAATGCGCCGAGCATGTTGAGGGCTCGCTAGAGCCATCCTAAGGTCCTCCTTCAGCTCGCCGCGCAAAATATCGAGGGCATCCAAATTGCAGAGTTCCTCGGTGGCAGAAAGCTGCAAAAGCGTGCCGCGCGAAGTCGCGTAAACCGTCGAGGCAACACCAAGCTCGCCTAGTAGGCAGGCAAGGTGAATGCACAAACTCTCTCCATGCGAGCTCTCGAGTCTGAAGAACTTACCGGACACGGCGCCTGAGTGCAGAAAATAGCCCTTAAGGAATGCTAATCGTTCTGCGCGCGAGCCAAGAAAGCGCCAGGGGAGGTGAGTGTTATCGGCTGTCTCTGCCCGAAGGTAGCCCGCTAATCCCTCGGCATAAACCTCCAAAACTTTGGGAGTTCCCCTGTTTTCGGAAGGCGAGCGAAGTCCCAATCTCTCGAGCGTCTCTGCAGTCTGCGCCAAAATCTGCTGGTCAGGGTGAGCGATGGCGATACGGTCCGAGCGAGCCTCGCGGCGTGATATTGATTGAAACACTCCGAAGATATGCGCTCTGTCTACCGAGGGCTCTCTATCCCCTGGCCAGCACGCCCTAGCCGATGCAGTTGGGAGGGATGGGGGCAAGGACTCCGCAACAGCGGAACAAGGGAGAGAATGGTTGAGTTGTTGATCTACTTGAGCACGCATACGGAGGAGGGGTAGTCTCCCGCCGAATGAACCACTAATCAATGACTCTAGACTTTGCCAGCCGCTTCCGCGTATATACGCTCCGGCGGTACGCGCAAATCCCATATAAGACCGAGCGATTCCAGGAGCTTCAGCACATAGTGTGAAATATCAAGTTCCCACCAGTAAAAGCCCTGACGCTCTGAACCTGGGTAGCGATGATGATTATTATGCCAGCCCTCGCCAAGGGTTATCAAAGCAAGCAGGAAGCTATTTCGGCTGTCGTCGCTAGTCTTAAAGCGTCGGTTGCCCCACAGGTGGCAGAAGGAATTGATGCAGAAGGTGCCGTGATACAAAAGCACCGTGCTTATAAAAAAACCCCAAACTAACATCTGGTTGGGAGATGTTCCCAGCTGCGGATAGGCGTGCTGGAGCCAGCCTCCAAGCATGAAGGTGAACGCGCCAAGAAGGAAGGGCGGAACCATGTAGTACTTATCAAGCAATCTTAGCTCTGGAAACTGCAACAAATCCCTTACCTCGTCTTCGCGGGTGGATACGAACTGCGGACTGAGGACCCAACCAATGTGCGCGTAGTAGATGCCGTGAATCACCGGGGAGTGTGCATCTGCCGGAGTGTCTGAATGTTTATGGTGATGACGGTGATGGGAGGACCACCAGATAGGCCCCTTCTGGGCGGAAGTCGCGCCTAGAAAAGCAAGTATGAATTGAAAGACGCGGCTAGTGCGGTAAGTGCGGTGCGAGAAATAGCGGTGATAAACCCCCGTGATCGCAAACATGCGGATGACATACAGTGCCGCGCAAACGAAGACCGCGACAGCGCTGACTCCGGTCCAGATCGCCCAAATACAAACCAAATGAACGAGCCAAAAGACTCCCTGCTTGTAAAAATTGGTAAAATCCGGCCTCTCACCGGGAATAGCATCGCCCTGGAACATCAGATTGACCTTAGAGTAAACAATTCCCCCTTACTTTCTCATCGCGAGTAAATGCATGCAATACCGAGCGAATTTTTCGTTGATATACGAATAGGCTGGTTCTGCTCCGTCTAAGTTCCTGAAGGCACGAGATATCCGCTTCAACGGGCAGACTAAGATCATCATAGATGGCACTAACGTAAGCTTAAGGCCTGTGCTAATAGAGAACTAACATAACCCTAACTTTTATCGTCATGCCTCTGACTTCGACCCTTAGCGCCCCGGTTAGCCCGCTCGTGGGCATCGAGGCGACCCCCCTTTCGGATTCCAAGGATCTCCTGCTGACTGGGCCTCGCGGGGGGTTGCGAGATGTTCGAAAGGATCCCGATTTAACCGTAGCCCTTCAGGGTGTCACGTCGGCCCGTACGATTCTTTACGATCCTGAAAATCCTGCTCGCGTCGTGCTTCGACAAGGCAAGAACGGACAGTTCGGACCTACAGGTGGCGTGCTTGAGCTCGGGGAGCATCCCGTCGAGTGCGCTGTTCGCGAGGCGCGGGAGGAGTCAAGGGTGCGCCAGGTGCCGGAACTTCGATTCCTTACCGTGCAAATCTGCGAAGGAAAGGGAATGTGGCTTTCGCTCGAAGCCTGGCAATCGTGGGGGTATGATTTACGGGGAAGGCTCATCTCCGGGAATTCCGTTTGGGTAGCTAGTATTCGTACTGCCGTCTTCTTTGCTCCATTGACTGAGCCGTTTGGCAGCCGCTATGTCGAGGGGAGGACTGTTCAGACAGTCGACCTTGAGGCTAATGAGATTAACGATCTCGTTCGCCCGATGTTTCGTAGTTTGATGCACCGCTGGGTGGAGCGTCTAAGTGGTCACGCTAGCATCCCGCCGATGATGCGTATATCGCTCCCCGATTAGCAGTCCAACGCTGTCCTAGCTAATTGCCCGAATCCATTATCACCATTGAAAACCGGCAATTAATGGTTACATTCTAATAGGTACAAATCTGAGGGAATTTAGAGGTTAGGGTCGATACCTTCAGAGTTGATTTAGGATGCTCCGTGGTTCAATTCCAGGACTATTACGAAACATTGGGAATAAAACGTGACGTCTCCCAGGAGGAGGTGCAGAAGGCTTATCGAAAGCTGGCGCGGAAGTATCACCCCGATGTCAACAAAGAAAGGGGCGCGGAAGATCGCTTCAAGAAGATAAATGAGGCGTACGAGGTCTTAAAGGATCCGGAAAAGCGCAAGCGCTACGATGCACTCGGTGCCGACTGGAAAGCTGGACAGGAATTCAGGCCGCCGCCAGGTTGGGAGGGAATGAATTTCAAAGGCACTCATGGGAGTGCCCAGGCATTTGACATGTCGGGTTTTAGCGACTTTTTCGAATCGTTCTTCGGTGGAGCCGGGAACGGCGGATTTAATTTCGCCGGAATGGGCGGGCAGGCGCAATCATTCGGTGAATTCGGCGAAACTGCGCCGCGCAGCACGGAAGCAGAACTGACGATTTCAATCGAAGACGCTTTTCGCGGAGCGACGAAGGAGATTTCTCTCCAGAGCATCGAGCGAGGGGGCGCAGGCAGCGGTAAGGAGCAAAAGCGGAATTATCGTGTGAAAATTCCGGTGGGAACTCTCGAGGGCTCCGTAATTAGGATGGCCGGGCAGGGTGCCAAGAATGCGCGCGGACAGGCCGGAGATTTGCTCCTGAAAATTCGGTTTGCGAAGCATCCTCATTTTCGTGTTCAGGGCAAAGACTTGATTACCGACCTCCCCTTGAGCCCGTGGGAGGCCGCCCTCGGAGCAAAAGTTCCCGTGCGCTCTCTCGACGGAGAAGTGAAGTTATCAATTCCCGCCGGCACTCAGGGCGGCAAACGCTTTCGCCTAAAGGGCAAAGGGATGCCGAGTGTGAAAGGGGAGCCTGGTGACCTCTATGCAGAGGTTCGGATAGTATTGCCGGAAAGTTTGAGTCAGGGTGAAAGGGAGCTGTTGGAGAAGCTTGCGACCGTATCGCACTTCAATCCGCGAGCGGCTGCATGATTTAGGCAATAGAAAGTGAACTATGGATATTAATCGCTTTACACAAAAATGTCAGGAAGCTTTCCACGAAGCGCAGGTCAAGGCCGTACGTTTGGGCCATCAGGAGGTGGACGCTGAACATCTTCTGAGCGCCTTGCTAACCCAGGAACGCGGATTGGTCCCGCAACTTATCCAAAAGCTCGGAGTCACCGGCGATGCGATAACGACCGCACTAGAGCGTGAGCTTGAAAAGCGCCCGAGCGTATCCGGACCAGGCGTCGAACCGGGGAGCATCTATCTTACTCAGCGATTAAACAAAATCTTAGTCAAGGCGGAAGATGAAGCAAAGCGCCTCAAGGACGACTATGTCTCGGTTGAGCACCTCGTTCTTGCGATGTTAGACGAAGATAGTAAAGCAGGAGTGGGGAAGGTATTTCGAACCCTGGGAATTACTCGCGACAAGTTCCTAGCGGCGCTGACAGAGGTACGTGGTAACCAGCGGGTGGTGAGTCCAAATCCGGAGCAGACCTATCAAGCTTTGGAGCGCTACGGGCGCGACCTAGTGCAGGAAGCGACGAAAGGCAAACTCGACCCCGTAATCGGCAGGGACTCGGAAATACGTCGTACTATACGAATTCTCTCGCGCAAGACGAAGAATAACCCGGTACTCATCGGAGAACCTGGTGTCGGAAAGACTGCTATCGTCGAGGGCCTGGCGCAGCGCATTGTGCGCGGTGACGTACCGGAGGGTCTCAAGGATAAAACTGTTTTTGCCCTGGATATGGGCGCGCTGGTTGCCGGAGCAAAGTATCGCGGCGAGTTCGAGGAACGCCTAAAGGCAGTGCTGCAAGAGGTAAAGAACTCCGATGGCCGCATCATTCTCTTCATCGATGAGCTCCACACTATTGTTGGCGCTGGAAAGGCCGAGGGAACGCTCGATGCCGGCAATATGCTCAAGCCCATGCTGGCGCGCGGTGAGCTGCACTGCATCGGAGCTACTACTCTTGATGAGTATCGTAAGCACTTAGAGAAGGATGCTGCCTTGGAGCGGCGATTCCAGCCGGTCTTGGTCGAGCAGCCCAATGTCGAAGATACTATCTCGATCCTGCGCGGAATTAAGGAGCGCTTCGAGATCCATCACGGCGTCAAAATTCAGGATAATGCTCTCGTTGCAGCTGCAGCGCTTTCTAATCGCTACATTTCGGACCGCTTTTTGCCCGACAAAGCCATCGACCTCGTAGACGAGGCCTGCGCCACAATTCGCACAGAGATCGATTCCATGCCGGCGGAGCTCGACGAGGTTACCCGCCGCACCATGCAGCTAGAGATCGAGGAGGCCGCTCTGAAAAAGGAAAAGGACGAGAGCAGCATGGAGCGACTTGCTGCCTTGCGGAAAGAGATAACGGAGCTTCGCGAGCGCTCGTCTGTCATGAAAGCTCAGTGGGAGGCCGAGAAGGGCGGGATTCAGCGCATTCAGGCACTTCGCGAGCAGATCGAAACCGTTCGGCGGGACGTCGAGAGGGCCGAGCGAGAGTATGACCTCAACAAGGCCGCGGAGCTCAAGCATGGGAAAATTCCTCAATTGGAAAAGCAGCTCGCAGCAGAGGAAAAGTCGCTGCTCGGGAAGCAGGGTGGTGAAAGACTGCTCCGTGAAGAGGTTACTGATGAGGAAATTGCCGAAATCATCTCCCGCTGGACAGGTATTCCCGTGACGAAACTCGTCGAAGGAGAGAAGCAGAAGCTCCTCAAGCTCGACGAAATTCTACACCAGCGGGTAATCGGCCAACAGGAAGCGGTTCGGTATGTTGCTGATGCCGTGATTCGAGCACGTTCTGGCATTAAGGATCCCAGGCGTCCTATCGGCTCTTTTCTATTTCTTGGACCGACCGGAGTCGGAAAGACCGAACTCGCGAAGACCCTGGCCCAAGCCCTTTTTGATACTGAGGAGAACTTGGTACGAATCGACATGAGCGAGTACATGGAGAAGTTCTCCGTATCGCGTTTGCTCGGGGCACCGCCCGGATATGTGGGGTACGAAGAGGGAGGTCAGCTCACCGAGGCTGTGCGTCGCAAGCCGTATTGCGTTCTTCTATTCGATGAAATCGAGAAGGCGCATTCCGATGTATTTAACGTACTTCTGCAGATACTCGATGATGGACGGGTCACTGACTCCCAAGGACGCACGGTAGACTTTAAGAATACAGTCATTATCCTGACTTCAAATGTTGGGTCGCAACATCTGCTCGAGGGAATCGACGCCAAGGGTGAAATCCAGCAGGGCGCGCGAGATTCCGTGATGCGGGAGCTTCGCTCACAATTCCGTCCGGAGTTCCTCAATCGCATCGATGAGATCGTATTGTTCAAGCCTCTTACCCTCTCGGAGATATCCGAGATTGTGGACCTGCTACTGGAAGATGTGCGTAAACGCCTCTCGGAGAGAAATATTAAGCTGCAGATGTCTGCCAAGGCGAAGACTTTTGTCGCCGAGCGGGGTTACGACCCCGTATTCGGCGCCCGACCGCTCAAGCGCTACCTCCAGCGAGAATTGGAGACTCGCATTGGTCGAGCCCTGATTGGGGATGAAATTCCGAACGGATCGACCATCAAAGTGGATATCAAGGGCGACGATCTGGTTATCGAGAGCTCCGCGCCCTCCGCGGTCGAGCAGGCGGCATAATGCTGCCTTTATCGACTGCTTTGCTCGTAGCCTAATCTTATGGCAGCTCGCGTATTTGTCACCGGGATCGGCGCCGATGTCGGTAAGACGCTGGTTTCAGCAATTCTTGCTGAGGCCTTCCAGGCCGATTATTGGAAGCCGGTCCAAGCCGGGAATTTAGGTTTTACCGATTCTGATGTCGTTCGCTCCCTCGTTAGCAATCAGAAATCTAAGGTTCATCCGGAGGCGCATAGACTCAAAGAGGGGGCCGCGGCGTGGGAGGCATTGAGCGCCGGGCAGTTTGGAACCTTGCAATTACCTCGTACCTCAAATGGGCTCATCGTAGAGGGGCTAGGGGGAGTACTCGCCCCAGTTTCTAATGAAATGGACACGAGAGGATTGATCTCGCAGTTCAACCTCCCGGTATTATTAGTTGCGCGAAATTATTTAGGCAGCGTGAACCATACAATGCTCTCCATAGAGGCACTTCAATCGAAGAATGTGTCGGTTGCGGGTATTATTTTCAATGGAGAACAATCGTCTGCCAACGAGAACTACATTCGGCATCATGCGGAGGTGCCGCTGCTGGCACGAGTCGGTGTCGAAGAGATGATTGATCAACTCACGGTAAAGCGGTATGCAGCTATCTTCCGTGAATCTCTTAGTTCAATTTGGGCGCAGGAATGACACGCTGAATGTCCTCGAGGGGTATGGTGACGGTACTCGCGCCAGCAGCAATCCGAACACCGTCTAGACCAAGCTCTCTGACATACCCCATTACTTCCGCACCCCCCTTGGAGACTGCGAGGACTTCTCCGTCCTGAGTTGCTAACTCCGAGGACAGTGCGTGTAAAAGCATCTCCGGGCGGCCCCTGAGAACCGTGCGCAGACCGTGGAAGTGCCGCAGTAGGGACCCCACCGCAATCTCGCGGCTTACGAGATCGCCTATCAGATCTTCAAGTGCAACTGGGGCAAAGCGCGGGTCCGTTACAGGACGCTCCAGTGTTTGAAGGTTGATGCCGATACCTAGTATGATCAAGTCCTCGGGAAACGAGAATCCATCGCGCGTTTCCAGTAGTGAACGCATTGGCAGGTCGTGTCGGGATACCGCCAAACTGCCGCTTATTTTGCGAAATGCTCCCTGCCAGGGAACCAGAACATCGTTCACTAATTTTACTTGAAATGGCGGCGGAGTATCCAAAGATATCGCGTACTGATCGGCAAGCTCAGTCAGTGTCCTTTGCACGGCCAGCGCGGCGATACAGTTGAGTAGTGCAAGGTCCCTTGAGCTTTCTACTTCAGGCAAAACTAGAGAGAGTTTTACGTCTTGATCGTTGCTGACCCAGGATCCATGCTGGCCAACACCGTGAGTCTGCCTTCCGGCAATGAGGCATAGTCCCGGCTCAACTGCTACGCCGCGTGTTGCAAACCATCTATTTAGGTTCATCGTCGAGTCGACCTCTGGCGCGAAGTGCACGCTGTAGGCTTCGTGCGCAGGACCCACTGATGATTGGTAGCGCGATTGATCGAAACTAGCGACGTGAGGGCTAAGCATGAGTCTCAATCTCCTTAGTATTGAACCCAAGTTCTTCGAACATGGTCGCGAGCAGTGACATTCGCTGCCGCTCGAAACTCTCCAGAAGGGCGCCAAGCGCCGGCCGGATGGAACCTACGGTATGGGGGGAAAACTCAGGGTGAACGCCGCTGAGTACGACCCTACCATTTCCGAAGCAACAGGAGAGGATGGCGGGAGGTTGATCGCGCAGATCGGCATAGTCGGCGAGCGGCAAAGCTTTGTCCGTTGTTGATTCGAAGTAGCAGCCCCCCTCGAAGTAAACGGAGACAGGCTCCTTAGATGAAGAAAGGTTGAGGCGCGCTAGATCGGCGCTGGCAAAGTCGGCGTAATTAAAAGTTCCGGGGTTAAGCGCCTGACCAATCGCTCGTCCAGGAAATAGCTGCAACTTACGCTTGCCGATCACTTCACAGGGAGTGCCGCGCTCGAACTCAATCTCATTGCAGGCAAAATATGCGCCAGCACAGATACCCAGGTAGGATCCGCCATTCGAAACGTAAGTTCGAATGGAGTCGGTTCCTAGTCCTTCGAGAGACTCGCAATAGGGTAAGTCTTGGCCTCCTGGAATGACGAGCAAGCGAGTGTCGCGGTGCCAATCAGTTTCGATTAGCTCAGACGGAAGGACCCAGCGGACCGAGAAGTTGGGCAACATACGACGCAGACATAGGTGCGTCTCGAGTCGAGAGATTTCACCGGTTCCGGGACCGGCATAAATTAGCACTTGGATGGGGCTTACCTTCTGCATCGCAGCGCAGTCTACTAAGGAGCGCGGCGTTAGTCTTCACCCCCGCCAAAGTTAGTGCTGGAACCGCTCCGCAAAGTAAAGTAAACTCAGCCGGTTATCCTAAGGGGGATTGCCCGTTTATGCTCTCAATCTAGGTATTCTATGAGTAAAGTTTTTGATGTGCCCTCAGCGCTGGGAAACTCCGCCTATATTTCTGAGGCGGAATATCAGCGACTGTACGAGTGGTCGGTTCGGCAGCCCGAAGACTTCTGGGCTGCTCAGGCCAAAGAGTTCGTGACCTGGTTTAAGCCCTGGAGCTCGGTGTTGGAGTGGGATTATCACACGGCCCAGATTAAGTGGTTTCTCGGAGCCGAATTGAATGTTTCCTATAACTGCCTAGATCGGCATTTAGAGACCCGCGCCGACAAGACTGCGATTTTGTGGGAGGGCAACGAGCCGGGTGACGTGCGAAGAGTCTCGTATCGTGAACTGCACTCCGCTGTTTGCAGATTTGCAAATGTTCTTAAATCCAAGGGGATAAAACGTGGCGACAGGGTAGCGATTTATATGCCCATGGTGCCTGAGGTCGCCGTGGCAATGCTGGCCTGCGCTCGAATTGGGGCCGTTCATTCGGTGATTTTCGGCGGCTTCTCAGCGGAGTCGGTGCGAGATCGCATCCTCGACTCTCAGTGCAAGGTTCTCGTTACTGGTAATGAAATAGTACGCGGCCCAAAGACGATAGCACTTAAGTCGATTGCGGACGAGGCGCTAGAGCGAGTCGATTGCATCACGAGTGTTATTGTATTTCAGCGCACCAAGTCTGAGACGGCGATGAAAGCTGGCCGGGACTCTTGGTATCATGAAGAAATGGCAAGATCTTCCGCGGAATGCCAGCCAGAGCATCTATCTTCGGAGGATCCTCTATTTATTCTTTACACATCAGGCTCGACCGGTAAGCCCAAGGGGGTTCTGCATACCCAAGGCGGCTACCTTCTCCATACGGCGATTACTCATCGCTACGTCTTTGACTATCGGGAGGCTGATATCTACTGCTGCGCCGCTGACGTTGGCTGGGTCACCGGGCATAGCTACATCGTATACGGCCCCTTGGCGAACGGGGCTACCACGGTAATGTTCGAATCGATTCCAACCTACCCGGACGCTGGTCGCTATTGGGAAACAATTCAGCGCCACAAGATCAACATATTCTATACTGCTCCCACGGCAATCCGAGCGGTTGCGAAGGAGGGGCCAGATCTGCCGAGCAAATACGATCTGAGGTCCCTTCGCATTCTCGGAAGCGTGGGCGAACCGATCAACGAGGACGCTTGGCTCTGGTATCATGACAACGTCGGCGGGGGGCGCTGTCCCGTGGTCGATACCTGGTGGCAGACAGAGACCGGAGGGATATTAATATCCCCACTTCCAGGAGCTACTCGCCTCAAGCCGGGATCAGCAACGAGACCATTTTTCGGCGTGCAGCCCTGCCTGGTGGACGACGAGGGCAGGGAGATTCAAGGAAACGACGTCAAGGGCAAACTCTGCATCAAATTCCCTTGGCCAGGTCAGATGCGCACTGTTTACGGAGACCACGAGCGCTTCGTGAAGACATACTTTAGTCAATATCCCGGAAAGTACTTCACCGGTGATGGCTGCCGCAGGGATGAGGATGGTTATTACTGGATCACGGGACGCGTTGATGACGTTCTTAACGTGGCTGGTCATCGATTGGGTACGGCTGAAATAGAGAGCGCGATTGTCACCTCAGGCGTTGTGGCTGAGGCTGCTGTCGTAGGCTACCCGCACGACATTAAGGGAATCGGCATCTATGCATTCTGTGTTTTGAAGGATGGGCATACCGCCACTGAGGCATCGCGAGGAAAGATTGCAGAGGCGGTTCGCAAAGTAATCAGCCCGATAGCGAATCCAGACCTCATTCAGTTTGTTCCCGGATTGCCGAAGACGCGCTCGGGAAAAATCATGCGCAGGATTTTGCGCAAGGTAGCCGAGGGGGAGCGATACCAATTCGGAGATATCTCAACCCTCGCAGACCCAGCTGTGGTGGAAGCCATCGCCAAGGGCGCATTAACCAAGCCAGCCGAATTGGTGAATCATTAGCTTGATGACCAGTTGAAGACTCGACCGGATCCCCTTGGGTGCGTCGCGGTACCCGTGAACCCGGTTGCCGTTGAGGTAATGGTGAGCACTGTGCCTTCGGAGAGAATTCCGAGACCGTTCAGGAGGCCTGCACAATTTGCTTCATTGCAATCCAGGTAATGCCCAACCTCCGAAAAGTAGGCCTCCTCTGCGATTGCGGTATTGCGCAGGTCAATCTGCGCACGTCGATCAAAGCCCTGCATCTTGTAATCTTGGAACTGGGGCACTGCGATGGCGGAGAGTATGCCAACTACAGCCACCACGGTAAGTAGCTCAATCAGGGTGAATCCGTGCTCTGAGTTTGTGGGGTGACTCATACGCAAGCTATAGGGAAGCAGTCTTCTACCTCCCCTTGAAGCACACGGCGTGCCAAGGCAGACAGGCTAGGAAAAATGGGGAGTTAGAGTAGGTAAAAACTGAGATTCGGCAGCAACAGGCTTTGGGGAGTGATGTTTTTGCGGGGTCGATTAAACGCAGTTGCAAGCACTGTGAACCCGCGAGCAGTTCGACTTTGCTAATGCTACGTCGGGACACCACTTCGCCATGGAAATGGCTTGCCACCCGAAGCCCCGAAGGGGCGAAGTGGTGGACCCAGGCGGGATCGAACCGCCGACCTCATCATTGCGAACGATGCGCTCTCCCAGCTGAGCTATGGGCCCTCGAATTACCTTCATTGCCAACTAACAAATCAAACAGAATGACCCCCATCAGCTGGTCGAGCGCAATGTGCTGAGCACAGCGCGCTCTGTCACTAGGAAAGCTTCGCTTTCCGGCAGCTGAGCTATGGGCCCTCGAATTACCTTCATTGCCAACTAACAAAT
>JAYRHW010000226.1:0-20536 GCA_041907145.1 Bdellovibrionota bacterium
ATAAGGTAGCTGTAGTATTTTCCTTCGAGCCCAGTCTGAGCACCCAGACTACTCAAGGCTTGCAAACCGCAATAGGCGAATTGTTCGGTCCGGACTGGAGAATGGCAGTAGTTTTCCTGCGCGAAGGGGGTATAACTCCCAGAGTACGCGAACAGCGTACGAGCCTCGAAGTCAACTGTCCCTCCGTCCGATTCCTTACGCTTATTATTCCACCTACGAGCGATATCCTTCTGGAATCGGCATCAGCCAGCAATTTGTATGCCTCCGTGCGGGTGACAGGCTTACCTCCGGGAACCCCCTTCTTCTCGTCGACAGCAGAGGCTTTATCGATGGACGGCCTTGTGCGCGAGGATCTAGCAGTGGTACGGAATAAAAAGGATGCGCAATCAATTTTGGTTAAATTCTACGCGCAGATTTTACATAGAGTAAATGTACTTGCGACAGCCGGTGCCGAAGATCGCGAGACGCTTCTCCAGGTACTCCAATCACCAGAGTCATACACTCCGGAGCTTCACCTATTCGCCCGCGAGGCCCTGGCCGCCGCCACCGATAAGCCTGGGTACACGGCCGTGATCCATTCGGCCGTCCACGAACTCCTCCTCCTTCTGCAGAGGTCAAGCCAACAGCACATGGTGATACAATCTCTCGTCGCTCCTCTGTCTGACTGGGCCACTGTTAAAATGCCGCACCAGGATATCCGCCGCCCGACGGCGGCTGACTTTCCCGCTCATTTTCTTACCCAATTGCTCTCGCAGTGCCGCCATTGGGTTTCCACGAATAACAGACCTCTGGGGGCCCAAGCTACTGTTACCATAATCAACCAACTCCTAGGATCGAGTGAATTCGAGGGCCGACCACTCCCGGGTGTAGATAGCAATTCAAAATTAATCATACCGGTTTCAAGATATTCGGATAAGTTTCAATAGTCAGGTATCGGCATGTCAACCACACCGCAAAGCGCAAAGCAGTATTTGGGAACTCCGGAGACCAGGCCAACGACAGGTGCACAGGCGAATCATGACCCCGCTCATGAATTCGCCGCAGCCTACGAGACGGTGACACGCTTACTCGAAGGCATGCAGCATCCTCGGCTCATCGGCGGAGTAGCCGCCATGATTCTCACCTATAGTTTTCCAGACCAGCAGTGGTTGTATCGACCCGGAGATAGGCTTGGAATCTCGGAATTGCTGAGGCGAACGGGATCCAGAGTCGAAGGATTCAATGCCGATGAGGATTTACAAGGTGCCTTCCGCGAACAGCTGCTCGAGCTCAAGAACTTAGGCGCTCTAAAGATGAGCGAAGGGTGCTGGATTATTCCAGATGACCACTCGAACATTCGCTCGCCCCAGCTTAGAGAAGCAGTGCGAGTGGTGATTAATCTTCTCTCCAGGCAGCAGGCCGAACATCTCGCCGCCGCTGCGCTGGTTCGCAGACCGGCCGTAGATGTTCCTGAACCGGAGGTACCGGAGCGCGCGCAGATTACCCTTCTTGGGGCAAGCGACCTGCCCTTTCCGTCTGCGGTATTGAATTCCTACGATCATCGAGCTCTACGCCGCTTGTCGCCAGTTCGGGAGCGAATATTGTACTTCGACGCAAATCGAGCACTGGCAGATCTGACCCCGGAAACGCTCTCGCAGTACCCCCTGCCGGATAATACGCGGGTTAACAGTGCGTCAGTACTTGCGTCGCCGATTAGACGTTACCTGCTTGACAGCATCATCAGTCAACTTGCCGCACAAAGACCCGACCTGCGAATCGAGGTCTTCGAGGGAAGTTCCGGCAGTGAACGGGAGATTTCAAAATTCAAGGTGAAGGTGCAGGGCGATGGCAAGGCCTTCGTTCTTGCCAGCCGCAACACCCAAGAACAGATCACCGTGTGTCAGCGCTTAGTCTCGGCCGCGGGATCCGATGGCGCGTGCTCATACGACTTCACTTTTGGGGCTCCTGGAGATACCACCCACCAGCTGCGGGAGAGAAGTTCAGTGCCAGCTTCAGTGGTAGGCGCCTTGCTCAAAATCTCTCCCGATAGGCCGCAGCTTGTCACCTGCATGCTCATCGACGACTTCAATTATATGATGGAAGAACGTTCAGCTACCGCGGGCCTCGGTCGGACCTTTGCTCGCGATTTACGCGACAATCAAAACCTGGTCATCGTGGTGAATGCCACTGGATCCTCGATATTGCAAACAGCGGCCAGGATCCTTTCACGGGACCCGCAGTTCTGCGAACACCATCCGATGGCTGCCCCAGCAACGTCTCTCGTTAGTCATCTGCGCGACGATCTCGACAAAATTGCCGCTCGAGATCGAAGAGGCGCTGAATCTTCCTTGGCCAAAATCTATGAGCACCTCGACCGCTCAATTGCGAACTTCGAAGGGCTCGCTCGCGGACGCGAGATGGAAATTGCATCCGAGAAGGCAGCCCGCAGACCGAGCGACGCTGTGATGAGCATCGGTGTCATGCTCCAGGAGCGTAGCCGGTTTATCCAGCGCTTTCGTCGCGGCGTCGTTCAGTTCATCAACGACTTGCAAGATGAACCGCAAACCCAGGTGTTCGCACTGCTTGAACATGTCCTGGGCATGAGAGATCCCTTTCCTGCGCCGAAGGATCTGGCTGAACTTCGTAGTTCTCCGCTCGGGGCACTCGCCTCGCCGCGGCTGCGCCTCAGTCGTTTGGGTTCAGAGCTTTTCCAAATGGGCCAAGATCGCTCCTCGGGTCTGACCATCAGCACGGTGGCTGAAGCCTGGAACAATGTCGTAAAAACCGAGCTGCGAAAGACAGCCGGCCCGCAGGGATCGCCGCTAGCACCGCTACTGCTGGTTGACTCTCGCAGGCTTGGACTAAAGCCCTGATGTCACAACACTAAATACCGGTGTCCGACGTTTCTTAGTGCAATCCGCGAGTGTATAATTTAGCGTTATTGCTCGTTTTCATCCCAAAATCTGGTTTGAGTAGAAAAATCTACTAATTGCCGTACCTAGTGAACCGCCCAGCAGGAGGTTCATCAGGCGACGGCATTGGTGCCGTCAAGGTTCTCGCGAGACCTCATTCAAACTCGCACACGTTTTGAAAGGAGAAGTCCCATGGGACGATCCCAACTCGAAGCGCAATCCGAACTTGGTGTGCGGTCCTCATTGGCCGCTATCAAGGTCGGCCTTCCTACGACTCCTGACCGGGAGGCGTTCGAATTCGCCGTCGTCGAGAAGCAGGATCTGGGTCTTGACCCCGCCGTCAAGGACCCGCACTACCACTTCGTGGCGCCGCTGCCGCGTGGAGGTCCGCTCGCCGATCCCATCTTCGAAACCCCGGAGTCACTGATCCGCTGGGCCGTGAAGATGCTTTCGAGCGAAGCCGCCAGAATCTACGCCCCGCATCTGTATTGCGAGGGCCTGAGACTCCTGCGCGGCAACGTCGGTAAGGGGGATGCCTATCGCGAGATGATGGAACTCATCACTCAGAAACACCCCCCCGGCAAGTTCGGTCCTGTCGTTCCGGTATCGGAGCGCAGGACCCTCAAGGATCGGCAGCCGCTCAAACTCGGCGCAGTGCTCCTGCGTCCGCATGGCGCGGTTGGCTGGACCTTCGACTCACACCGCATGTCCATTCGCATGGGTCTGGAGTTCGCAGCCCTGGTGCTGCGTGACATTCTGACCATGGAAACGGACGATCGGTACTACCTCGAATGGTTGGTGGTCCTCGGGCCCAAGGCCTGGCTGAACGACGAACTCGATCCGGGTTTGCCCAAAACGGTTCTGCCCATCGAAGTCTCAGCCAAGTTGGCCGCGCTTGAGGCCCCCAAACAGGCGACTCCCGCGCGACCGTCCCCGACAAGCCCGACCTCGACATCCAAGCCTAGCAACGGTGCGAGCACCTCTCCCACAGACGGCCAGATGGCCTTTCTCGTTGGACAGTTGCTCGAGCAGTTCAAGCGGAGCAACTCCGCCAACACCCCGTGGGCTGAAATCCTTCCGCTGGTGCGCCCCGCCCTTGAAATGCTCGACAGCAAGTTCAAGGCCGCAGGCGTGACTCCGGATGGATCCCTGGTCAGCGAACAACAGGCCGCAGCGATGCTCAAGGCTATTCGACAGCGCGCTGAGGCCGAAATCTTTGCTCCTCGTGAGCAGAGCCTCGCTGCCGCCGCCGCTGATTTCGAAAGCCGCAAGACCGGGTTCCTTGTCCAGTTGAATTCCGACCGAGCCGCGCTCGATCGGGATCGCAGCGCCCTCGCCGAACAACTCAAAGCTGCCCAGGCCAAGCGCCAAGCAGTGGAAGAGTTCGAGTCGACGACCACAACTGAACTGGTTGCCCGGGAGACTGCACTTCAGGCTCGTGAAGTTGCAGTGTCTACCCGAGAAGCGGAGGTTCAGGCCAACCTTCACTACATCGATCTTGGAAGAGCAGCAGCAACTGCCCTGGCCGGGATGTCCGTTCCAGCCGCAACGACGAGCCCAGCTCCAGCAGCAGCCCCCAAAGCCGCTGCTCCTGCTGTTCCCCCTTCCGCCGCTCCATCTTCTCCTACTTCCACCTCCGTTCCTGCTTCGAGCGTTGCTCCGCTGCCGGTGAAACCATCAAACGGTTCGCCGCCGGTTCCAACAACGCCCGCTGCTCCCGCGCCTCCTGTCAGCCGTCAGGCCCGACTGGGAGGTTGGCGAGCTCAATTGGTCACCGGACCGAAGAGCGGAACGGGCTAACTGAAAGAGAGGTTTTTTCATCTTCCATCGAGAATCGGCAAGGAGCATGGCTCTTGCCGGTTGTAGTTTACTCTGCGCCATGCCTTGGCACGATGGAGGATCTCTTGCAGAGCACAACTCTGTAGGCACCACCGTCGCCAAGCTTTTTTGTCCTCACTGCACTTTTACATCACGAATACGAGTAGAGCATCAATCAATCACCCTGCCGTTAGGGCCAGCCGCACTGTTGTAGCTGGCGCTCACGGTATGGTGGTCATACCTTCCCGGTTTTTAATCGGGTTTTTTCCATCACAGTTCCCCTCGAGGGGAACAGCACTGTCAGCGCGCGCAAAGGAGCACCTATGACAGCGTCGAACACAAAAGCCCCGCAAGGGGTGGCCTTGGGCTTCAACGAAGACCATACGCCTCTCGTCCTGATGATCCGCGGAAACAGCACGCCCATGGCGGCGCTGCGGGAAGCGGTCGTCAACTCGCTTCAGGGAGATCGCAGCCGCCGGAGAAAGACCGGCAGCGGGGCCACGAAAGTGGACATCTTCCCCGGACGTGCCGATCGCTACACGGTCATCCGTGACAACGGTCCCGGCATGACGGCCGACGAGATGGCCGAGTACCTGACCAAGATCTTCTCGGGCAAGAAGGATCGGGTCAAGCAGGCCAATCAAGGGGCAGGCATCAAGACCGTCGGTCCGGCACACAACCCGGACGGCGTCGTGATCACCTCTTGGACGGATCGCAGCGCCGCGTACCAGGTCTTCCTCTACCTGGACGAGGACGGCGATGGCAAGGCGGTCTTCAAGTTCAAGCCAGGTCCGGATGGCAAGCCGGTTACGCGGGTCGCAATTCCGCGCAACGCGACGAGCCAGCACGGCACGCAGGTCGAACTGATGAACCTCGCCTTCGCGCCGTACGAGATCATGAAGTACCTCAACCGCCGCTTCGCGCACTTCAAGACGCCGGATGCCCCCGAGGGCGTCGACGTCCGAGTGCACCGTGCGGCGGGGCAGGCCGGTCCCACTGAGGACCGCGTGCTGGGGTACGAGGAGTGCCTGAAGCGCATCGCCCGTAAGACAGGCGGTACGGGTCGGGTGCAGATCGGTGGTTCCAAGCCCATCGGTTTCGTCTGGGCCATCCGTGATTCGAGCGCTGAGCGGGCTGACACCATTACCCGCTTCTGCTCGGACTACTTCCAGCCTCCCTGCCTGGGACTTTCCTTCCAGGACGAGATGTACGAATTCACGCCAGCCGGCCGCGCCGTCACGGTGCTGACCGGCTTCGGAATTCGGGCCGGTGGCCGCGATGTCGTTCTCGTCATTGACGTGGACGGCTCGGAGGTCACCCCCAACATCTCCCGCACCAGTCTCGGTGACAACGTCGACCGCGACGAACTCAAGGAGCGAGTGCGCGAGAACCTCCCCCAGGAGGTCCTCGAGTACATGGATGCCTTCGAGGAAGCCCACTTCGCGGAGCACGTCGATTCGGTTGCCGAGCATCTGACGCGCATGTACGCCACGGCCATCTACCTGCAGCCTCCCTCTGGCGACGTGATCTCCCCGGTCGATCCGGAGAGTCGCGGTGGCAAGGGTGGCGAGGGGGACTCCGACCGTGAGACGTCCAAGAAGCGTCGCCGTCGCCGCAACCGTTCGCGGGGCTACCCCAGGACGGCTTTCGTCGACAAGGAGCAACTCGGCTCCCTCCACGTGCACTACGACGAGGTCAACCACGTGATTCAGATCAACGTGGATCACCCGCGCATGGCCGGATTGCTCGCCAAGATCGAGGAGGCGCCCAAGAGCCACTCTCGGTCCTGGCTGCGTTCGGAAGTGCTCGGTCACGTCGCGGCACAGGCCTCGGCGTCGTTCAACAACCTGGCCCACGACCGGGATGAGGAGCCGTCTGATGACGACCTCGCCTCGGCTCTGGGAGTCTGTGCCGGCGCCATCCTGTTCCTGAGCAACCCCACCAAGTACAAGTTGGGGAAGCCCAAGAAGGAGTAGGAGAACGTCGATCGTGATGTAGCAAACAGTGCTGCCTCGGCTACCGCTGGGTCAGCGCTTTACGAAGGTTGTGTAGGCCCTGTATGACCACCAACCTTCCCTTTGAGAGGCTTCACTGAGGCTTCTGAAAGGGAAGATCCGCTCTTTCAAAAATTTAGACGAGTAGACGTATGACCTGCGATTGCCCGGTCCTAACCCGAGCGGGCAATCGTAGCGTCGACTTCCAATTTTCAAAGGTTAACCCCCAAACGGAGGATGTTGTATGCCCCCTGCCAATTTTCGTCTTTCGATCGAAGGGATCGGCGTAATTGCCGAGACCGACGACTTCGTGATTATCGAGCATCAGGGCGCGTTCCTGATTCTCGCGGTTCACGAGGAGGACAAGTCGGAGGCCGAGTACGTGCTTCCGCATGCCGTGCCGATTCCGATCCCGCGTAGCGATTGGGTCGAGATGATGATCGCCGTGGCGTTCAATGCTCAGGACGACGATGCCCTCAAGGTTCCTCTCGGCCGCCTTCCTGAACCCCTCCGCAACCCCAGGTTGTGGCTGGTCAAGCAGGACGGCAGAATGTCCAAGGCCCACACCACCAACCGTGCACGTGTGGAGGCGGCCCTGGCAGGAAAGTTCGCTCCCGAAGGGGCAGCTTTCTCGGGAATCGTGATCGAGGGCAACAGGATCCAGGATAACGGCAAGGAAGTGCAGGCCAGTACCATGGACGGCAAGGCACCGGCTCGTTTGAGCGCTGAAGCCCTGCTGCTCTGCGCCATGCACACCCTGGCGGATCCCCGCATGGCTCAGGATGCCCCGGAACAGTTTGTTCCGTTCGTCCTGGCAGGCCTGCGTCCCGCTGAGAAGCCCGTCCTGCTCCCTGCCACACCGGCGGTCACAGTGGCTGCGGCAAATAGACCGGCGCTTGAAGTTCCGATCAAGCCGGCTCTCGCGACTTCGCTCAGAGCCACTGTGATCGCCCCGCCAGGAGCCTCTGTTGTCGCGGCCTCCGCTCCCTCAGCTACACCGCCGGCCCCGCAGCGCATCGAGCCTTCAGCACCACCCGTCCGGCCCGTTCTGCTGCCCACCCGGGTCGCAGCGCCGCCTCCCCCTGCCCCTGCGCCTGTCCCTCCGCAAGGAGACCAGCCGCATCGCAAGTGGGTGGAGCCAGCGCTACAGCGCTTTGGCGAAATCGTCCGGGAGGTGGTTACGTCAAGTGCAACTTGATTGACCACCTCTTCGAACTCAATCTCGCAGCGGTTTTGATAAAGGTCGATGGAGCCCTGCTCTATCGTGGATAGTCGACCGCTGCGATTTCTTCTTTTCACATGCAGTATCGTGAGAATTGTTATGAATGAAGTACAACAGCAAACTGAGCGGCCAACGCCAAGTGATGCACAACCGGCCGAGAGCCGACGAGAAAAACCCAGTGGCGAATCATCCTTCCAGGAGATTTGTAATTATTCGATCGCCGAGCTGTCGAGCACCCTGAGTGCCTACGCGGCTCGCCCCGAAAACTCTGGCCTGGAGATCATCCCGGAACTTTCGACGGCAATTTTAGTGGGCGGATTTTTGAAGCAAGAGCAGTATATCGGATTCGATCAGCGACTGACTCGTTCGCAGATCGAAAAGGGTCTTTCCCATTACATGGACATGAGCCCCGAAGCCATGGCGGAGACCCGCCAGGAACTCTCCATTCTCTATTCACTCGGTCTCGTTAAAGACAAGCAGGGAAATGACACCGCAAAGAAGGGACAATTCAAAGTTACTGATCCAGCGCATGGTCCCGAAGATCCGGATCTACGCGCCGTTCTCGTCGAGCTTAAAGAGTTGCAGGGTCGCCTAAGGGAACATGCAACTTTCGTGAGTAAGCAGGCTGCAGCAGCTCACGCTGCCGAGTCCTTCCAGGCTGCAGAGGAAGCTGCTCCCGCACTTCCGCCCCCTCCGCCCGAACCAGCCGCCTCCAGTGCGGACCAGACCCGAGCCCACAGGCGCTTGCGGGAAGATGTCATTGGCGGGTGCACCCATGCGCTGCAAGTGCTCAGTCCGGTGAAAGATCTCGCTTCGCACGGTGCCCGTGTAGTGGTGGCTCACTCACTCATTCGGTATGTCGGCAGCGGAGAGGCTGGCATAGCACCTGAAATACTTGCTTCAACGCCATTCGTGTCGTCGCGCCAGCTTATGGAAGCCGAATGCACGAGGAATATCAACGCCGTTTGCTTCCTGCCAGGAGCGAAAGTAAGTCAGCGCGAACGCGAAGTTTTTATGCGCACTGCGCGAAGGGACTGGCTAAAGGAGCATGCAGAGCCAATCGCCCGGTCGGGCCCGGTCCAGCTCAGGCTCTATGAGGGTGCTCTGACTAACCTGCGCCGCCAGATTCCCCGTGGCATCAGCGGTGGAGTTATAGACAAAGTTCAGGGCGAGGAAGCGCTGGAATTGATCGACCAGTGCTTGGCATGCCTACCGCGAAAAATTAATCTGGGGGTTAGCGGAGCGGAGGAAAGCGCTCAAGCGATTCAAAAGCTATCTGCTGACGATTCAAAGCTGCATCGCCTGGTTGAGTTGATGACTGCTTGGACGGTAGAAGCTGCTAGTTCACTTGTAAACTCTCCCGCAGTCTCAGAAGCAACAGCATCGGCGCCACTCGAGCGCCCGGAATCAACCCCTCCCACAGCGACGACACCCAGTGTCCCCGAGGACAAGCCCGTCAAGCGATATCGCTTGAATACGTTAAGTGAAGTGCAGACTGCGATTGCTCGGCTTGAGACATTCACATCGTTCCGAGAATCTGACATCGAGAATGTGACAGCAATTTCGCTGCTTGCGGCCGCCCGTCACCACAAGATTGGGGACGACATCCAGAGCAATCCTATCGCAGTCAGATTGTTTGACGAATTGCAGGCATTTGTTGCCGTAGAATTACCGAAGCATCAGAAGGCGGAAGACGCCAAAGCACTCAAACACTTCAAGTCTCGCATGGGAGCATATGATTCATACGTTGCCAGCAAGCCGCCCACTGATCTCACAACTCGTCCGATGAGCGAGCTAAGAGCTGAAGTGGTCGATAAGTGGTTCGATCCGCGCTGGCACAAGATTGCGAACGGCGCTGAAGCTCGGCTAGACTCAGTGTTTAATTCCGTCTCGAATTGCCTCGCGCGGCTTAAGACTATGCAGACATCCTTTGGCTTAGCGCCTGCTATAGTCGAGCAAATCGAAGATGCCATTAATGCCTGGCATACCGATGAACAGACGGTTTTCGCAGCTGAGCGAGTTGGCAAACTCCTGCCTCCAGCGCTGCAATCGATAACCCCTTCGATGATTGAGTTCCTGCGCTCTTCTCTTCGGCAAGCAGCGGAGGCCCTCGAAAATCCAATCGCCAGTCGCTAGCCTACTCTCAGAGAGTAGGCTGAATTGGACGCTTAGTTGATGAACTGAATGCATCTTTCAGCATGCATCTAGTTGATCTCTTAATGTGGCCTGTGGCGGTTGCAGCCCCTTGACTTTCATATTTTCGAATATCAGCCGCTCGAACTCGTAGGCGTTCATAACCACCAGAAAAGGCCCATTTCTCTGACTCACGAGAATGGGCTCTCTGGTATCCTTGAGATAGTTGCTTACGCGTTGGAACTTCCGAACCAGGTGAGATGCCGAGATGATGTGACCGATCTGAAACATAGAATTTTCCTTCCCTTGATGCATTCAACGCTGCATTTCAATCGCAGCATTAATCGGAAAATTCGGCCGGAAGTTGCCTGCTCCCAGCTAGTTCACGGTAATTACTCCACAATTCCCGTCCATTCAATTCATCATCGATACCTGTATTTCTGCTTACTCTCTGAGAGTTATCCGCAGGTTGCCGGCCAACGCTCGAGGAATGCGAGTTGGGCATCGCGTTGAGGAACAGCGGCAGACTTTGTGCCAGTCAGGGATCGGAGAGGATAACCGGGGGCAATCGAAGTAATACGGACCTCATTATCATTAAGCTCAAAAAAAAGTCGCCAAGCCCCGCACCCCATTCTATAGGCGCCAGTTTTTAATTTTTCGATTCGACGCGTGGCATGCGGCGAGGGATCCACGCCGAGCAGCGCGATTGCCTTCGTCACGATATCGATATTCCAAGCGTCCTTCAGCCACTCGTGTTGCTGACGCGCGCAAAGCTCAAGCAGTACCTCGTAGTGCGGCGGCTCAGACATCTGACGCTGCAGATCTTCGACCCAACCCTGCCTCTCACCGTTAAAAGCGTCGACCTCCGAGATGTAGGGCTTCAAATCCAGAATCGCCGTACCATCCAATAAGTCATTTTTGCCAACGAACAGCTTGCGCCCCTGAATTCGTAACAGGCGGATGGCCGATATTCCGATCGGATTGGGGCGATGAGGAGACCTCGTAGCAAATACGCCTCGCTTAATTCCAGCGCCGCGCGGAGGCAGCACCAAGGGCTTCCAGCTCCTGTTGCGATCGAACCACCAGATCACCCAGATGCGGTCGAAACCGGAGAGATCCTTGAGCGCCTGCTCAAAGGAACTGCCCTCATTTAATTCAATGACGCCATCGGGATCGCCGGAGTTCTCAGGCTGGGACGGCGCCTCGAACTTCAGCCTTTTGCTCGAACGCAAATACCCAATTGGACGCACGGTCAATTGCGGCCCGTCCGTTAACCTCTGTTTCGAAGACTTTGACAAGCTTTTCCCCCGATTCCCAACCTGCTATACCAGTGCTTTCGGAGCACCATTGTGTCACAGGATATAGCCGAAAATAAATCTGAAGCGCCCTGGACTTGGGTGGTGCTACTGTATTTCTTTCTCTTGCTCAGCTTTGCGCTCATCGCCTTCTATCGCGTGTCGTCGGGAAGAGACCCGTTTATCGGAACCTGGAGGATTCCCGGGTCGGAGACCTTCCGGCTATTCTGTGGCCTATTCTCGGCATTCTCTGGTATCACCTCACTCACGTTGGCAGGATACGTCCTTGATCGCGGCTCTACCAATCAAATGCTGGCTCTCTTACCCCTGTTGCCGCTTATATTGATTCTCCTTGATGGAATTTCGCTTATTGAGGGCTAGATCAACGCGCCCGGCACTACTGATTCCCTCATAGATCCGTGACACTTCTAGCATTTCTTGCTTAGATACAATGCATGAATAACCCAATTCCCGAATCCGAGTTTGGCTCACCATTTGACGAGCCCGCACGTAAAATTTTTTCCCGACTATTTGTTTGGGGCGCCCTCTTCCTAGTGCTCTATATTCTGCGTTCGTTCTTTTTGCTGATTTTTTTGACCTTCGTTTTCTCCTATGTGTTGGCGCGCATGACTGAGCGCCTGCGCCACCGTATTTCGCACCGAACTCTGCGAGTCGTACTCGTTACCCTGGCCTTTCTCGGCGTCCTATTGGCGGTGGGCGCTTTTATCGTGCCGAATCTTCGCAACCAAGCGCAACTCTTTGCTTCGCAGTCGACGACCTATATCAAGCGACTCGATCAGCAAGTCAGCCAGCTTGGCGAGAGCTTTCCGCAATTTGCCGAGATGTTTCCAGCCCCATCCTCGAACGGCACTGAGTCCTTTAGCTGGGCTAATTCTCCCACAGTCAAGATCCTACGCTCGTTGGTGGGAGAAGCCGGTGAGCAGCACGACGACTCTGGGGGCCTCAAGGAGGCGCTGCGAACGCTCTCGCAATTCGGCAGCGGGCTTCTGGGCATGGCATCGGCGTTTCTGCTTTCCCTTTTGTTTTCGTTTTTAATCGTGCTTGATTTGCCGAATTTAACTTCTGCGGTCAACCGCCTCAGGGACTCCTCCCTGCGCTTTGTCTACGATGAGGTGGCTCCGGGATTGTCAAAATTCGGCTCGGTGCTCGGCCGCGCCTTAGAAGCTCAGCTCGTAATCGCCTTCTGCAATACTATTTTAACGGTCCTGGGTCTGTATGTCCTTGGTCTAGGCAAGAACGTTGCCTTCATTGCGGTTATTGTGTTTCTGTGCAGCTTTATTCCTGTCGCAGGTGTATTCATCAGCTCGGCCCCCATCTGCCTCATGGCGTTAGAGGAATACAATGTTCAGATGATGTTCGTAGCTGCCGGTCTCATTACCGCTATTCACATGATTGAGACCTACATCCTTAATCCAAGAATATATGGGCACCATCTCAAGATGAATCCGGTGTTGGTGCTGATTATTCTGACCGTCGGCGGGAAACTATTCCATATCTGGGGCTTGGTTCTTGGCGTTCCGGTATGCACCTATATTTTTAGTCACGCAATTCGCCCGAGAAATCGCGCGGCTTAGAGCATCGTAGCGACACGCCTTTAGGCAGCCTTGCGCTTGTAGACCTGTTCTTCCATCCCATTTCGCAAGAGCACCGAGCGAGCACGAACGAAGTGCGGCAAGGTGCGCTCGAGCTGTCGCTTGGTGTAGCACGGAGCGGCACGGCGCTTTACCTCGGCGGCTTCCCAATCTACCTGACATTCCTCGCGAATTTTAAACGTAAGCGGCTGCTCGGCCATCTCGAGGGAAGTATGCATCAACGCCAGAATCATGGTGCCCTCATGGCAGAAGCGACTCAATGCACAGGAGACCTCCATCATTTCCTCGGCAGACAGGTAGTTGAGTACATCCCAGCAGCACACGAGGTCGAGCTTCGCTTCAACGGGAAGACTGCTTAGGCGTTCAAGAAGATTATCCGCCTTGATTGGCCGCACGGCGCGCTCCTGCACGACCGTCGAATACAAGTCCTCAAGATACATCTGACGGGCAAATCTCGAGTAGAAGTCGATAGTAGCTCCAGAAGCCTGCCCAAGATCCAATACCTGCAGCCCCGCCCCTGACGAGGCGCTCTCGACAAAGGAGCGCAACGCCCGAGACGAATACCGCTGCTCGATTCCCATTTCCCAAACCTACAGATGCGCCGAAGTGCTAGGCTGCGCCTTGGTTCCATTGCTGCTGGTTTTGAAACTCTCGACTACCTTCTGTGCCGAGGGCAATTTGTTTGGTTCTGGTTCAGTATTAATGGCGCCCTTGAGTCGAGCCCCGTCCTTGAGCGAAACTCGGGGAGCAGAGACGTTTCCCCTCACCGATCCGGACTCGTGAATGACAATCTGCTCACTGCCAAAGAGATCTCCGATCACTTCCCCGTATACCTGAATTATTTTCCCATGGATGTTGGCGCATACCTTTCCGCCCTTTCCCACTACCACGGCATTTTGCTTTAGATCTATTTGCCCCTCAACCTCTCCTTCAACAACGAGATCCTCCACGCCGCAAATTTCACCCTTTACGCGAATCGATTTCCCAATCAGCGCCGTTCCGGGACTTTCGGGCCGCTCGGGCTTAAGCACGGCGTTACCCGACAATTGCTGCGAAGGTTGCATTTGTTGTTCCTCAGGCTTCTTCCACATAACCAACTCCTTACATCATCAAATAGTAATACAAATCCTCCTAGCCGCGCGTGAGAACGCGAGAATAACGCTCCCAGTCTTCCAGTATCATTCCCGACCCTCGGACAACGGTAGTCAACGGGTCCTCAACCAAAGAAACAGGGATCCCCAAGCGCTCACTCAAGACCACATCAACATCGCGAAGCAGGCTGCCGCCCCCTGTCAACACGACGCCGTTGTCGAGTACGTCCCCGGAAATCTCCGGCGGCACGGAATCCAGCACCTGCCGAATGGTCTGAATGATTTCGTTGAGCGGCGCGCCGAGCGCCCTTACGACTTCGGACTGACTAACCTCTATCGTCGTCGGCAGGGCCGTCTTCATGTCCTGGCCGGGAACGATCATCTTGGGCTCCTCCGACCCTGCATGCGCCGCTCCAATCTTGAGTTTTAGCTCCTCCGCAGTTTCCGCGCCTATGACGACATGCCGAGTGCGGCGAATGAAATCGATTATCGCCCGGTCCATTTCGTTTCCTGCCGTCTTGCTCGAAGCCGCTGACAACACCTCACCCAATGCCAGCACGCCGACATCCGTAGTTCCACCGCCGATAGTCACCACCATAACGCCTGTTGCCCCCTGCACCGAAAGGCCAGCCCCTAAGGCAGCGGCGACAACCTTATCTACCAAGAAGATCTCACCAGCGCCGGCGAGCTCGGCTGCTTCGCTTAGAGCCCGACGCTCGACTGCAGTCGCCCCTGAGGGAACGGACACTATGGCTCTCGATTTTACCACCCGCTGATGCCGCGGGACCATTTCCACGAAGTACTTGAGGAGATCGGTGGCGAGCTGAAAATCTTGAATGGCCCCGCCCTGCAAGGGACTAAGGCTCTGAATGGACTTTGAAGTGCGCCCTCGCAGCTCCTTTGCCCGCCGTCCCACAGCAGTGACCTCGCGGTGGTCTTCGTCACCCCTTATGGCTACGAACGATGGCTCTGATGCAACGATTCCTCGGCCCTTTAGGTATACAATGGTGTTATTGGTACCTAAATCAAAGGCAAACTGCGGGGAAAATGACCGGAATAGACCTTGGAGCATAGCAATGAAGCTGTAAAAAGCAGAATGTTACTTTCGAAGGTAGCGAACGCCGCGGTCTTACTCTTGCGAGCCCTACAAAAAACCGAAGCTGCTCTAAAGCAAACAGCAATAGCCGTGCCAGCCGCGAGCCCAGCAATCAAAAGATCACTGGACAGTGTTCGATAGCGCTCAGCCGTCATGCCCATGCGATTTCCTTGAGAAAATTTATTTTTGTCACTGACACGGCAAAATTTGGCTGCCGACGCCTCCGCCCGTTATCCTCCGGAGCGGCGGAAGATCTGTACAAGAATCCGCAAATTGTGCATGCGCCGAGTTGCGCACCGAAGAGACGGACTGTGGCAGGATCTTCCTGGTAGGTGGAATCAGACTTCCTATACTCAGTCACTCGAGTATCACCGGGTGCTTTTCACTGCGCTGGACCGACAAATATGCGATGCACCTCCTCGGCAGCATCATCATCGGCCTGCACAAGCACGATATCCCCGGCCTGAAAGACGGTATTACCCCGCGGAATTGAGGACTCGCCATTCCGTGTGATCAACACAAGCAAAATAGCGTGGGATAGACCCAATTCAACCACTGATTTTCCTATTACCTGAGCTCCGGGCGGCACCCGTACTTCGAATTTAAGGGAGGAAACTCTGCGAGTTACTACGTGCTCGGTACCCTCGACTACCACGCCGAGCATCGTGGCAAACCAACGCAGTGAAGCGCCCTGCACGAGAACAGAAACAATGACGGCGTAAAAAACTACATTGAACATGAAGGGAGCAGACGCTACTCCCTGCATAAGTGGAATCGTGGAAAGAATAATAGGAACAGCTCCACGCAGCCCCGCCCAGGACAGAAAAAGCTTATCACGAGAGTCGAAGCGCTTGGTTCCTGCAAGCGAAACGAATACGGCGAGGGGGCGAGCAATGAGCACTAGGACGATGGCCACGGCAAGGCCCTCATGGGTCTTGGCAAAAAGCTGCGAAGGGAAGACCAGCAACCCGAGGCTAAGAAACATCACGATTTGCATGAGCCAGGCCAGACCTTCATGGAACTGAATGAGCGCAAGCCGGTGCACGAACGGCTTACTGCCTAGAGCGACCCCGCACACGTACACCGAAAGAAACCCATTTCCTCCAATCGCATCGACTCCTGCGTAACTGAGGAAAGCCAATCCGATAGTAAAGACATAGTAGAGCCCATCATAAGAAAGATGGAGTCTATTGATGATCCAGCTGGCCCCCCGGCCGAGCAGGAGTCCACCAATCGCACCAATGGCAAGCTCAAGCACAAGGTGGCCAACAAGCGGGGCCACGGAGGATCCCGGGTCTAGAACCAACCCAGTCAGGGCGACGGTGAGGAACACCGCCATAGGGTCGTTCCCCCCGGACTCCAACTCCAATAATGGCGTAAGCTCGCTGCGTAGCTTCAAGGCCTGAGCTCGCAAAACGCCAAAAACCGCAGCTGCGTCGGTCGAGGAAAGAATCGCGCCGAGCAAAATGCCTTCCAGCAAAGAAAGATGGAGTACCGCATGGGCAAAACACCCCACTACCAAGGCGGTTATGGCCACACCGATGGTGGCCAAAGAGAAGCCTGGAAAAACAATTGGCCTTACGGCGTCCCAGTGGGTATCTAAACCGCCGCCGAACAAGATCAACACCAAAGCTACGATGCCAATATGATGAGCAAGGACGTAGTCGGAGAAGTATATCCCTCCAGGGCCCTCGGATCCCGCCAGCATCCCGATACCGATAAAGAGCAGCAATGCCGGAACGCCAAAACGGCTCGATATTTTACTGGCGAGGACGCTGATCAGAAGCAGCGCGCCAGCAACAAGAAGAACAGTTTCAAAATGCAACATATGACCCAATGAATGTCTTCCATCATTGTAGTCAATTTCCCCTCTTCCTTGAACCCCTCAACTTACTGAGCAAGGCAGCAGCGAACGCCTACAGATAGCGCAATGCCTACTGAAGGAACTTGTTCCGAATTCAAATTATTTTTCGAGGAAGCCTTCCCCCGATGCTCTCGCTAACTCGACGGTAGCTATCCCAGCCTAACCAGTTCCACACGACGATTCTTAGCTCGGCCATCTTCGGTTTCATTGCCCGCTACTGGCTGACTATCTCCCTTACCTATTGCGCTCAGTCTCGATTCGCTGATTCCACGGGCAGTTAATGCTGCGAGGACCGCCTTCGCGCGCCCCTCAGAAAGCAGCTGATTGTGGCTGGAGTCGCCGGTGTTGTCGGTATGCCCCACAATGGACAAACGCAGAGATAAATCTTGAGAGAGGGCTTTTGCCACCTCGGCCAGGACCGCATCGGACTCCGGCTTGAGCGCTGTCTTATCGACATCAAAGTATATTCCGTACAAAGACACCCGGCCTTCGGAAGCGAGCTTTCCCAGAATAGAGTTCACTTGCTCCTGTACCATCTTCTGCTCAATTGCCTTTGGCACCACCAGCTGCACCAGAACCACGACTTGCTGGGGATCGAGCTTCACGAGGGTGCCGAAATATTCTCTGGTGGCCCCAGCGCGCCAATTCTCTCGAACGCTAAAGGAATCTATCGATACGTAGCTCTCGCCGCCGTTCTCCGCGCGGGCAAGGATTACTATTCTGCCATCCTGTGCCGCCTCAGCGTGAAAGGGCCCAGCCGCTTCTTGGCGCACTTCAAACTTTTGCGCCTGATAGCTGTTCTTATAATTTTCCAAGATCTCCAAGGGGACGTTTCCGGATGGCAGCAGATACGCGAGTTGAATTACCTGCCCACGAGGCTTGAGCGTTCTGGTTAGTTCAACCTCAGCGAACTTTTGCACTTTCTTGGCCGCGAGAATGGAGCCTTCGAATTTAAACAGATCAAACGGTAGCTGGACTTCCTGCATCTCGGCTCTGGCCGGAGTGGGGCCTGCCATCGCCACACGCACGCTGAAAACACCAATTAAACTCAAGACCGACACAAGTCCAACCAAAACCCGAATCATAAACGCCTCCCCCAATTGACTTCCCGATCCTAAAATCCAGTGGCCACAGTTTCCAAAGCTTCCCCAAGCACCGCCTCAACGCCCGCGTGGTTGAAGTGTCCGCCCAGAAGATACTGCCCAGGCTCAAGGAGCTTTTCAACCGATGACTTCCCCTTGCCGATTTTGACCGAAGAGGCATCTGCACTGTCGAATTTCTTCACGTTGAACGCAAAACGCAGCCCTAATAACTCGCCTTCAAAATGAAAGCCCAACTGAAGCTCATTCAGCATGGAGTACTTTTTGGATACGGATGGTTTGAATTTCAATTCAGTCCAACCCTTACTCCAACGCTCTCCCTTCCGCACAAACTGGAACGAAGATTCGAGCAACTCCGCGACTGAAAGAATATACGCGTGAGGCTTTACCCCAAGCTGCAACGGAGTAATGGGGCCCGAGAGATTACCGAAGCGGAAGTATGGAACGGCGCTTTTCTCAGCTATAGGGCAATTCCTATCGAGCGTAAGCGACCAGGCCGAGGACTTTGACTCTCCCGCTCCCAGACTCCAGTCCTTCGGTATTTCAGCGCGTGCTAGAATATCCACGGCCGCGTCAGGTTGTCCGATTTCCTTTACCTTGCCGTACACCAGTTCGATTCCTACCGCAGCCAGGATCTGCGGCATTCCAGAGTGGTTTTTTAGCGTCAACGTGCAGGGCAGAACCTCTCCCTGGACCACTTCATCTTTTGGAATTTCGAGCCGAGACTCTATCTGCTGCTGAATGAAGACGCCCTTCATAATCACTCCCTTTCAAGCTCGCCTCCTTGAATAGCGGAAAGCAGGCTAGCTGTCGAGAATTGCTTGAGAATTAGCAAAGTACCAAGCTTTTCCTGGCATGCGCCTTGCTCGCTTTGTCACGACCGGTTGGGTGCGTCGGCCGATGAGGGTTCGCTTGGGTGTTAAGGCACTAATATTACAGATTAATTGTCTGATGCTGACAGATCGGATGCTGCGCTGCCTTGGATCCCATCTTCCACGAATTTTGATCCGCCCGGCGTTTCCCATTGCCCTCACGGTTACCGCCTCGCTTTTTCCTCTACCTGGGCAAACTCAGGATGTCTTCGCCGCAACGAATACGAAAAAGTCGTATAGCAAGGCGTTCCTCTATCCCCTTCAGGGAGATCTGGCCTGCTACACACGATCAGGGCGAAAAACTGTGCGGCTGCCGAAAACTGTCAGTCAATACACCTTGCCAGGATCAGGCACCGTGCTTGCTACACCTATTTCGCGCCCGGATTTACTCGCGAAACAGCGACTGCTTCGAAAGTCGAAGAAGAGAGCTTCTCCCGCTCGTAAGAAACTGATCAATAAGCAGCTCACAGCGATTGACGATACCTTGGACGCCATCCTGGCTTGCACGGCATTCTCAATCGCCCCGACAGCGGCGCCAACTACAACCGTAACCCCCTCCCCGACACCCACGCCATTCGCGCCTCGCTCTGTCTCCGAGAAAATCGTCGACACCCACTACGGATCACATTTCACGAGCACCTATTACTTGGTATCTGAAGGGGAAACTCGCCCAGGTGAAGCGGCGCTTGTTTCCATAGAACCAAAGAGTTCATCTCTAGAATATCGCGCGAGCGTGCGAGTCTACGCTCCCGATGAGCAGCTACTGTACGTCGAGCAGCAGCAGCGCCCGGCGAACGCGGGAACTATCGAACGACTTGCAGCGAGCCCCGCCACATCACTCCCGGGAGAGCCTTTTGCCTTGGCAAAGTCGGGCATCTATGAAGTGCGGGTCAGCAGCAACTCTAATGTGCGTGTGCATATAAGCCTGCCCGACGAGGTCCAATGGGGAGTGTCATTTCAGAACGGGAATTTCCAGCCGTTCACCGGTGAAACATCCACCATGTATACCTGGATCCCGCGACATGCAAACCGTCCCTTGAGGCTTTCGCTAGTACCAGTTGATCGCACGCCTCCAGCCCTACCCGGCCAGACCCTTACTCCAGTTTTGAATCAGCAGAGCCAGGTAGCCAGATATGACTTAGAGATTCCTTCCTCCAGCAGCGAAGCAGGCTTCGTACAGCCGGTTAGCATGCCCCCTGGCGATTGGTTTGAATTCAGGGCCTACGGCATGCCCTTCATTCTCTGCACCAGTCCCGAAGCCGCTACTGCTATTGGGGCGGGAATATTCCGATCTCAGAGTCCCACTATGAGCGGGTTCCTCCTGTCCCATCGATTCCAAGAAGAAATCGCCTCCATTCTTCCGGAGATGGCCCCTCTCATGGGAGACGCGGCCGCGCTTTCGGCAGCGCCGGGCCCCAATTTTCCCGGCACGGTGGCGGCTTGCTCAAATCCAGCCTCGGACGACGATGTTTACCGATTCGCCGATATTCTTGGTTACTACATGGGAACCCTGCCCGCTGCTAAGTGGAATTTAGGTACAACCGGGG
>JAYRHW010000227.1:0-2342 GCA_041907145.1 Bdellovibrionota bacterium
GCTCAATATCGAGGACCTCTTCCCTCACCACGCTTGGACGGCTCATCGCGAAGAGAGTGCTGCTGCCTCGTACCATTCATTGGCAGCAATGTTCATTCGCTTAGGCGATTTGGATTCGGCTCTTGAGTCCCTGTCACTTGGCGACCAGTTCGAAGATAGTCCGCGCTCGCTAGCGCTAAAGGGAATTATCGCGCTCGATCGCGGTGAGACTCTCGCAGCAGTAGCGAATATGGTTTCAAGCTTGCAGCAGTACGAGATCCGCAAGAAGCAGAACAGTCAGCATTATGTTCATTTTGCTCCCCGCGATTTGGCGAGCATCAATGACGAGCTCAATGCCGGGTTGGCTGCTTTGAACAAGCGTGACAACTCGACCGCACTTGAGCACTTTGCAACGGCTGTTTTCTCGTTCGACTCCTTCTATCAGGAGCACGGAGTAACCGGCCTAAAGTCCAGCAACTAGCTCCCCCTCTTCTCAAAAATGGGACAGGTCCAATTACTATTGGGACTGTCCCATTTTTTATTTGGGACTGTCCCATTTATTTGGTCAGTGTAATCAGGTGGTTAGGCTGGGCAATTTGCGCCTCAGGAATTAGCTAAAACCTGTCGTTACCCATAGTTAGGGGTGGAGCTAATGATTGAGCCGGAAAAAACAGTTCGGGTTATCCGAGAAACTGGGCGTGATCGTACGCGCGAATCTTCCCTGGCGCACCTTGAACAGGGCTTTCTGCCCATCAACATGCCCATTTTACGAGCAATTCGAAGCGAGTCTCGCGCCGGCGTGTATGAACGCAGTCCTGAATTACTGGTGCGCGACGTCAAGCAGGATGTCGGACTTATAGCCCATTGCATTCGGAGCATCCCTCAGATTTTATCAAACCCATCCTCCCGCCTCGACCCATTGGGCGATTTACCAAAACTCAATACAGAACAGTTAGAGTTCCTTCTGACGAGCGCCGAAAAGGCCAGTAAACACGATCTCAGCAAAGCCGCGCCGCAGTGCGTCAAGCGCATGCGGCACGCCATTTTAGCCTGCGCCGGGACCGAGACATTGGTCGAGGCAGCTCGGGAAAAGGGCGTCGACATCGACCGCGGAACCGCTTTTAGCGTCTCATATCTGCGTCAGCTTGGCATGCAGCTCGTAGCCTGGAATTATCCCAAGATTTACTCCCGCGCCGTTGACGAGGCGAGACGAGGCGGCTCGTCCATCGAAGAGTATATCGACGGTGTTCTACCACAGCCCGTGCGCGAAATTAGCCTCGCCATCGCACAGGACTGGAAGCTGCATAGCGATCTTCTAGGCCTGATATCGTATCGCCCGCGCGGGTTCGACGACTCAGCAGCCGATCGCGCGGTTCTCAACAAACTAGTGCAATTCGCCGAGACCTTCGCCCAGCTCGATAGCCAAGACCTCTATCCACAGGCGGCTTCACAGTGGCTTGATGCTGTGCCCGAACTAGCTGAAATCGTCGGAGATGATGTCGTTAAGTTCCTGCCTGAACGGGTGCGCCAAGCTTGCGAACAATCACTCTTTCAACTGGAAACAGTTACGCGCGCCCAACGACCGGAAAAAATCGTCATCACACCCCTTCCCTCTGTTCGCGGTCAAAAGTACTTGGAGGAGAACAAGGAGCTGCGTCGTGCTCCCATCCTAGTGCAGGGCATGCTTCGACAAGTTTACGGTTGCATCGCTGAGCAAGGAGCCTCCAAGGAATCTCTCCAGCGCCTCATTTCAGAGGTCATTCCAGCGGCAGGATTTGCACGCGGATGTATTTACGGAGTGGCAACAGAACCCAAGAGATTTGTCCCACTACTTTGGCTAAACGATAAACGTGGAAGTTATTTTGACCCCCAGGAATTCTATTCCCCTTGGGCAATAGCCGATGCGATGTCGGGCGAGGTTCCCCTGCTGAAAACAATCCCGAATGCCAAGGGTGATGCAATTCAATTCTTAAGCGGTCTCTTCGGCCACCCTGCGCCGAAGGGCGTCCTATTTCTGGAGATTACTCCATCCGCTGCACCAGAACTGATTGCGGCAGCCAATGCATCGTTTCGCGCTGTCAGGGTGGCCCTCTACGACTGCCTGCGCATCGAATAGCAACTAGTCTCAGCCCACACCCCGCATTCCTTCCCCCAAGAGGCTTCCTATGCTATTAAAAAGCTTCGGATTTTTCGTATTCATGGACTACGTGACCAGCGAAGCATCAAACTCCGCCCGCAGCGAGACGCTACCGGATACCGTTTTCTCCCTCGGGATTTCTTGCCTCATTCTTTCTACTCTGTCAGGCACACTGCTCTTTTGGTCAGACAGCGGTCCGGTCCTGTTTTCGGCTCTGCGGGAGAGC
>JAYRHW010000228.1:0-15030 GCA_041907145.1 Bdellovibrionota bacterium
GATTTGCATCGAAGCCCTTGAAATGATCGAGGGCGATGCCAGTACCGCGGAGCATCCTGCGAACGCTGGCCGTGTCCACCAGAAAGGCCGTATTTAGATTGGGGTTGCTGAAATGTGCGTTGAGAATCACGAGACTCATTTGGTGGCGGCTTCCGCCAACCTCTAGGTCGTATTTGTGTGCTCGCGCACAGGATATAATTATCATACCGCGCGTGAAGATGAATTCGGCATTCGCAAGATCGTCGAATTCCTGACTGTAGCCTGGCCAGGCGTTCTTGTAGGCATAATAGGGCCCGCCTTGAAGAGCGTGCGCCTTGGGGTCCGGGACAAAAATTCTATCAAGCTCGATTCCCGAGATGTAGAAGCCTTTGCCTGGAAAATGCTCGCTATCGCGGGCATTCAGCATTACAACCTTGCCCACCGATCGTGCAAAACGTACTAGTGAGGGCATCTCTCCGTCTGGAGTGCGCTGCGATTCCGTCCGGAGCGCGCCGAAGCCGTCGTGAACATCCACGATACGGCGCCAAGCATTGTATGCCCTCGCTGCGGGTGGGATGAGAAGATCGCTAGGATTGAAGACTGGCCCGAGACTTCGCCGTGACGTCTGCCGAAAGAATCCGCCGCTCTCATACTGAAAGGCCAAGTTCGAGTCGAATAGAATTTGCCGGTCAATATAGTCCTGCAGTTCGGAGTTTCTGGACCTAAATCCCTCCTTTGGTACGCCGAGGTAGAGCGCTAAAGAATCGATAACTTGCTCCGCCTGTGATTCGTTGGACTCCAGCGAGAGGGCAAAAGCTGCACCATGTGCCGCAAGCTTACTAAGGTAGTTAATCGCTGCAGCTGCTGATTTTAAACTGCGATTGTCGAGCGATTCGATAAATTGCCGAAGCAGCTGCGGCGGACGCCCCGGACGTATGATCTCCTTAAGATGGTGAGTCAGCATGTTGATGCCGATAACGTCACCCTCTACCAGGTATAGCTGCACCGCCATGCGCCAGGCTTTGCAGACATCACTACTTGCTCGCACCGACATCACGGCTGACCAGCTGGCGAGCAAGCTTTCCGCCTCGGCGTGCGGCCGGCGCCTCAGATCCTGCCATATTTCCTTACTTTCCCTCCATAGGCTTTCTCTCGCTGAAATATCGGTAGATCTATTGCAGGCTGTGATTATTTGCTGCACCAAGGCGAAGTGCTTTAGGGTGCTCTGCTTTTCGCGTAGAGAAGCAAATGCCTCCCGTGCTGTAGAAAGTTGCTCGGGGCTCGGCATGGCGCTTGCCAGCAGCGCCACTTCGCTAGCCAGCATCAACTCAGCATGCTGCAGGAATTTGCCAGGCTTTTTTGCTGCTTTCTCGAGGCCCGTAAGCGGCTTCGTTGTCGCCGTTGCAAGGTAAAGCTCTAAAAGTTCCGGAGTTGCGTCCGCCTGCATGACTTGAAGTGCGCCCGTGACGCACAGATACTGCTCGCGTTTGGGCAGCCGGGACAGGGTGCTACCGTGATTCGACATTGCAACCAGATGCTCGGCTCGTACATAGGTGGATTTGGGGTCGGCGTTGAAGATGACATTGGCCAATTCAATGATCCGCATCGTGTCGCCCTGTCTTGTCTCGAGGGCCCTCAAAAGGGCTGCTGCAAGGTTTTTGCCCTCGATGACTCGCCGAAAGGCGGCTATCGCCCATTCGGCGGTATCAATTGGACTAACTGTACTGCGGATGGATTTTTCGGCAGCCGACAGGCGTTCTTGCAGCGAGGGAAGGGCTGGCGCAGCCTCGTTCTCCCACGAGTGGCGTCGATCCTCGGGTTCTGGACTGGGGGTATTGGCGGAACTAAGGTCAGGCACTACTTCCTCTTCTTATGCTCGCAAGCATACCGCTCGAGCTTCAATCAGCGAAATGGAAAGATATAGGATCCAGTGTGCATCAAGTCTCCGAGGTCTGGGCCCCCGCAATCCGGCCCAGGGCTCTTTAATTTCTTGCCTTGATTTAAATCATTGCCTATCATCTCGGCGACTTAGATCCGTGTATATCCATATAAGGTGCATGTCATGAGAAAACTATTCACTGTGCTCGCTGCGGTAGGGATTCTGTTCACTGCTGGTACCGTCTTTGCTGCTACTGAAAAGGAAAAGGCGTTCACTGATGCTTATAAGAAGGCCTTCGAGTCCAAGGATGAAGCAGCGTTGAAGAATTTTCTATATACTCAAGGCTCGGATCCGACCGCACTCGAGTTCTATACCATGATGATGACGGCTGAGATGGGCAACACGATAACGAGCATCGAGCTGCGCGATTTGAGTCCGGAAGACAGTAAGAAAGCTAACGCGATTCAGCCGATGCCCGACGGTACGAATGCTAAGCTTGTTCTGGCTCCAAGCAAGAAGCTCGTTTACAAAGTGGAAACCAAAGATGCCAACGGCTCCTCCTCCAGTACCAGCGAGTCTTTTGTCGCCGAGCACGATGGGAAGTACGTTATCCCGGTTCCGGGCGCTGTTCACTAGGCTGGTTTCTTGGTTCCCCCTGTCGCGGCTACGCGTGCAGAAAATTAACGCGAAGGACGCAAGTCCTTCGCGTTAATATTTCTATTGGCGAGTTTCCGCTTACTATTGCTTGCTGCCTTCCATTCCGCTGTCTGGGCGCGCAACCTGCGCCGCCTAAGCGAGTTTGGGTATCGAGTCGCATCGAGGCCGCCCATTTCTTCCCATCCATGCTGCCAAATCCTTAATATCGCGCTCTTTTTTGCAGGGTCGTTGCGGACTGGACCGCTTTGAGTAGCCCCTCTCTTTATCGTAAACTCCTCCAGCCGATTGGCATGCCTGTAGTTTGGGTAGGGCCCCTAGCGGATATGAGAGCAAGCGAACGTCACATTAATCAGGTCACCCCGCCGGATTCCACTCCGATGAGTGTTTCGCCTATTGAGACGATAACATCTCGATTGGCTGCGTCAGGGATTCAGAATCTCAATCCCCAACTGGCGACTTCAATTCTGCTCGAGGGAATTCCCTTGCATAGCGAGGCTGCCCCAGTGAAGCGAGCTTCACCCGATGAGATTTTCGTGTCGCTGCGCTCGTCAATGAGGCTTAAGCCCTCTGATCGTGAAGCCGTGCACCAACAGGTCGCACTTCTTGTGGAGGCGGAAGTTTTGGTTGGCAAGCGCATAGGGAGTGGGGGAGAGCTTCGCTGCAGCTTAACGGCCCATCCCGAGCGTATTGCCGAATCTGTCCTGCAGGATGTCGTGAGAATTGTAGCTGCCGAGCGCGCTCAACGAGCTCAGCGTGCTATGCCAGTACCTCCCCTTCGGCATGCCCCTGAAGTACGCGCTACCTCCGAGGAGCCTAGAAATGAAGTTGCCGAGCGCCAGGCCCGGCGGGATCGAAAAGTGCGCGATGCGATTGTTCGTAACCTCGACTCGACCAGCCGCGCGTTGGTTGCCGGTGTGGAATCCTTGATGCAACAGGCTGATGAGTTTACGGCTGCCCTGACACTAGGTCGGAACATTACCCAGAGAACCGGGCAAATTTTTACGACCGAGAATTTCGATTTAAGTAATCGGCAGCAGAAGATTGTGCTCGAGTGGGTAGCGGAGCTGCCACGTCATCAGTCGACAGGCATGCGGCACCGGTTAAATGGAGCGGTAGTGCGGGAGGAGCACGAGGGGGGCAAGCAGGAATCGGCGCTTACCATCGATCAGTTTCATCGCTGGCACGCCTCGGTCGTGGCACCGTTCGAAAGGCAGGCTAAGGAACTGCTTATTTCGGTCGGAAACCTGCTCGCTCGGACACGGAGCTTGGCCACGGCGATAGAGCCTTTTTCTCCGTTGCCGGAGGAGCTTGTAAGGCAGCTCGACAGAGGAGTCGATGCCGTGCAGCCGCGTTCGCATACTAGGGAGCGCAGAGTTGATTCTCCCGAGCATCTACAGTCGCTCGTGCTAAGGAGTAATCCAGCGCTGCTCAATGCCCTTATCGCGGTTGAGGAATTTCGTCTTGCCTGCGGATTGCCTTCGATTGGCGAAAAAGTAGTACATGGTTTGCATGAGGTGTCGAAGCAGGATCGGGAGATTCGCAGCGAAATTGGGCAAGCAGCGGCATCGATGCTTGAATTGATTGCTGCCTGGGATCAATCCCGGGAAACTTTGCGCGAAGAGGCTACCGCGCTGTACTTGGCCTACGGCAGCAACGAGCGCCCCGCCGACACCAAGCAGGCGGCTTATTGGGACCGTCTGGAGCAAGTCGGCGAAGAAGCTGTGCGGCAAGTATATGGAAAGCGTCCGAAGCTTAACGAGATGATGCGGCTAGGGGTCGCGCTCACTGTTGGTGGCGGGATGCCTCCTCCCCCCTGGGCCGTGAAGGTGCAGGCGCAGACGGAGGAGATGGATCGGATTGATAAGAGTCTTGCCCTGGCAGCCTCCGAGGCAGGTGTCAACGCCGTCGCATCTCTTGATACTCTGGGCTTGGCTATTAGGAAATTACGGTATGCCGACGCGAACACTGCAGCCGTCTATAAAGCCTTTGACGAAGGGAATCGGCAGCTAAGACTTGTGCGAGAAGTACCCTCAAAGTCGGATGCGGATGATATCGCAAATGCCATGGATCAACTTGTGATGATTCTCCGTAACATCGCGCAGACGGCTAAGGATTTCGGCTGTGCCGAACTAGAGCAAAGCTAACTGTTTTGAGGCCTGCTCAAGCATCTCGTCCGGCACTGCATAGGAAAATCGCAGGAAATTACTCTTAGAGGCGTCACCCCTGTAGTCGGATCCAATAAAGTCAGTCGCCGGGACTGCCCCCACCCGAGCTCGCTCAATCATTATGTCAACCACTTCCTCGGAAGTTTTGCCCGGAAATCGATCGCTGGTATCGGCGATTATATAGTAGGCACCCTCGGGTACGTTGGGGTTTAGTCCCGCCTTGCGCAATGCTGTCAGCAATGTTGCGCGCTTTCGGTCGTAGTCCTTCCTGAGATTAGCATAATAATCAGGCCCTAGTTGCTGCACTCCAGTAGCAACAGCATGCTGGAGTGGAGTAGGGGCGCATACGTAGAGCTGATCGAAGCCTACCTTTAGTATGTCAGCGATAGGGGCGGGGGCGTTGAGGAATCCAATTCTCCAACCCGTAATGGCGAAAGTCTTGGAGTACGAGCTCATCGTTATGCAGTGCTCGAACATTCTTGGCAAAGACGCCATCGAAATGTGCTCTTTGCCGGGTGAGGTGATGTATTCATAGACCTCGTCAGTTACGCAAAAGACTCCATGACTGCGGCAGAAATTTCCAATTCTTTCCAATTCGGTACGCGAGAACATTTTGCCCGTAGGATTGTTGGGAGTGGCAAGCAGGAGGAATTTTGTCTTCTTGTTAAATGCTTGCTCGAGAGCTGCCCAGTCGATATCCCAATTGGGCCGCTTTAGTTCAATATATCGGGGTCGGACTTGGGCCCGAAGAAGCGCATTGTGATGGTAGGGATAGAAAGGCACGAACGAGACGACTTCATCTCCCGGCTGCAGGAAGGTCTGGCAGATGACCTCGAATGCTCCGGTGGAGCCTGCAGTAACGACGACCGTGTCTTCACTGGCTGCGGTAATTTTGTTGAATGAACGCAAGCGAGCTGCGATGGCTGCTCGCAGCTCGATGATACCTTGTGCCGCGCTGTACTTGTTGTGTCCTGCCTTCATGGCTGTGGTCGCGGCTTCAATCAGCAGCTCGGGAAGCGGCATAATGCAGAGACCCTGCGCCAAATTGATGCCCTGCACCTTTGCCAGTTTAAAACCGACCAAACGCAGAGCGGGAGATTCGAGATTGAGCGTTGGGACAACTTTGTCGCGCATACCGATCCGATAAAAAGGGGGACGCCCGACAATACCCGTCTTGTGCGCCCTTGTGTAGGAATATTTCTTAGAATTCCTCTGCGGAGAGATAAAAATACCTAGCTAGTGAAGCTTCGTAGAGCGGTGCTCAAACGCTACGAAATGGGCGGAATTTGGGGGTATTTCACTTAACTTTGCGCCCGATTCTCAGCGTTTCCTGGCTCCCGACGATGATTCTAGGCATGGGGTTGAGCAGGCGACAGGCAGACAGGGCGTTCTTCGATCGGTGCTGGTTTGAAAAGATGGACGGGTATATCCAGTGGAAGGTAGTTCCACCGGACTATAATAATCCTTTCAAGCCCCCGGTTGCAGATCATATTTTGCGCGAGTTGACGCAGCGGCGTCGTTCTTTGCGCCGGGTATGCAAATTGAAATGTCTCTGTGATGGTTTCGAGATTATGAGTTTCGATAATCTCGATGCTCCCAGCATGTTCACCGAGCATCCGTGCATATCAAAAATGGGGATTTCAAAGGTGCTGGATTATGTCGGTGGATCAAACGTCCATCTGCTCATCGAGGCGCAGCTCGAGCGCATTGAGCTCGATATGCTCGCATTACTCGATGATCGCGACGATCTTCCCGATGAGAGTGCGGCGCTCTGGGGCGAGCATACGACCGTGCGCGAATTTCGCGAGAGACGCGAACGAACCAAGCAGCGCTTTACGACTGCTGCCGGAGGAGTGCGGGTGCGCTACGAACGTGCGGGTTCCACGCTATTCTGATTATTTGGCTTGCGTCGACTTCGGGGGAGTACGAATTGGCGATCTCCCTTATGTTTCGCCGAAAGATTTACGCTGAACTTAGAACCGTGCCCCAATTGCCAATGGGGTCGAGATATCGGCAAAAAATTGGGAAAGGCTCCGCGGGATCCGTGTCTCCGCGAAAGTAATTTCTTAATCCAGTCCTTTAACCCGCCTTAAGTTCTCCGGGGGGAAATGGGAACAAAAGGCAGGTTAAGGAATTTTTAACGCGGAGACACGGAGACCGCGGAGGGGTATTGGGAATTTGCGTTCTTCCATGCAACTCGCCGAAAGATTGATGCTGAACTTAGAACCGTGCCTCAACTTCCAACCGGTGGGGATATCGCCGAATAAATTGGAAAATACTCCGCGGTCTCCGTGTCTCCGCGAAATAAGTTTTTTAATCGAATCTTTCGACTCACCTTAAATTCCCCTGAGGGAAATGGGAATAAAATGCAGGTCATGGAATTGTTAACACGGATGCTCCGCGTTCAGCATTTCCCCGTATGTACTCCGCAATTGATTCAGTATGTTGCCGTACCAACCCCTTGCCACGTCTTACAGTTGGCAATCTCGGGTTCCTTGAACTGCCAGCGGTATTCCACTATCATATTGGGATGGTACGAGTTTCTCCCTTTCTCCTTTGTTTGGGACTTTTTGCCGCCGTCTCCACGGGGCAGGCCGAGATCCAACGGTGTGGAGATATGTGGACAAATCGTGGGTGCTCGACGGAGGGGGCATCAGATTCTATCGCCGAGCGGCCCACAGCACAGCGCAGTGAAGGCGAGCGCGCGATGTCCAAGAAACGATTTATTTTTAACGACCTTGATTTGCGCCGCCTTAAAGCAGCTCGTGAGCATTCGCTCTCAATCAATATCATGTCCGCCCAGGAGGCTTGCCTATCCGAGGCCACGAGTCTCGAGGATTGTCAGCTTGCTGTTGACGCGGCCGACGAGAAGCTCGATAGGCGCATTGCCGCCGTGGTTGAATCCGAGAAGGCTGCCGCTAAGCTCAAGGAGGCGGAGCGTCCTAACCAGACTGTCGTGACAGTGGTCGAAAATAGGCCGCGGAATATCTATATTGTTCATCCGCGTCGGCATGCCGAGGAAGGCGAGGGCGTTCTTGATCGGGCCGGTGCGGACGCGCGAGGCTCTCTGTCAGTTCCCAAGGATGACACGAAGTCAGCCGAGCAGCGCAGTGAGAGTCCTCTTGGTTCAATTTGGAAGTCGCCGGGAAATTCTATTCCAAAGACTATTCCGATCGATCCCAATCGTCGCTAGCATTGAGAATGCCATTGCCTTGGTGGTCTTAGCGGTGAACTGCTCGTTTCCGGCTATTACACAAACTACGCTACCTTGACCCACTACAGCATGATTTTGTATACCTTGTGCTCCGTATGGGCCGCATATTCGAAAAACGAAAAGACCGCATGTTTGCACGCTGGGCGAAGACCGCAAAGGCCTTCACCAAGCTTGGCAAAGAAATCTCGATTGCGGTCAAGCTCGGAGGCCCGGATCCGGCATCCAATCCCCGTCTGCGCATGGCAATCCAAACTGGCCGGGCGCTCAATATGCCGAAAGACCGAATTGAATCGGCTATCAAGCGGGCGAGCAGCAAAGATGAGGCTTCGCTCCAGGAAGTCACCTATGAGGGATATGGCCCGCATGGTGTAGCTTTGGTGGTTGAGACCGCCACCAATAATCCCACGCGCACTGTAGCGAATGTCCGCTCCTTTTTCGTGCATCATGGCGGCTCGCTCGGCACCACCGGTTCATTGGATTACCTCTTCGGACGCCGCGGGGCTTTTACCGTTGCAGCGCCGAAGGGAGACATGGATGAATTCGAGCTGGCCATGATCGATTTTGGGCTTGAAGACATCTTCGAGACGGAATCTGGGCTCCTGCTTTATTGCTCCTTTGAGAATTTCGGCACCATGCAGCGCGCCTTAGAAGAGCGTGGTATCGAAGTCAAAAGTGCTGGGTTGCAAAGATATCCGATTACCACGACCGCATTGGGTGAAGCGCAGCAAAAAGAAATAGAGGAGCTCGTCGCAGAGCTGGAAGAGGACGACGACGTTCAGCACGTCTACCACAACGTGCAGCTTGATTAGCCGCGCGCTTAAGTTCTATCTCAGTACTTCAATTTGATTTTCAACGCCGACTACTCCGGAAGTCGCCCTGGCGATTTGCTCGATGCTCGTTCGGGTGTCGATTGAGCCCGCCGTGCCCGATAGCGTGACTACGCCGGCTTTTGCAAGAATGGAAATCTGGTAGGTCCCTATGCCGGGCCGGGCCTGCAGGTTGCTCCAGACGGTCTTGGCCAATTCTGGCTGTGCTTGAGAGGAATCCGCAGCTATAGTCAGCGCGCTTTGGACGCTCTCTACCCCCGGCATATTGGTGGCAATTTCCTCGACGGTTCTGCGCGCAGCATCGCTGCTCACGGTTCCATCAAGCGTGACAACGCCACTTCGAACTTCAATGCCAATGGCGTGTTTACCGATTGAGGCCTTATCAATCTGATTGGCAATCGAATCTCTAAGACCCTCTCCTCCCATGTTCGAACATCCGACGCATACAAGAGCCGCGGCCAGGATGATACCGTGACGTTTCGACGAGATTGTAGGAATCATGAGGAGTCTCCTTCGTTAGATCTAAGGTATCCCAGACAAGATTGCGAAGGACAAGTGCCTCTGTGACGCTGCGAAGGGCCGACTAGATGCTGGTGACGCCGCATTCAAGGTATTGCTGACGGGCGGCGTTAAGTTTGGCAAGATGACTCATCAGGGCAGCGCGCGGAAGTCCGACGCCAGCAGCTGCTGAAAATGAATCAGCAGCCTCGTTAAATAGTATCTCCGCTCGAATGGGCAGGGACTGGCGCGCGTGCATGAGAAAGAGCTCGGCAGCCTTCATGTAGGATGTTTGGGCCTCGACGGAGCGCCCCTGCTCTCTAATGCTATCTCCGCGGCAGCGGTATGCTCGGGCATGCGGAGGGAATCGCGCGATAGCCTGATTGAATGAAGCCTCAGCCTGTTTGTAAAGGCGCAGATCGTGTTTGAGGAGTCCGGCCTGAAAGGGATAGTCGCAATGCATGGGCTCGCGTTCAGCCAGTTCGTCGAAGACTAGTGCCGACTTGGTAAGCCAGCTTGTATTTTGCAAAAGAGAGCCGGCAAAACGCTGCCAATGAGCCAATTCCTCCGATACCTTATTTTCGTGGGGAGCAATTCGTGAAGCTCGCTGTGCGGACGCGATGGCGAAAGGAATTTGCGAATTGGCACCAAAGGCGAGTGCCAGCACTCTGAGGCAATTAATGTCTCGAGGGTGCATCGCAACCAGTCGTTGGGCCGAGGAGAGAAGCTGGGCAGGATCTAAATTGGTCTCAATGAGGGCTAGTGTCGTTTCGAGGGGGAGATTCTCGGCCGCAAAGAGCTCCTGAAAATGGGCAACTTGATCGCGATCGAACTGAACATGCAGCAGGGATTCGACCGCATCCAGGACGTTCCACATGAGCGGGCTGCGACCCTCGCGTAGGGTGCGACCGGGCGGTATACTCGGCTCAACGAAATCCGCTGTATCGGACATTCTCTAATTCCCCCTATCTTCCGCGAATGCTGAGATTGCGGTGACGCCCCGGGACTTGAAAATGGTCCCCCCTTCGCAACGAGGCAGCACGTATTTTAACGAAATAAATATAGTTAGTCGCGCTTTGGAGTCCAGGGAGCCTGCTTGCATAGGGGATGTACCTAACTAATTAAAATGCCTCATTTAATTGGTAGGTGGTAGCCGTGCGCAATACGGTAGTAATACCGCCCGCTGATACTGCCGCGAGTCCTGGTCGCTATTTCCGAAATTTCAGACAGCCGATCCACATAGGCCGACAGCTCTGGTTTCTCTAAATCGCTTTTCCCGCGGGCCACCAAAATTAGAGTCGCATCCGGCCGGGGCGGGCGATCCCAAAGCTCCCACATCAGGGCGTCCATGCCAAAAATCGATCGCCCAACCACCTTTCCAGTTTGAATCGGGCCCCCGTCACGGAGGTCGGGTGTGTAAAATGCAAGTTCACTAGTGACGAAGTGCTTGTCCATGCCGACGACAAGCGGCTCGTCATGCTCTAGTTCAGCAAGATTCTTTCGTATGTCGCCGATCTGCGAACCCAAATTTTGCCAACCAACATAGCGCTGAGATTTGGCTGAATAGGGGACGCCCGGCAGACCGACGCCCAGATAGGTCAGTGCTAGGCTGTATAGAGCAACGAGGAGTATGAGCGTGGCCCGCCAGGCGCGCTGCGCACTAAGGAGCACGGAGCTGGCAATCCAGGGCAGGGCTATCAAAAATCCGGGGCCCGTCCAATTCGGCTTGGGCTCATGCCGAAGACTAAAAGTGGCAAATACAAGCAGCGGAAGCACCGAAAAGGTCAAAAGGAGGAGCGGGGGCAGATCGATCTTAACGCGAAGGCTCCGGTAGCAAGTTCTCGCTTCTGCCGCGAATAGATATAGGCCCACTGGCGTGAGGAGGATTAGGATATGCGCAAGCAGTATATGGAGAGAGAATTCGCTCGGTGCCTGTAGTCGGCGGGAAGTTTGGAATCCAAATGAAATCCAGTCGTGCGAATAGTTCCAGTAAATCACGGGGCTGAAAATAGTCGCGGCAACCAATGCGGCCCAGTACGGGTAAGGCGAGAGCAGCCAGCGGCGTGAGGGGCGATGAAGAATAAGGAGTGCGAGCGTGGCAAGTCCGTTGAGCGCCATTGTGTACTTCGACAGCATCCCTAGTCCCATGCAGGCGCCCACAAATGTCCAGGACCCAACCTCGTGGTCTCGCAGCGCGCGAAGCAAGTAGTAGATATAGCCGCTGCTGCAGAGCACCAGCGGCGCATCCGGCGTTGCCAAAAGGCCGTTCAAAAAGAAGTACGGGAGCAGCGAATAGAGCAGTACAGCAGACAGCGCGCGCCGGCGATCGAAGAGTGCTTCCGCGATTCGATAGAGAAAATAGGCAGAACCCAGCGAGCAGAGATAGGCGCCGATTCGAACACCGAATTCCTGGTGACCAAACGCATGGGTGCCGGCGTAGATCAGCCAAGCAATGGCGGGGGGATGATCGAGATAGCTCAAATCCAGGCGGCGGGAGAACTGCCAGTAATAAGCCTCCTCGGGGAGCAGTTCCGTAAGCCCGAGAAATAGCAGACGCAGACCAAAGCTCAGTGCGATGAAGATCCACACACTGCGCTCCCAGCTGTCTTTGCGGTTCGGGCCTAGCTCCTCTGGGTGGGTACCGTGCTCTGCTGTTTGCATCATGATGGGAGGGCTGCCGTTTGCATGTGATTTCGGCATCTTATAGCCTTGAATAGGACTGGCAGCAAGATCGTCAGATAGTACGTGCACGACGTTCTATCTTCTGAGCGTTGTAGTTCTTTCTATCCATGGTTATCGTGAGAATCATTCATAACGGGGAAGCTTAGCTATGTTTAAGCGCATATTTCTATTTGTCATAACCAACTTACTCATCATCATCACGCTCGAGATTGTGCTCAGCGTTTTGGGCGTGCAGCCGTATTTGACGCACTCAGGGCTAAACTATGACTCCCTGATGGTGTTCTGCTTGGTTTGGGGTATGGGCGGTGCCTTTATTTCCCTTGCCATCTCTCGCATGTCGGCCAAATGGATGCTTGGAATTAAAGTCATTAATCCGCAAAGTGCGGGCGAGCTCCAATGGCTGTACAATATGGTCGAGCAGATTTCAAAATCAGCCGGCCTGCCCGCTACTCCCGAGGTGGGTATTTGGGATAGTCCTGAAATCAACGCGTTCGCCACGGGACCGACCAAAAGCCGCGCGCTCGTCGCATTTTCCTCCGGCATCTTACGCTCCATGACTCGTGAAGAGCTTGAGGGGGTCGCCGCTCACGAAGTCGCGCATATTGCGAACGGCGATATGGTCACGATGACTCTATTGCAGGGAGTAGTGAACGCATTCGTCATGTTCTTTGCCCGAGTGATTGCATATGCCGCTTCTCAAAGTGTCAAGGAATCGCAGCGCCCCATGGTGAATTTCTTGGTGCGTATTGTCCTGGACATACTGCTTGGGATACTCGGTATGATGGTCGTCGCTTGGTTCTCCCGTAAACGCGAATTCCGCGCTGATGCGGGGTCGGCCAAGTACGTCGGCCGCAGCAAGATGATTGCGGCTCTGCAGAACTTGCAGCGTGGCATGCCTACTTTGCAGTATGCAGCTCAGTCTCCTTCGCTCAATACGATGAAGATATCGGGTCAGCCCTCTAAGTTCTTTGCGCTGTTCTCGACACATCCGCCTCTTGCCGAGCGAATCAAAGCCCTCGAGACGATGCAGCAAACGGCTTGATGCAAGACGGTTCCAAGCGCATTGTACTCTCGACTCTGAATGCGAAATACATTCACGCGTCATTTGGCCTGCGTTATCTCTTCGCCAACCTCGATGAGCTGCGCGAGCAGGCGACTTTGCTTGAGTTTGAAATTAAGCAGCGCCCGCTCGAGATTGCGGAGCGCATCCTAGCTTGCCATCCAGAAATTGTCGGGTTCGGCGTATACATTTGGAATGTGACCCAGACGCGCGATGTCGTCGCGGTTCTGAAGCGTGTTCGCCCGGATCTCGTGGTGGTGCTTGGTGGTCCTGAAGTCAGCTACGAGGTAGATGACCAGCCCATTGTTCACGAGGCCGATTACGTCATAACCGGTGAAGCTGATGTGGCGTTTCGCGACCTGTGCCGTCAGGTTATTTCGGGGGCGCGTCCGGTAGCCAAAGTGATCAAAGCTGCACTGCCCGAGCTTGCGAAGCTGCAGTCGCCCTATGATTTCTATACTGAGCAGGACCTGCGCCATCGCATGGTGTACGTCGAGGCCTCGCGCGGCTGTCCCTTTACCTGCGAGTTCTGTCTTTCGTCGCTGGATATTCCCGTAAGGCAATTCGATGTTGCATGGTTCCTCGGCGAGATGCAAAGGCTTTGGGAGCGGGGAGCACGACAATATAAGTTCGTCGACCGCACATTCAATCTAAATGTGAGAATCAGCACTTCCATACTCGAGTTCTTCGCAGCCAGAATAGAGCCCGGCATGTTCGTTCACTTCGAGATGGTGCCAGATCGGCTGCCGGAGGCTTTGCGAGCGATTATTCAGCGATTTCCCGCCGGCATGCTGCAGTTCGAAGTAGGCATACAGTCATTCAATCCCGAAGTCGGAGCGCTCATAAGTCGGAAGCAGGATATCGAGAAGATAGAGACCAACCTTCGGTATCTGCGCCATGAGACCGGGGTCCACGTGCACGCTGACCTGATTGCCGGGCTGCCGGGAGAGAATTTGGAAAGCTTCGCCGCCGGATTTGATCGGCTGCTCGCTCTCGGACCGCAGGAAATTCAGGTCGGAATTCTGAAACGTCTGCGCGGCACGCCGATCGTTCGGCACGACGAGGCTTGGGGCATGGTATACAGCGATCAACCGCCCTATGAGATATTACAAACGAAGATGCTGGATTTTTTAACCATGCAGCGGCTGCAGAGATTTTCTCGCTTTTGGGACTTAGTCTCGAATAGCGGAAGGTTTTTGCTCGGGCGCACCTTGCTCTGGGAAGGACGGGGCTCCGCATTTTTCGGATTCCTGCGCTTTTCGGATTGGCTCTACGCCCAGACGGGACTGCGGCATGGCATAGCACTCAAAAGTCTTGCGGAGTACCTGTATCGTTTCTGCTGCGAGGAACTGTCGTTATCCCCGCCGCGTGTTGCGGGCGTGCTAAGGGAAGATCTTAGCAAATCGGGGTTTCATGATCTTCCAGCCTGTCTTCAAGGTGGCGAGAAGGTGCCTGAGTCCTCGGCTCGAACTGCGGCAGCCTCAGCCCCGGCTCGTCAGGCCCGACATTTACCGAATTAGCCTGAACGCAGCAAGTTCAGAAGCAGCTGCGGCTGTTGATTAGCTGAGGCCAGAACCGAAGCGGCGGCCTGTTGTAGTATCTGTAATGAAACCAGGCGCGCCGACTCAGCGGCGACATCGACATCACGGATTCTGGACTCGGCAGCTTTGGTGTTCTCGTTGAGATTAAGGGTGAGAGAAAGAGCGGTTTGCAGGCGGCTTTGTGTTGCTCCGTATGAACCTCTGAGTGCGCTTAGGTCGTCGAGTCGCCTTCCGAGCACCGTCAGCGCGTCACGGGCACGGCCGACATTTTCAATGCCGGTAAAGTCTATGACGGACTCAGCCTTGCCAGTCGCGGATCGTGAAAGTACCCGTAGTTGGCTTACGTCCAGGTTAAAGGACATGCTGCCTCCCTGAGAAATCGGCCCATAGAGCAGTGTCTCGATTGGAGTGAGATATCCGGTGCTGGCATCGACTCCCAGATGTGTGCGACCGTACAGAGTCCACTCATCCCCGGCCTGGATTTGCTCTCCTGTGATATTACTGCTTCCTACTACTCCAGCCTCAGCA
>JAYRHW010000229.1:0-46851 GCA_041907145.1 Bdellovibrionota bacterium
AATCGACCGCGCACTTCTCGGCCAAGGCATTATTATTAGAGCAGCTAGTAGTAAATATCCAGTACCAAGGCGCTTCCAAGGCATCTGGGGAACCAATGAACGCTGTTCCAGGCTGGCGAGGGAGCTAGGTTAAGCGCCGGGCAGTACTAATGAGTTTTCCTAGAGTGATTCTCCCAGATCTGCCGAACGGAACCCGGGCGGAACTGAACTCGAGCTCTCAGCAGACCTCGCCAGCCCCTTCAACCACTGCAAAGCGCGGCATGCCTCTTGCACCAAATGCGACTGTCCGCGCAGGGGTGGTGCCAGCGATATTGTGGAGTAGACCTATGGTCAGGCAGTTCGTATTCGCTCGCGAGCGTCTCACAGTCTCACGAGGATTCACACTAATCGAATTACTTGTCGTAATCTCGATAGTCGGCATTTTCGCATTTATGCCGGTGGTTGATATCCCTCTTCAGACAACTCCCATTACTTTCACCAAGCTATTCAGTAACGCCGATACGATGCCCGATCTAGCAGTGCTGCGTGATGCGGGATCCCTCGGCACCACCGCCTACGTTCAGTTATTCTTGGGTTCCGGAGTTAACTCCCTCATTCCCTCCGCCACTATTCCTGTTCCAGCTCGCACCCGAGACATCGCTAGTGCCAGGCTGTATTCCAACAGCCCGGGGGATGACATAGCGGCTGTCGTTGACAACGAGACCGGTTTTGGAAGCGCACAAATCTTGAAGAACCTTGGGAATGGCCAGTATCAAGTGCAGCCCCCAATTAACCTAAATCTCGAGCATCCGGCAAAGGTTGCCCTTGCTGATCTCAACGGGGACGGAAGACAGGAGATCATTGCAGCCTCGCGCCTCTCCTCTGAGGGATTTAGCATCTCGGTTGCCTACGGCAATGCAAGTTCGTGGACACCCGGCACTAGGCTCTCCTTTTCCGGCCAGGCAGCCGGTGTTCAGCAGCTTCGCCGTAATCCTGATGAGGACTCCCAACAGAGCGATAGCGGCTCCAGCGAGCAAGAGGGCGAGGCTTCCGTCGACAGCACTCGGATCCTTGTCAGTGGCGACATAACCCTGCCTAAAGCTCCCGGTGGTGCGATAAAACCTTCATCTGACGATGGTGAAATGGTTCAGCTTAGCCTTGGCGGCCTCAATGGTCTCACAGTCGCCGACCTCAACGGAGACGGACGACCAGACGTTGTCGTTGCAGGAGGCGATTACTCAGCGCCCATGTTTGCCGTATTCTATGGAACGACCGCCGGCCTCAATCAATTCCCGGTCGTAACTCCCGTCTTAGGCGCGGATGTGATCGATGCCATGGCAGTAGCAGACTTTGACCACAACGGATTTCAGGACCTTGCCTTCACCGACAGCGTAAATAACGTCGTGCGCATCGTGCCAAACTATGGCCCGCAGGGATTCGGAACTCCGCGCGTGATCCCAACAGGCGATACACCGGTAAATCTCGCCATTGCAGATTTCGACGCAGATGGATTTGCTGACCTGGCGGTTGCTACGCAATTTGCCGCAATCGGCAATTTGAGAAGCGCGGTCACCGTTCTTATGAATACCCAAAGCAACATAAATTTTATCGCCTCGAATCCGGCTGTTGGAGAGTATGGCGCTGGCCCAATCGCTGTAGCAGCCGGAGACTTCGATCGCTCGACTCCGTTTCAGGATTTCGTAACCCTCAAAGCCTTTCCTGGAATGATCACTCTGTCTAGGAACCTAAAACTGAGCTAACCGCGTTGGAAATTGTCTATGGCTAGTAAGGAACGCGGAGCATTTTTTTACGAGCTGGCACTAGCCATGACAGTTATAATCCCCAGCTTCACGGGACTTGTAAGCGTGAGCCTGATGCTGAATCACAGTTTAGATATGGTCGAAATGACGCGGCTTCTCGATCGCTCCGTTCGCCATGCCATCGCTGACAGTGTTCCGGGTCAGCGCTGCGCCGCGATTGCTGCAGCGGTGCATACCTCGCTCTCGACTGCCGGACTTGGAACGAACGAGCTCGCAGTTGACGATCTCGAAATGGATTCGCTGCGAGGACCCGGAGAACTTTTGAGCCTCCGCCTGCAAAATAGCCAAGGCTCGATACCACTGATTCAGCAGAGCTTGCAGATTCCGACGCTCCCCGTGCTAATTGTGATTTCATCCGATGTGGCTGCCGAACTCAGCGATTGCACTCTTTGAGGTCAATACGACATGAAACATAGTGGGCAGCGCGGTTCGGTACTAACGGAAGCGGCTATCGGAATGCCGATACTGCTTGCTCTGCTCTTTGGGATCGCGGATATCGCTATCTCGTGTTCAGATCGACTTTCCTTCAAGACAGCAATGAGCGAGGCCGTCAGGCATGGCTCTATTGACCTATCTCACTGCGATGACCAAGCCAGCATTAACAACTCCGTGCTAAATACCTACAATGCCGCTGTTCATTCATTTCTTCCCCTGCGACTGTCCGCCTTTAACGCCAGCATTACCAATGATCCAGGACAGGGATGGCAATTACATGTTAGCGCTAGGGCCCCTGTCTCCTGCGTGTTTTGTCTCTTCTTCGTAGGTGCTACTTTGGGAAAGGCCGAGTATAGTAGCGACAACGTCGTACCACTTGAGCAGGGTCCTAGCTGCTAGCATCTGAAGGCCCCTCAAATGGTTTGAACTCCGGGGGGCATGTGGAGCGAAGTGTAAGATCAGAAAAAGGAATCGGCATACTGCTCCTAGCAATTTCCCTGTCCTGTGTTCTGCTTCTGGTGTCCGCTGGCTTAACGATTAGCTACTATTGGCTCGTGCGTGCGCAAATGCGCTCAGCGTCTGACGCCACCGTGCTTGCGGCTGCCTCGCTCTTGGGCGGCATCGACCCCTCAGCATCAACGGGACAGTCAGCCAGCGGCGCTTGGAGCTCCAGCCTCTCTACGGCGGTTGAAGTTATCAACTCGCAGCTGCGGCAAAATCTTCTTGGGTTTCCGCGCAACTTTCAGCTGGACTCCGGTCTAGGCCCACACTGGACTACAACCAACTTTGAAATTGACATTGAGCGTGGTCGTTGGGTTGACGAGACATTCTCCTCATTCGAAGAGGATTGGCAGCGATTGCACCCGGGAATTCCCGCCGCAGTGGCAGCAAATGCCGTGAGAGTTCGAATGCGCATCCCAGCGCTCGTACCCTTGCTCTCTTGGTTCGGCGCACCCAGCCTGCCCGTAGAGGTGCATTCCGTGGCATTGGCTCGCGCTAACCGGCCAGTGCGCGCAGCTCCTTTTGCTATTCCGGTCTGTTCGCTGCTCAACAACCAAGGGGAGTTCCTCACGAGCAAGCTTTGCATTGCAGACCGGCTCATTACCGGAGCACAGAGGTACTGCACTGCTACCAATCCAAATTGCAATATTGTTCCAGATTTTTCCTGGGATCCTTTTTTACCAAGTTCCGCCTCGGGAGTATGGCCGTATCCCATCATCGTCAGTCCTACGCAGGACAACGCTTGTTTCTTTGCTAGTCCGCACTATCCCGAAGCAGCCGACAACTTCGGGGTATTTGGTTTACCAGGGCTTGCCGCTCCAACGGAAGGACTGGTACAGGCTGCGCTCGGCGGCCCTACGCCAGGAATCGAAGTTAGCATCGGCGATCCCTTTATGATCCTTCCTCAGGGAATGACTGACGCAGGCTCCAACTCCATAGTTTGGAGACAAATCGTGAACACCGCAGGAGCCGCCGACGATCACGTGACTTTTGCATCGAGCGGCTTACAGGGCATCAACCAGAATAAGAATATCGCATTCATGAGCCCTCAAGGCCTAAACCGAGCTGCCAGCTGCAGCGCCACCAACTATTCGACGACAAGCCCGGTAGCGCTGCCGCGGCCGCTAAGACCCGGCTGGGGAACTTGCAACTCCCTCCGTCAGCGCTGGGGCAACTGGACTAACCCGGCGACCCCGTATCATCCTCCTGATGTGCCTATCAGTTTCTCGATTGGGCAGGTTCCCGTGTGGCAGCCCATGGTAGCCGTTATCGCCGATCCGGCAGGAGCGGGCTGCCAGGGCATCGAGGGTTCGTCATCCGATCCGGCCATGCAATCCGATCATCCTTATGAGGTAATCGGATTCGTCAAATTGAATGTCTATGATGTCGACATCGGCCAGGATCCGCCCTCCTATCCTGACCCTTATGGGGCATATGCCACCGGACTGACTGTAAATGCAGATTATCCTTGGGGCTTCAACGCCGGGCGCTGTAACCTTGTGCGTACCAGATTGGCATGCGACAACTCCTTTGTTGCAAGCTCCAACCCTATTGGCCAGGGCGATCCACAGCTAGTCGAATAGCGCTAAAATGATGAGTCCTCAGGCATGAAGATTCTAAACTTTGGATCCCTCAATATTGATTACGTATACGCCGTCGACCATTTTGTTCGTCCCGGCGAGACCTTGGCAAGCTCGTCGATGGAGCGGCACTCTGGCGGAAAGGGACTCAATCAGTCGATTGCGTTGGCCAACGCAGGATTGCAGGTCTTTCACGGGGGCAAGATTGGACCCGAGGGTGAGTTTCTTCGCGATGGTTTGACAAAAGCCGGCGTGAATACCGATCTAATCATCAAATCCGACCAGCCGACTGGGCATGCGATAATCCAAGTCGCTCCAAGCGGAGAGAATTCAATTCTGCTCTATGGCGGTGCCAATAGAAGCATCAGCAAACATGACGTTGACCATGCACTCTCCCGCTGCACCGCAGGCGATTGGCTACTGACGCAGAATGAAACCAACAATGTACCCTACCTGTTGGAACGTGCAGCAGCCCGAGGCTTGAAGAACTTCATTAACCCCGCTCCTATGACCCTCGAAGTTTCAAAATATCCTCTGCATCTCGTAAGCATGCTGATCGTGAATGAAATCGAGGGCGCTGGGCTCTCAGGTAAGACCGAGTACCCGGAAATCCTGAAGGCGCTTCGTCAGCAGTATCCCCACGCTGCGGTTCTGTTGACGCTCGGCGCGCAGGGCATACTGTATGCAGACCAAAAGGAGTCATTCAGTCGAGCTGCGGAAAAGGCCAAGGTAGTCGACACGACCGGCGCGGGCGACACTTTTACGGGATACTTCCTGGCTTCCTTGGCAGAGGAATGGAACCCTAGAATTGCTGCGGACAGAGCCTCCAGAGCCGCAGCCATCTGCGTGTCGAGGAGAGGGGCTGCCGACTCAATACCGAAGCGGGGGGAAGTGCTTTGGTAGAGAATGCTTAGCCCAACGGCTCTAAAATCTTGCTGAGCGCTTCGAGCTGCGATAAGCGAACGACCTCTTCAACTCGTAAATACAGATCCTGCAGGGCTCGGGTTGCGCTTACACGCGTCTGCAATCCATCCCGAGAACATACTGCGTGATAGCTATCAAGGCCTTCGTTAATCACCTTGGAGAGCTCGATGCTTACTCCATCAATTTTTCCCTGATAGACGCTGCGAGAAATTTCGCTCGTCGTCTGTTCCCAGTCCTCGAGTCGAATAGCCGTACGACCATAGGCGAGCGATTCCAGTAAATTGGCGGTCACGGCGTTCAGATCTTCCTGCTTGGTGCGCGTGTGCTTCTCATAGCGGTCCTTGACGTCCATAAATAGCTCGCGGGCATACTGACCTTCCGCAAGGGTCTCGTGCTTCTTCTCGCCGCGCGAGACACCGCCACGGTGATACGGATCTATAAGTTCCTTGGGGTTCCAGCCCTGCGGGCGCAGCTCGATCAAGAAGCGCTCAGCTGCCTTTGGTGTAAATAGAAATCCGCCGCGCACGAACTTGCAGTCGACAGGGGTCGAACTGCGCAAGACAAGTACCCCGTTTGGAAGGTCTAGAGTATACACTTGCTCCCAGTTCTCCAGGGCCTTTGGATAGGTGCTATTAGGATTAAGCGCAGCGCCTGCCCTACCCCAGCGATTGGGATCTGTGCTCTTCAATATTTCTTTGATTTTGAGAAGTACCGGACTCTGACCTTGACCCTCAGAATCCTCTTCATGAGCTCTGGACTGCGCCAAAGCCTGACCAACCTTCATGGTATAACCCCCCGGTTCCCATAAGTTTCCCCTTAACTATGCCTGTAAACCCCTGAGACTAAGGTCCATTTTCCCTTTTCGCCTCACGTTAGTTATGCGAGCTTTCAGGCTGTAGGTTGCTTAATAAGAGGCGCATGGATCTCCCTCTCGATCACATTGGAATAGCCGTTCAAAATCTCGATGAAGGTATCGCGCTCTACCAGCGCAGCTTTGGCTTGAAGCTCGATCTTCGTGAACCGGTGCCGACTCAAAACGTCGAAGTGGCCTTCCTGAAATTGGAGAATACACTTATTGAACTCCTCGCCCCGACTTCGCCCGCAAGTACTTTGCAAAAATTCCTGCAGACCCGCGGGCCAGGGCTGCACCATCTATGCTATCGAGTGAGCAATATCCGTGAAGAATTGAAGCGCCTCATCGCCTTGGGATATTCCGCCATTGATAAGGAGCCTAGACCTGGTGCGCATAACTCCATGATAGCGTTCCTGCACCCCAAGGATTTTGGCGGGGTACTGACCGAACTCTGCGAGCGGAACGCGAAAAAGTAGGCGCATTTCAAGTACTTGCTGCTGTCTTTGGCTAAGGAGCGCAAGCAGTGGTACAATGTCGCTCGCAGATCGATAGTTTTCTCCTCAATTATTACCGCATCACCGATGGGCCATGGGGGCCAGCACTTATGCTATTTTCTCGACGTTCGCTCATAACGGCACTCCTTGTGACTTGCTTCGTTACGCATCCTTCATTTGCCGAGACTAAGCGCACTGTCGCCCCAGGCAGGGACTCCCGCTGCGTCGATCTGCTCAAGGAGTGCTTCGCATATTCGGATGACGAGCGCTCCGATTGCTTTCATGCCTCTGGCACGCACTCGTTCTGCGCTGGGGCGGATTTGGGAACATTAGCGATGAGACGCTGGTCTATGTCTCCCGTGCAAAACCCTTCTCTTGAGTCGGCGCCAGCCCTTTTGGGACCACGCCTGATTGACGGTGAATGCGTGAATAACTTCGACAACAAATGGTCCGCTGAGTTGGTCAACGGTGATATTACGGCAGACTCGGTCCGGGCTCTCACGGCAACCCTCAACTCCTGCAATCGCCAGGCTCCTTTCGAGCTGATGCGTCCTTAACCAACACACTGCCCCAAACTTGATAATCAGGTTGAGTCTGGGGTAAAACCCCGGAATTCAATTTGGTATCTCTCGTGCCTAAAACCTATCCAAAACGTGTTCTCATTACAGCGGCCCTGCCCTACTCGAATGGGCGGCCGCACGTTGGGCATATCGCCGGAGCTTATCTCCCGGCTGATATCTTCGTGCGTTACCTAAGACTGCGCGGAGTAGATACCCGCTTCATCTGCGGTTCTGACGATCATGGTGTGGCAATCATGCTCACTGCCCAGAAGGAGGGACGCACACCTGCAGAAACAGCTCTCTATTATAGTCAAAAGCAAAAGGCCTCATTTGACGGCATGAACATCAAGTTCGATGTCTACGGCGGCACGAGCCGAACTCCGTTCCACGCTAAGGCCAGCCAGGATTTTTTTACTAAGATTTACGAGAAGGGCTTCTTCGAAAAACAGAGCACCCGCCAGTTCTTTGACGAACAGAAGCAGATGTTTCTGCCGGATCGCTTCGTCAAGGGCACCTGCGGCTACTGCGGCACGCTGGAACAAAACGGGGACCAGTGCGAAAACTGCGGCAAGATGCTCGATGTCGATACGCTGCAGAATGCCCGCAGCGTCGTTTCCAATACGCCGGCTTCTATCAAAGAAAGTGCGCACTGGTTCCTGGATCTCTCGCGATTCGAGAAGCAGGTTGCCTCTTGGCTTAAGGATGCGACCATACGTGAGCACACGCGAAATTATGTTTCTGGGCTGCTCTCAACCGGCTTGATCAAGCGCGCCATGACTCGCGACTTGACCTGGGGCATTCCCGTTCCGCTGAGCGATCCGGACGCCAAAGGGAAAGTGCTCTACGTTTGGTTCGACGCCCCTATCGGGTACATTTCTAACACCATGGAGCTTTGTGAGGCGCGTGGTGAGAAGCCGCAGGACTACGCATCCTGGTGGAAATCAGACGAGTGCGAGATTTTCCACTTCATAGGCGAAGACAACACCATTTTCCACTGCGTTATTTGGATCGCCATGCTGACGGCCGAGGGCTCCTTGAAGCTTCCGCGCGGTGTGATCGTCAATCAGTTCCTCAACATTCAATTTCCGGGTCAAGAGCAGGAAAAGATATCCAAGTCTCGCGGTACAGCCGTTTGGATCGAGGACTATTTGGCAGAAGGCAGCAATCCGGACGTACTGCGCTATTACCTAACTTGCATTGCGCCGGAAAAGGCGCGCACGGTTTACAAGCCCGAGGACCTGATTCAGCGCAATAATTCTGAGCTAGCTAACATTCTCGGTAACTTCGTACATCGCTTGGTTTCCTTCACCCATAAGTATACTGGACCAAAGGTGCCGGAGTTTCCTGCCGCCAAAGTCACCGATATAGATAGAGCATTCGAGCAGGCTATGCGCAGCAATCACGAGCGTGTGACGGCTGCCCTCGACGACTTCTCTTTCCGCGCGGCAATGGAGGCGGTAATGGATTTCTGCCGCGAGGCCAACAAATACTTGGATGTAAAAGCTCCATGGACTACTCGTAAGTCCGACATGGAAACCACCCAGGTAACTCTGGCCTACGGCTTGCGGGCAGTGCAGTATCTTGCGGTCGTACTAGCTCCATTCTTGCCCAGTACGGCAGCTAAAATTGCCAAGACTATGTGCTTCAATACTGAGAACCTACGCTGGCAGGATGCGCTTAGAGATCTGCCTGCAGGAAGTCCACTTGAGAAGCCGGAGATCTTGTTTACGAAGATCGAAGATACCCCGGCTGCCTCGGCGTCTGCAGCATAAGCCATGATCACTCCGGGAACTCCCGAGAATATTAGAATCGCTGCCAAGATCATCCGAGAGGGAGGACTCGTGGCTTTCCCCACCGAGACTGTTTACGGACTTGGAGCAGACGCCACGTCAGACTCGGCAGTACAGAAAATTTTTGACGTTAAGAACCGTCCGACCATTAATCCTCTTATCGTCCACATCGCGGATTTCGAAGCGATCTCGGATGTAGCCGATCTTTCGAGCGACCCGCGAGCGGCTCAGCGCCTTGCGAAATTGCGGCACTTTTGGCCAGGCCCGCTGTCGGTTGTCCTGCCGAGGAAGGTCTCGATTTCATCGCTGACGTCTGCAGGTTTGCCGACTGTCGCGGTACGAGTTCCAAATCACCCTATTGCCCTGGAATTACTGAGAGCCGCCGGTGTCCCTATTGCCGCCCCCAGCGCCAATCCGTCTTCTTATGTTAGCCCGACCTCGGCGTCCCACGTAGAGAAGGGACTAGGAGGTCGAATCGACATGATTCTTGACGGCGGGTCGTCTGCTGTTGGAATCGAGTCTACCATCGTGTCGCTCATTGGCGAGCATCCAACGCTGTTGCGGCCAGGGTTCGTGACCTTCGAGCAATTGCAGCAGATACTCCCGGACCTTCAAGAACGTACCGAACATTCTGCTGATCAGCCCGTACTCTCTCCTGGGCTGTTACGGGAACACTATGCCCCTGCCACAAGAATCGCCCTTAGATCCGAACTTTCAGTCACAGAATATCCCAAGCGAGTGGGGCTCATTGCCTTCGACCAGTCCGGCGCAAGCAGGGACGACTTTGCATATGCCGCGGTATCAGTACTGAGCCAGCATGGCCAGCTTACTGAAATTGCTGCCAAGCTCTTTGCAGCCATTCGCGCGCAAGACGAGATGCGTCTCGACTTAATTGTGGTAGACTCCTGTCCGGCGGTTGGTCTTGGGCGCGCTATCATGGACCGGCTTTTGCGGGCGACTGCCAAGTTTTCCTAATCGATGAGGGACTCTCCGTGACAACTACAACTGATACCAATACAATCCTTCCGCCGCAGCCCCCCGCTGTCGATGCCATAAGCGGTGTCGAGTGCAAACTCCTCAAGAGTCACGGTGACCAGCGCGGGTTCTTCCGTGAAATAGTTCGAAGCAGCGAGTCGGTGTTTGCTGACGGCAGATTTGCTCAGTGGAGTCACAGCAAGATGGCCAAGGGGGTCGTCAAGGCTTGGCACTATCATCATATTCAGTACGACTGGTGGTATGTACCGATTGGAAAGGTGCAGACGGTGCTCTTCGACAATCGGCCTGAAAGTCCCACCTACAGGAAGAAGTTGGTGTTCCTCATGGGAGAGACGGCAAAATACGGCCCTGAGGTATTTGAAGTCTGTGTGCGTATCCCGCCGGGTGTGCTGCACGGCTGCAAGGTCCTAAGTAAAGAGGCTCACCTCTTTTACATCACGAGCGAAATTTACAATCCCAATGAAGAGGGTCGCTTTCCATTCGACCAGGGACCGAAGGGACTCAAGCATCGCTGGGGCAAGAACCCAATAGTTGCAGATAATGACAAGCGTGAGTTTGTTCCCACTTCAACTCGCGCATTGCTTTCGCGCTAATATCGTAAACCGAGTGAAGGAAATTGCCCGGGAACGCTCTCGCTCCCGGGCAACTATCTAGTGCGTTGCTGTTCCCTTGAAGGTGCCGTGCTCTACCTTACCTTCCCCATTGGTACGAATGGCGGTTCCCTCGATTGTGTTATTCGATAGCGTGCCGTTCCATGCAATGGTCCATCCATCCTTATTTTTTGTGGTCACCTGGAATGCAGTTTTGCCATTCACGGCCGTTGTGTTGTACGGGGACGCGGTGAACCCGTATTCATCACAAGCGGTCGAGCGAAACGTTCCTTTGTCGAAAACAAAGTTATCAGGATCGCTCTTCTCGGAGCCAATCTTGACCTCCCCTTTGAAAGTTTTCCCATCAAGAGCAGGGTTTGGCGCAGCAATAGCGCTTCCCGCGATCAGCACGATGCTTGCAAGCAAAGAAAGACAGAACTTCCCAACAATCGTATCCATAAGCAGCTCCTTAGTATTCTTAGACCTCGGACTTTTCGTAGTATAGTTCGCTCGAAAAATTCAACAACAATCGGTGCGCGGCACCGGCGTCGCTCTCAGCCGGCCCCAAAAGCCATGTAAATGCTCTGTATCTTCGCCATGAATCTAAGAACCTAGCAATTCTAGTGGGTTAGATCATTAGCGATGCGCTCTTTATCTTTTCGCTAACCACGTCGATATCAAAATCTGGGCAGGGTTTTACCTCTAAGAGTCATTGAGATTTGCACATGGACTGGAGTTCGCCTTTCATCGTCTATCGCATCAACGCCGAGGGCAAACTGGAGGAGGTCTTCCACGCTGAAGATTTGAAAAAGGCCAAGTACTGGCTGACCTATATTGCGCAGCCGGGCGACGTGCTCTGCAAGACCCCGAAGCACCCCAAACATTCCGGGCAGTCAAAAACCCCTGAATATTGGAGCCACAAAGATAGCAGCGGGACTCCGATGACCAAGGAGGACGCATGGAAGAATTTTGCTAAGAGCAAAACCCAGATCGTCGAATTTCCCTGTGAACAAACAAAGGCGCCGGTAACCTAAGATCCCCTTTCAATTTTTCATCGCGTACTTGGAGCATTAATTCCGTATGAATGGATTAGAATCAGTTGATCGCAATATGCCAATCCTCGTGGTGGACGATTTGAGCGCCATGCGTCGAATCGTGAAAAATTGCCTGCGGAAACTTGGTTTCGAGAATATCGTCGAAGCCGAAAGCGCCGAGGCCGCATTCTCACATCTGGAGCAAGGCAATTTTCAATTTGTAATTTCTGACTGGAATCTCGAGGTCGTCAAAGGACATGAATTCCTTCAATCGGCCCGTAAACATGAAAAGCTCAAGCAGGTCCCCATTCTTGTTGTTACTGCCGAGGCTCATAGGAAAGCCGTGTCCCAAGTCGTTCCAAATGAGGACCAAGTAATTGTAAAGCCCTTCACAGCCGATCTTCTGCAAAAGAAAATGCAGGCAATCCTCGTACCCTAATCCCACGCTTCTATCGGGATTGCCGGGCTCAATGCCCTAGGGCTACAATCGCATCAGTAACTTCGGGACCCTACTGATAAGCATTCTGCATGACCATAGACGCCGAGTCTGTTCGCCTCCAAGAAGACGAAACCCGCAAGAAAAACTGGAAGCGTTGGGGACCATACCTCTCCGAACGTCAATGGGGAACCGTTCGCGAGGATTATTCCCCGGACGGTTCCTGCTGGAACTACCTGCCGCACGATCATTCAAGAAGCCGCGCCTATCGCTGGGGTGAAGACGGATTGCTCGGTATCACCGATCGCGAGTGCCGTCTGTGCTTTTCGCTCGCGCTATGGAACGGCAAAGACTCCATTCTCAAAGAGAGGCTCTTTGGATTGACGGGTCCGGAGGGCAACCACGGCGAGGACGTCAAGGAATACTATTTCTATTTGGACTCGCTCCCGACCCATACCTATCTCAAGGCCCTATACAAATATCCTCAAGCAGCCTACCCCTATGCAGAATTGGTAGCGGAAAATGCAAAACGCGGACGCGGAGAGCCTGAATACGAACTGATCGATACCGGCGTGTTTGGAGCCAACAAGTATTTCGATGTCTTTGCCGAGTACGCCAAGAACTCTCCCAACGATATTCTCATTCGCATCACGGCCTTCAACCGCGGACCCGAAACAGCCTCCCTGCATCTCTTGCCGACCTTATGGTTTCGCAATACCTGGTCGTGGGGCCGCAAGGGGGAAGGCTACACGGGAAAACCTTCCATTTCTCTGGCGTCGGATTTCGTAATGCTCGCGGAGCACGAGACCCTCGGACGCTTCTATTTGGCTGCCGATCACGCCGCCGGAAAGGACGAGCCTCTTCCCCTCTTCACTGACAATGAAACGAACATCCAGCGCCTCTTCGGCAGCAAGATGAGCACTCAATTCGTCAAGGATTCATTCCACTCATTTGTCATCAATGACGTCAAAAAGGCTGTCAACCCCAAGCATACCGGGACAAAGGCCTCCTTCTATAGTCGCCGCGAGATTCCACCGGGAGGATCGGCAGTTCTCTATCTCCGGCTTTTCGCGGAGTCGGAGAAACCGGCAGAGATCTTTGGATCCGAATTCGAAAAAATCTTCGCACAGAGAGTGCGAGAAACCGATGAATTTTATGCCGGACGGATGCCGCCAAAAATTTCCGATGACGAAGCAAATGTAATCCGCCAAGCCTACGCCGGCCTGCTCTGGAGCAAGCAGTTTTACTACTACTCGGTTCGGGAATGGATTGAAGGCGATCCATCGCAGCCGCCCCCAACTCCCGAGAGGACGAAGGGACGAAATAGCGAATGGAAGCATTTGTACAATCGCGACATCATTTCCATGCCCGATAAGTGGGAATACCCTTGGTACGCGGCCTGGGACCTGGCGTTCCATATGATCTCGCTATCTCGAGTGGATCCGGATTTCGCCAAGCAGCAGCTCATTCTGCTCCTGCGCGAGTGGTACATGCACCCAAACGGCCAAATTCCTGCTTATGAATTCGCTTTTGGCGACGTAAACCCGCCCGTGCATGCCTGGGCTTGCTGGCGCGTGTACAAAATCACCGCCCCCAAGGGTAAACGCGATCGTTTATTCCTGGCGCGAGTATTTCAAAAGCTGCTCTTGAATTTTACGTGGTGGGTAAACCGCAAAGACATCGACGGCGCAAATTTATTTTCAGGCGGATTTTTGGGGTTGGACAATATCGGCGTTTTCGATCGCTCTCAGCCGCTTCCCGTTGGCGGGCATCTGGAACAGGCCGACGCCACGGCTTGGATGGCATTTTACTGCCTCACCATGTTGTCCATGGCGCTGGAGCTGGCCAGCGAAGATCCGGCCTATGCCGATGTGGCGTCTAAGTTCTTCGAGCACTTCGTCGCGATTACCGATGCCATCAACACCTTGGGCGGATCCGGTCTTTGGGACCAACTCGATGGCTTTTATTACGATCAGCTGCATATTAACGGTACAGGTACCCCGCTGCGCACTCGTTCGATTGTCGGAATCATTCCGCTCTTGGCCGTCGAGGTGCTCGAGCAGGAACAAATCAACAAGCTTCCGAGTTTCAAGAAGCGCATGGAATGGTTTATCCGAGAACGCCAGGATCTCTCCCGCTACATTTCGTACATGGAACATGTAGGACCACGAGCTACAGGGAGAAATCTTTTGGCGGTCCCATCCAGACAGCGACTTGAGCGTGTTCTCCGATACGTACTCGATGAGGGTGAGTTTTTGTCACCCTTCGGAGTTCGTTCGTTGTCTAGAATACATGCTAGCCATCCCTATGTGTTCCGGGTTGGCAGTCAGGAATACCGGGTCGATTATGTGCCGGGTGAATCTAACACGGTCATGTTCGGTGGAAATTCGAACTGGCGCGGTCCGGTGTGGTTCCCGATTAACTACCTGCTCATCGAAGCGCTCGAGCGTTATCATCACTTCTACGGTGATGGCTTGATGGTCGACTACCCGACCGGCTCCGGACATATGATGAATCTCAAGCAAGTCGCACAAGAACTCTCTCGGCGCCTGACGCAGTTATTCGCGGTCAATGAGTCCGGCACCCGCCCCTACCAAGGCAGCTTGGCTGGACTGGCCTCGGATCCGCATTGGAAGGACTTACACCTGTTTTATGAATACTTTCACGGCGACAACGGCCGCGGAGCGGGTGCTAGTCATCAAACTGGTTGGACGGCTTTAGTTACACGCTGCTGGGAAAAGATGGTGGCCGCCCGCGATGAATCCTTAGTTTGGCCGGCGACTTACTACTAGCACCCGGTCCTAAAGGAATTTGAATATAATCTGTGATGCTTGGAGGCTGGGTACCACCATAAACTTGCGACACTAGGGCTTGGCGCGGGGAGTTGATTCTGCCGTCTTGTGCGTCAAATAATGCCCGCGAAAATCCCTCAGCGCATTCATATAGTAAATAAAGGCCTCATAGGGACTCTCATACGGACTAAAATAAGCGTGCACATCGCCATCCGCAAACCACTTAGTGCACATATAGTAGAAGTGATCGGAAGTTAATAGACGCCGCCAAGTGGACAAGGCCTCTTCATCAGCCTCGTAGCGCACTGCAGCCCCCAAATCATAAATCTGCTGTAGAGCTGACTCCTGCATACGGTTTCCACGCCAAGCCGTCAGGTCGCGGTCAACATCAGCCCACGAGGTTACACGATGAAATGGCAGCTCGGCTCGCGCGGGATAATTGGCTACAAGCTCCGAAGGTAATGAAAAATTCCAGTCCGGCTTGCCGAGAATCAAGCCCGGCAAGTGCTCCATAAATTGGAATATGCCGGTAGATTCCCACTGATGTTCTCCAAAGGTTTCATAGTCCATGAACAAGTTCACGGTGTCTCCCGCCCCGCTTACTGAATGAACCCACGAGGCGAACTTGTCAGCTGTAAGGGGAAAGCACTCCCAACCGCGATTAGAGAAACGAAATGCGATATCGTCAGAAAGCCGATAATTTTTCAGCAGCAGCTTAGTATCGGTACCGGGCACTGAGTAAAGGAAATTCGGGCTGCGCCACTGTAGAATATCATCCACGCCCTCAGCGACAATTGCTTTATAGCCCATGCTCGAGACGAGCTTGCCGATTTCATCGCTGTATATAAGCTCGGTGTTGCGAAATACCTGCGGCTTGCTGCCGAAGAGCTTCTCCATAAGGCGCCCGTGCTCGGAAACCTGGGCCTTAAACTCCTCGGTATCGAAGAGAGACGAAAGCGAGTGATAGTAGGTCTCCCCTAAGAACTCAACACAGCCTGTCTCAGCCAACGCCACGAAGGTATCGAGCACCTCGGGTGCATAGCGCTTCATCTGCTCAATCGCTACGCCGGTAATCGAGTATGCGATACGAAATGCCCCGCCATGCCGGCGAATCAACTCCAACATCAATTTGTTTGCAGGCAGATAGCACTTCTGAGCAACTTTTTGCAGAATGACGCGATTCCTATCGTCATCAAAATAGTGGTGGCTTTTGCCCACATCGAAGAAAGAGTAGCGCCGCAGCCGATACGGCTGATGCACTTGGAAGTAGAAACAAACTGACGGCATAACTATTCTTTCCTCGCCAACTTCCCATACAGATCCACCGTGCGCAGCGCCGCAGCCTCCCAGCGCACTCGTTTGAGTTCCTCTCTTGCCATCCCGACCATGTCGTCCCGAAGTTCTTGGTGCAGCAGCGAGTTGATAATCAAGTCGGCAAGCCGATCGATATCCCAAAAATCAACTTTGAGCGCGTGTCCCAGCACTTCCGACACCCCGCTCTGCTTTGAAATAATTACTGGAGTATCGAAGCTGATGGCCTCAAGCGCAGAAATGCCGAAGGGCTCGGATACCGATGGCATCACGTAAACGTCCGCCAGCGAATACATCTCCTCGACTTCCTGTCCCTTCAAGAATCCCGGGAACTCGAAGTGCGACTCGATACCAAGCTGACGAACCCGCTCGATCATGCGCGGCAGCATGTCTCCGGCTCCGGCCATGACGAAAAGTACGTCAGGTACGTGCGGGACTACCTTGGCCGCCGCTTCAACGAAGTAATCAGGCCCCTTTTGAAAGGTGACGCGCCCCAAGAAGAGCACGACACGCGAGGACTTGCCGTGCCACTCTCGATATTTTTGTACGAGGCGCTTGGGGTACACGCCATTGTGCACGACTTGTATCTTGTTGAGCGGGATCTGGTGACGCTGATTTATCGTGGAGCGGGTATAGTAGCTTACCGCGATGACGGCCTGCGCAGCGCTCAATCCAAAATGCTCGATGTCGTTTATTTGCTGGTTAACTGCCTCTCCACTGCGATCGTACTCGAGGCTGTGGACGTGCACGACCAAAGGCTTGCCCGTGATTTGAGAGAGCGCCACACCAGCGGGATACGTCATCCAGTCGTGCGCATGAATAATATCGAACTGCTCCTCAGCGACAGCAGAGACAACTTCTGCGGTGTAACGCACAACCTCGGAGAAAATATCGCCGCTATAACGAAGGTACTGTTCCTCTCCACTTGCCAGCGCAGGCTCCGCCACTGGAGTACCGGCTCCGAGATCAAAAATCGACGTCACTCCGGACATCGTTCCGGCGGCAAGCGCCAGCTTTGCCGACTGGAAGGTCTTAGGATTGAGGTATGGACTTAGAAATGAAGGAATTTTGAGAGTTCGCAAGGCCCTTCCCTTGCCCGACTTTAATTTCTCAAAAAGCGCACTGTTTCGAGATTTACCGCCCTCGGAAAATTCACTGGGAGTTCTTCCGAGCGAATCGATAAGCTGCATATGCGGCGCTCGTTCGCCTCCAAAGAGGCTGGGCACCACAAAAAGGATCTCGAGCTGATGCCGGGAAAGGGCTCGAGTAAGCCCCTCGCAGGCAGTACCAAGTCCACCGCTAATATGCGGCGGGTACTCCCATCCAAGCATCAGGATTTTCATATCGGGGACCCTAAGCACCGTCCTAGAGAAGACATGGTTACGATGAACAAACTATCGAAAGAATTGCAAATTCCCGGAAAAAGTCCACCCTTGTGGCGCTAATCAAGTGGGCGGGCGAGGAAACACCGGTCTAGTGGCCCAACCCCTCGGCCGCAGCGGGTGCTGAGACCCGCTCCAACGCGCCGATATCCTTCAAACTCGCTCTAATTGCCTCCTTTGGAGCATCGCACTCTCTGTGATACCGTTCATTGGCCTTCCATTTTTTTGGAGTTAGTTATGCTCTTAGCCGGCGATGTCGGTGGCACTAAGACTCGATTGGCCGCCTATAGCTTGGAGAATGGCAAGCTCAAACGAACCGAAATCGAGCGCTACGAGAGCAAGGCGTTCTCCGGCCTCGACCAAATTGCACGGGCGTTTGTCGAGAAGAGAAAGTTAAAGGTGGAAGCGGCATGCTTCGGAGTACCGGGCCCTGTCATCGCTGGCAATGTTAAGCTTCCAAACCTTCCCTGGGAGCTCAGTGAAACTCAACTTTCGAAATCTCTGTCAATTCCCCGAGTAAAACTGGTCAATGATCTCGTAGCTACTGCGGCCGCTATTCCCCATTTGGCCGCCAACGAACTCATGAATATTTATCCTGGTCGTCCCCAGAAGGAGCAGCGTGTATACGCTGTAGTTGCACCGGGAACCGGCTTGGGACACGCATTTCTGTATGTCGAGGATGGCAAGTACCACGTAATCGCCTCAGAAGGCGGACATATGGATTTTGCACCGACTGACGACTTGCAAATCGAGCTGCTTAACTTTCTGAGAAGGAAGTTCGGTCATGTAAGCGTAGAACGACTTATCTGCGGTCCAGGCCTAGCCAATATCTACGCCTTCTTACGCGACAGCGGGAAGGCTGCCGAAAGCGCAGAGGTTAAGCGGAGGATGGCCACCGAGGATCCAGGCGCGGTCATCGCGCAGACGGCCCTCGATGGATCCTCTGAGCTGAGCGGTCAGGCCATGGATTTATTCATCAGCATTCTTGGTGCGCATTGCGGAAATGTCGTGCTTATGAACATGGCGACCGCTGGCCTGTATCTCGGCGGTGGAATTCCGCCAAAGATTTCCAAGAAGTTTTCCGATCCGAAATTTATCGCCGGATTTACCAATAAGGGGCGTTTTGCAGAGGTCGTCGGCGCTACGCCAATCAATATGATTGTCGACGATCATGCAGCGGTCGTTGGCGCCGCGTCCATTGCTTCCCAATTACTGAGCTCGGTGCGCATTAAGACTTCTTCATGAGCATTTCCTTTTCGAGTTCGGAACTACAGTCATTTGACTTTCAGCAATCCAGAGAGTGGTTGGAAACTAACGGTCTGGGCGGCTGGGCCAGCTCTTCGCTTTCCGGCGCTCATACCCGGCGCTATCACGGCATCTTGGTTGCCGCGGTCGAGCCTCCAGCTAAGCGTATGGTGCTGGTGTCAAAGTTCGATGAGACGGTCACCGTCCGCGGCAAACAATACGAACTAGGCTGCAATCAATTTGGCGGAGTAATTCATCCTCAGAAATTCCAATACCTGCAATCCTTCTCGCATAACCTTTTTCCAACCTTTGGCTATTCCCTCGACGGCGCGCATCTGAGTAAGTCAATCGTCGCCATGCACGGAGAAAATACGGTACTGATCTTGTACGAGCTCTCCCGTGACTCAGGCACCGTCCTGCTGCAGTTCACTCCATTGTTGGCGGGCCGAAACTATCATTCCCTCGGAAATGCGCAGCGCGTAGTCTCAAGGGATATTCGCGTCCTACCGGACGGGATCGGCGTTAAGCCCTTCGCTGATGCACCCGAAGTCTATTTTCGGGTGCCAAAGTCCTCATTCACCCATGAGCCGGACTGGCACTACAAGTTTCACTACACTGCCGAGCATCAACGGGGCTACGATTGCGACGAGGATCTCTTCTGTCCCGGCAGGTTTGCCGTGGCGCTTCACGCCGGCGAGAAACTCGGTGTCATCATATCGACGGTAAACCCTTCCCAACGTGATCCCTTCCGCATGTTTCAGGGCGAGCAGGAACGACGTTCGCGACTAGTGGCCGTTGCTCCAGCGCGGGACGACTTAGCTGCCGGGCTGCACTTAGCCGCCGATCAATTTCTGGTAGAACGCGGTGCCGGCCTCAAATCAATCATAGCGGGCTATCACTGGTTCACGGATTGGGGACGGGACGCCATGATTTCCCTGCCGGGGCTGTGCCTGGTAACGGGAAAATTCGACCATGCGCGGCGAGTACTTTTGGCATTCACCGAGAAGATAAGTCGCGGCATGCTGCCCAATAATTTCGGCGACGACAACGTACCGGTCGGCTACAACAGCATAGACGGGACCCTCTGGTATTTCATCGCCCTCTATAAATTTTTCCTTTACACCAAGGACCGCGCCTTCATCGAGCAAATGCTTCCAGTGCTGCATGACATCATTGATTGGCATCTAAAGGGCACTCGGTACGAAATCCACGTTGATCACGATGGCCTGCTTGCGGGGGGCAATCCCACGGTCCAGCTTACCTGGATGGACGCCAAAGTTGGCGACTGGGTAGTGACCCCGCGCCAGGGCAAACCGGTTGAAGTCAACGCTCTGTGGTACAATTGTCTTCAGATCATGGCATTCTTCTCGCAGCTGACGGGAGAGTCGGAGCAGGCAAAAGACTTCGAAGTTCGTGCCCGCGTGGCATACAACCGTTTCAATGAAATATTTTGGAACGGGGAATATGACTGCCTCTTTGACTGCATCGACGGAGCGAACCGGGACAATAAGATCCGCCCCAATCAAATTTTTGCCCTAAGCTTGCCCTGGACTCTTCTTTCGCCCGAGCGCGCTGCCAAGGTACTCAAGGTAGTAGAGCAGAAGCTTCTGACTCCGTTCGGTCTTCGTACCTTAGATCCTCACCATCCAAGCTACCAAGGTTATTACGCAGGCACCCAGCAGACCCGCGACGCCGCATATCACCAGGGAACGGTTTGGAGCTGGCTCCTCGGCCCCTACATCACGGCCCTCGTCCGCCTTGAGGGCAAGCGCGGTCAACAGCGTGCAAGAACTTTAGTCGAGCGATTCGCCAGTCACCTACGCGACGCTGGCATCGGTACCGTCAGCGAAATTTTCGACGGCAATGAGCCGCATCATCCGCGCGGAAGCATCGCCCAGGCTTGGGGGGTAGCTGAGGTGCTGCGCGCATACACGGAAGATGTTCTCGGCTTGGTGCCGTAACTATCTAATTTTATCGCCATATCTCCCAGCTGGCGTCGGCAATGCCTGGGATACTTCTATTGAATAATCATTTCATCGAAGCGATGATCGTCGGAATCGCGAAGAATAGTAGTAATATCAATATCCCAGCACAGACCAAGGAATCTGCTGCGAATTTCGGTGCAGAACGCCCGGCCTGTTCCTGTATTCGGATACTCATACTGCGTCCAACAACCCTGCGGATGATTCCGATTCGTCGTCTTCTTTATCCAGCCCGGGGGACAACCCTTGAGCGCAGAGGATGACATCAAAGCACTCGGGTCAAGGTCGACTTGATCCTCTACTGCGGTCCTATCCGCAAGAAGAATATCAACTACAAAGTCCTCGGCATAAACAACATTAATGAAGCTAAGGGCAATCTCTAGAATCAAGCCCAGAAAAGACCAAGACAACAGCCTGCACATGGAAACTCCGCTACATTTCCCCCACCAGGGATGTTATGGGCATGCTTTGAAGCCACGTCGCCCGTCATAAAGGCGGAGCTTCGCGAAAAAAGTCAGCTTTATCAGGCACTAAACGCGTCGGCAGCACTAAGACACTAGCTCGACATTTGCTCTCGGTACCGTGACAAGTGAACCGTCTTTGAGTTTGGCGCGCAATACGCGTGCATGCGCCCCAGTTGGAATCTCTTCCATAGCATGTGGAAGTTCGGTAACCACGGCGTACTGGCCGAAATACGGCACTCGAATGAGCCGAATCGCCGCTCCCACCACCAACCCGGCCGGCGCGCATGCGGGCGCTGACTTTGCAATGAGATTTCCGGTGGCGGGAACAATAATTTCAGGACGTACAGCTCCGGCTCGAACCTGCGTCGCACCGTTGATCGATGCCACCCTGCCATCCAACCCGGTAAGAAGCCCAAGTGTGCGCGTCGACATCGGCAAGCTGCCAAATCCCTCGGTGATAATCACGCTCATTGAAACGTCTTCGTCTCCGGTAAGCGCAATACCCAAATCGAATCCCAGGTATCCTGCGAGCACCTTATCGTCGATTGCGCCGCTAATAAGCCCCACGGCTCCCCTTTCAGCAGCCGTACGCAGTGCTTCAAGATTGGGGTGTATGGCGGTGACTAAGATTGCACCGTGGCAGTCCGAGGGAAGATCGGCAGCCCTAAGCTCGCTGCCCGTCGTCTTCAAAACCTTGAGCACTCCATAGCGCTCGCCGCCTACCCCGAAAATTCCCTGGACGAAGGCTCCATTCGCCTTGATGGAGGCTGACTTTCCGATCTCCACCGCTGCCACTTCACCGCCGATGTAGGCACGAAGCTCAATCGGCTTTGGGGCGGAACGAATGGCCACATGCCCCGTTCGCTCGGTAATGAGCTCGACGGTTCCCGATACCGAGCTATGAAATCTGCTGCGGAATAGCCCGAACAATCCGCTATGTTCGCAGAGAAGCTGATTTTCTCTCACGGCCTCATCAAGTTTGACCTTGAGGCCCTTCATGACTTCGAACGGCTCAATTCCAAGTTTCTCTGCAATTCTAAGAATATGGAGTTCCCCCGGCAAAAATGCCCGCGCAATGACATCCTCTGCCTTTACCCGATCGCCGATTTTTACCAGAATCTCTCCGGGGACGGGGAGCTCGCGCAACTTCTCAATTCGGGTGTTTTCTGTTGCTATCAGTCCGGGCGTGAAAGCCTGTCCCATAACTATTTCCTCAGTCCTAGACGCTGATATAAGGCATTATTCTCAGCCACCTGCGCCTCAGTAGAAGCGGGAAATTCAATTGGTCGATTTCTACCATCCAGCAGCAGACCGCACTCACCAACCGTAATAGAACGCTCGAGACTTTCACCTGGCCCCGCTCCAATATCGATGCGCTTGTCGTTTGGTCTGACATGGAGAGAAACGGAGCTACCCGGCGAAAGCTCCACGACAGAGACGGAGCCCCGCTGAATGTTGCCGACAATTTTTCCATCTACAGATACCGAGGCGAGCTCAGCGCGTCCGGAGAAGGCTGCAGGAAATACCGGCACTATGGCGTGTCCGACGTTTACCAAGCAATCATGTACGAATATTTCATCGGCGGCTCTTGGATGCAGAGAAGCGAGCACCCCGAGATGCGGCATCATAAAGATTGAATCCACGGCAATTTGCGTAACTCCCTGCAAACCGAATCCGTCCAGCATCATCAAAGCAGCGCTCAAACGATTCGGTGCGTGGCTCAGGACTCCGCCAGAACCAATTACCAAGTCCAAATCCATCATGTCGACAAGCTCATAGCGGTTGGACTTCTGAGCGAAAATATCGGCGATGCCACGCTTCTGTTGCACGCCACTCAAGCCCACCGCCAGTGAGCGATGGTGCATCAGTGAGAGTCTCAGCGCCTCGCGGCAGACGGCCTGCTCCAACCAGAGATCTTCTATAGTTTGGGGAATGGACGTCGGACGAATCATTTTGTTCCGCAGACGGTCACGCACCTCGTGCCGGGAAATCGGGTATGGCAGCCAGCGAGCAATTGCATCGACGCCTGCTTCGATGAGGACATTCGCCACCGAGTAGCTCATGCCAAGGTTAGCGCTCACCGTCCGATTAAAAATGTCCTTGCCCGCGGAGTCCTTGAAAACCGAGAATACATCCGTCGTCGCCCCGCCGATATCGACGCATAGCACCTGAATTTTTTCTCGCTGCGCATGCCGCAGTGTCATATCACCCACTGCCGCCGGGGTAGGAATGATGGGCAAAGGCGACCAAGAGAGCAGCTTGCCGTACCCAGGCGAATGGCTCATGACATGCGAAAGAAAGAATTCGTGAATAGCCTCACGGGCCGGATGGAGATTTTCGCGCTCCAGGGATGGGCGCACGTTTTCGACGACACTAACCTGCGCGGTATTGTGAAGAATCTCCTTTACCTCGTCCGCTGCGTCCTTATTGCCGGCGTAGATGACGGGAAGCTTTAGCGTATCGCCGAAACGGGGACGTGGCGAGGCCGCCAGTAAAATTTCTGCGACTTCGATGACGTGATTTTTAGAGCCACCATCAACTCCACCGGTAAGCAAAACGATGTCCGGGCGCAAATGCCGCACTCGCTCTATTCGCTCATGCTCCTCGCGGCCGTCATCCGCTGAAATGGAATCGAGGACGATAGCACCGGCACCGAGTGCCGCTCGCTCCGCAGACTCAGTGGTCATCTCTTTGACCACGCCGGCGACCATCATTTGCAAGCCGCCGCCTGCTGAGCTCGTTGAAAGATAGAGATCGATGCCCTGAGTCGGATCAGATTTCGTAATCTCGAATGGCACTTCATCGCCGCGTATTGAAGACTTGAGAATCTTTCTTCCGCTTAACTCCTCTACCTCGGTGAAGGCATTTACTGCTCCTACCGTAACGTCCGCTACGGGCTCCTCGACTGTTGTGGGAGCTTCGCCCCTGAATGTCTGCCGCCAGCCCTTGGCCGTTTTCTGGAAGAGCAAGGCTTTAGTGGTTGTCGAACCACAATCAGTTACCAGCACGGTGTTGAGCTTATCTGCTGAGGTTTCCATCAGAGGATGAATGTTTTAATAGCGCCGACCCAGTCGGACAGTAGGAATTGCAGCCGCTCCACCAGTAGCGCCATGCGGGCCATAACCGTCGAGCCGAAAAAGGCTCCAAAGCAAACCATCATCAGCCATCGACCAAGCGCCGTTACCTTCTGTCCTCCCGGTGCACTCTTCTTGAAGGAGAAGAAGAAATAGTACATCACCGACAGCATGGTGATGATGAAGAACGTATTTGACAAGCTTGTCGCCCAATCAATCGCCCCGTTGCTGAAGACGACGAGGGGCTTGAAACTTCCCACCACCTGCGGAGTCATATCATTGAAGAATCCCTTGAACGCCAAGCCGCCGCTCATGCCTAGGAAGAAGTTAATCACGAGCTTGGAGAGCCAGGCATGGCGCCGCGAGTATACGAAGTAAAAGAGCAGTCCGAACAGCATGGGAGGGATATACAGAAGATTGAGTTGGCTATAAGCCTTGGAAAAGGTGCCGTCAGGATATTGAACGATGTCTAAGCCAAAAAGAGGGACTAGTACTCGGGGCCAGAGATAGTTCTTAATTGGCACTACCAGCCCTAGTCCGGCAGCGATGCCGATATACAGATGCTCGAAGAAGCGATAAAAGCCATTCTCCCGCACCAGGAAGCTAAAGATTGCAAGGGTCGAAAGCCCGGCTACGACAACGGTGAGCAGCTCCCAAGTACCAAGGCTCTCGATCATGCGAGTCTCCTCGAAAGCAGCCCGGTAATATTTCCCAAAAGAATGAGACCGAGGATAACCAAGTGAGCAACGCCAAGCCCGGTATTGAGCACCCCCGAGGCATCAGGAATGCGGGAGGTATAGTGATCATTCAGAAGCACGGAATACCACGCAGCCCCAGCTATACCCTCGAGCAAGCCAGTGAGCTGCCCAGAATCGAGATATATGTAGGCCTCAGGAATGGTAATCGAGGTGCAGCCGTGCGTAAAAATCGGCCGATAGTCCTTATTCTGGAAAAATTGGATATAACTATCGAACACTCCGACCAAGCCCGTGAACTCCGCCAGTAGCTTGATGTTCTTCAGGGTGCGGACTCCGGAAAAGGCCGGCAAATCGGCCAGATTGTTGCCGCGAGCATCACGCTTGAAGAGCTCCACTAAATTCTCGGACTTTGGAATCGACTGAATGGTGAGACTTCCGCCAGCTCCGTAACCCAGATTGACCCAGTCCTTGCCGTACTCCCAAGTCTGATCTGGATATTCCTTGGCTAATCGCGCTGCCGCCTTTGCCGGAACTGACTCTAAAAATGGCTCAGCTAAGATGTACTGGGTGAACACTGCAAACTTGATGCGTCTGCGCATCAAGTGCTCCACGATTACTTCGGACTGTGTGCCAGTCTCGGCCGCCATGCCGGGACCGTAATCCATTGCGACAAAAGCGACGTCATTGGGACCGACTTCCAGGGTATCAATAACCTTGAAGAATTTCTCCGCACCCTGCATTCGCGCCGGCTTCACGGACCATTGGTTAAGAAGCGGCACGCAGAGTGCGAGTAGCACGAGCAAATAGATGATTCGACGATCTATATTGTAGATATCGAGTCGCATTAGGATACCTTCCCCTTCCCTTCGGAAAACGACTCTGTCTCAATCGAGAACCACATGCGAAATGCCATGACGAGGCCTGCTACGGCAGCACCGATCTTGATAGCCCGGAATGCGCCTGAGTTCGGCACGGATAGAAGCCACAGCCTCACATCGGGAAACCCTTCCCAAATCCATAACCCGAAAGGAATCTGACCCAGCATCACGAGAACGGCTGCCGTCATCATCAGCGCAGACTCAGCAGAACGAATGCGAAAGGCACGGTATGCCGCCGCTGCGATGTAAAATCCCAGTAAGGAAAACATGGCGGCACCGAGTGCTACGAATAATCCCTGATACAAAAGCTCATAGATACGCTTGAGCAGAGTATGTTTATAGCTCAATCGGTTCAGTTCACGACGCGCAGCAGCCAACCCATTGAGCGCGCTACCGAGCTGCTTATTGGCCTCGAAGCTCGGTTCCGCGCTCTCTTCCGTCTCCAATTTTTGCGCGGCGGACTTGACCTTCTCGAGAGCTGATTGGACATCGCTACGCGCCACGACGAAGAGCTTGGTGTCCGCATGCTGAGGGGAGGTATCGATCGCGCGCTGAGCATCCAACTCGGCACCGACTTCTCGTACTCGGGCCTCAACTGCCGCAGCTAGCTTCTGATTTCTCAGCCAGTAGGCTGGAACACCGGCGACTTTGTCCTGGTAGTCTTTGGCAATGCGATCGGAGAAGTCCTTCAAGGTCGTTATTGAGGTCGCTCGATCGGCGAGTTCCATGCTTCTGAACCAATCGAGCGAGGTAATGCCGGTCATGAGAGCCAGCCCCAGCAGCAGCGCCGAGCTATCGAACCAGCCTTTCCGGAGGAAGATGAGCTTGGAGCCATGAACCATGAGCAGGTTGACCAAGCCCAAGCCAATGGCCATGGCGCCTACGGCCGTAAACCCATTCGAAATCTGATCGTGGTAGGTGTCAATCTTGTAGCCGAAAACTTCCGGCGGAAGGACGAATTCCAAGAAGAAGTAGAGTCCGCCGAGAAAAGTGAAGAGCTTGATAAGCTTTTTACGGTATCCCATGAACTACCAAAGCTCCTTCAGCAGATAGTAGTCCACATTATTGAGTCCGAGGTCCGGCCAAATCGAATTAAGAGTCGCGATGAGAACGCCGACCACGATTATCAGGACAAGCACGAGCTTAGCTCGATCCTGTCCATAAAGAGATCCTAACTGCACCGACTCGCGCGTAAGATAGGCTGAGGCAGCATACAATTCTTCGCCAATCAGGGTGTAATCGCAGGTGCAAATGAAAAAGGGGACCTGCTCAGGACTGACACTCGCGGCTACCTGCATGGCGCCAACCTGCTGCCCAGCTTCTGCGAGCAGCAAGGATTCTGCGGCAAAGGCTCCGAACAAGAAGGCCGCGGCCACATTTTCACGCTGCATTAGCCCCATGTAGCCGGCTGCGTACGCGAATTGCTCGTCCGAAAGGTATATGTTGTTCTTCGGATCGAGTGCTGCCAACCGGCCTTCCGCGCGGTAGGCATCCCGCAGCACATCTTCTGTAACAGCCATTACTTGCGCGTCACTTTGAGGCAGTAGTAAACGGGTCTTATAGAGCGCTGCCTTCCTTGCGACATGGTAGAGCACGCCAAGGCAGGCATAGAGCACGGGACTTACCGTCGTAAGCCCAGGAGTAAACGAGAGCGGGCGTCCCAGTTCAGCGGCTCGTCCGGTGGCCTCATCGATTGCATCGACTCCTGGAATACGGCGGACGTACAGTTCCTTTTTCTCGTTACGGGCACGGCCGATATAGTAGATGACCGGGCCGATCAAAACGACCATCAGGATCAGTACTCCGAGTGTGGCGTGTTCTACTCCCATGGCTAAGTCACTGCTCTCTCCCTCTGCTCAAGCATAACGATCAGTGCCTCGATATTTTCCCGAGATTCTAATACAGCGGTAAGTTTTTGTGTGCGCTGGCCTCCGAAGATAGCGTGCAAGAGGGGAGCGCTCATGATGCTGGTCGCATACGCCACGGTGGAAAGAGGCTTGCAAAGCTCCAGCAAGAAAATGGCGGGAACCTCAAGCCTACGCGTACGAACGGCCGTGGCTAGGTCAGAGAGAAATCTTTGAGTTTCCGGCGTACCGACGCCAAAAGCAGAGTCTTGCTGAGGCATAAAAGCTTGAGATGCAGTCTAGTGCAAATGACTGCAGGCAGCCAGGGTTTTCTTATTATTTTCAGCATCTTAAGCACTGAAGCAGGGATGGATGGAAGCGCCTAGGCGGGGAGTAGGAAAGCAAGGGTTCGGTACTGCAGTGCCAAGCTGATGCGTCGCAGCAGTAACCAAAAAAGGACAGGCGGCGAATGATAGCGGCGAGCGAACGCCGCAACGGACCGGGAGTAAAGAGCAAATCGCCTGAGTGCAGCTGCCTTATCCGCTTGCTCCGATGCCAATGAGTGGAGAACTATGCAGTCCATCTGCATCCCGACTTTAGTAAGGGGCAGGCTACGCTCGACGAATGCAAAGTCGCTATAGTCCAAGAAGACCGCTTCGTCGTATCCGCCAACAAGTTGAAAATGCTCCAATTCGATCACCAAGCCCGAATTAATTGGTCGATGTCTCCTAATATCGAGGATTCCTCCATGACTGCTGCGAGGATACCAGGCTCGCCCAAAACGAAATAGAGCCGGGGAGATGAGATGAGTTTCCGTTTTCACAAAAGGGAAGAATATCTTCTCACCAGGACTGTTCCTAATTGCCTGTCTGACCAGCGAAAGATACTCGGGCGGAAATCGACTGTCCTGATCGGCGAGCACTAGATGCGTGCAGCCCTTGCTAGCTGCAATCTGAGCAGCTTGATTATAGGCAGCACTGACACCAGGATTGTGAGGATTGTGAATATAGTGGATACCTCCGGGAACTACCTGCGGTTGCGGAGAGTTGTCGCAAACAATGAGAGTTGTCGGTTCGACGGGATAGCCCAAGGATATGAAACTTGGCGACTGAGCAAGCAGTTCCCGGTAAACCACCAAAACAACCGCTAAGCGCGGGAATTCCGAATCCGATTGAGTCTTGCTATCCATCCTGTCAGCGCCCTTCAATCGTAACGGGCTCGAAAACGGTAAACTCCTTGCCGAGAATATCCGAGCGCTTCCAGCGGTCCGAGCGGCCAAGACGTTCACGAATCCCATCGGTGACAGCATTGAACGGGTCGCTTGCTGCCGTGCTAATATCGTTACGGAAGACAATGAACGCGGGCTTTACCTCGTCAAGACGCTTCCACGCCGGCTCAATGTTGGACTCCGTATAACCAAGCGACGTGTAGTAACAGCGCGAGGACTGCTTTCCCTGAATCACCCGCTTCATCGAATAAAAGGAAGCAGAATTGGCATTGAAGCTAGGTTTCTCCTGTCCAATGATGACATATCGTAGAGGCTGCGAGCAGGTGCGTGCGACCGCCTTCGTGAGGAGATTCCGCTCACGCACCGATGGCTCATACGGAACTAGCCAAGGTGAGCGCGGCCGGGTGAACGGAAAGCCAAAACAGATCGCAAACGCAAACACGGCTTGGAGAAGAAGGCCGGTCAAGCATACCGCCCCAATAACGCGCCCCAACTGGGCAACCGCGAACGCAGCAAGAATGGCGAGATAAGGAAGCAGTGGGAGCAAATAACGCGTTTCCTCGTTTATTTGGAAGGAAAAGAGCGCAAGCACACCTAGTATCTGCACAGCAGAACCCAGCAACAAGAACGTATCCAAGGTGCACAGCGCAGCTCTGCCGCCTCGAAGAACGAAAAGGAGCGCTCCCAAAACGACCATTCCGACAAATACCAGAGCCGACTCTGAGGAATAACTAAACGCTAAGCTGCTGTGACCAAACCAAATGTATAGCTTCTTGAGGAACGTGGCCTTGGTGCCGTACAGCGCGGCAGCCTCGGACCCCGAAGCCAGTTTGGTAAAGGCGACTATTTGGGTCCAGTTATTATAGTACCAGGCGAAAGTAGCCGCGCAGATTGTGAGAGAAACCAGGAGCAACACGAGGGCTCGCGGGAAGCTGGTGGCGGTTACTTTTCCCTCCTTCAAAACCTTCCAGGCAATAAGCGCCAGCGGCACTGCCATATAAACCGGCGAAGTAATTTTGATCAGCATTCCCAACCCAAGGATTCCCGGTAGTGCGGCGAGCGTGAAAAACGTGACTGGCCCCAAACTTAGGAAGACCAGGACTGCGACGATAGCCGTCTGCAGAGCCTCGACGAAAAATTGATGGCTTAGACCTATTTGTAACGGAGCCGCGAGCACAGTGAGCAAAGCTGCCAACTGGGCTAACCTAGCCGTCGGCCACACTCGCGCCGCAGCTGCATAGCAGCAGTAGGCCGTCAGAAGCCCGGCTGCTGTGCAAACGAAGAGCAAAGCAGCCTCGATGGTGCCCAGCACGCTCCGTAATGGAACAACAAATTCAGCCAGCCACGCCAATCCAGGTGCCTTAATGCCAAAGGCCGCAAGCAAACCGGAGATCCACTCCGAATAAGACCGGGATAACTGATCGTAGAGTGATAGTGATATCTCTCCGTACCACGCCGGATCCCAAGGCCATACAGAACGATCGAGAAGTATCCAGGCAAGGTGAAGAAGACTCGCTGCCCAGAGCAATCCAACCAATAGCCAATTATGCCAGCGAATAGTTCTCAGAGCGGTAGTCAATCGCGCGGTCCTCGTTCGTCGCTATGCTAGCCGAGTCGTACTCTCCATAGTCCGATGGCCGTCATCCTGAGCAGCATCCAGCCATGATAGAACCGGCGAATATTGGTGCTGCCGTAAACGCGATCACGGTAGCGAATTGGGACATCGACAACTCCTAGGCCCAGCAGCGCAGCCGGAAAGAGCAGCTCGAAATCACCAAATGGATCAAAATCGCCGAAGTCCTTGCGCCAGGCGCAGAATCGTTCGTAATCGCGTCGCGCCATAAGTTTAGTGCCGCACAGCGAATCGCCCAACTTGGTCTCTAGAACTGCACTCAAGGCCTTCGCAAAAAAGATATTTCCCAGGCGATTCAAAAATTTCATGGCCTGTCCCTCCATGGGGTAGACCAAACGGCTGCCGTTAACAAAATCCGCCAATCCACGCGCATATGCCTCATAGAATCGGCCAAGCAATTCAGGCGGCATGGTCAAATCAGCATCCAAAATCACCAAGAGATCGCCGGAAGCCTTGGAAAAGCCCAATCTCACGGCATCTGCCTTGCCCTTCCCTGTTTGTTTGAGCGTTTGAATCGAGAAGCGATCGGCGTAAAGATTCCTTACCCGCTGGATCTCCTCCCAAGTGTCATCAGTCGAATTACCCTCGACAAAAATAACCTCAGGACGCTGCCCGCCGAGCCAAGGCATACGCTGCATCGCGGCCTCGATATTCCCCTTCTCATTGCGCGCAGGGATAACAACGGAGATGGAAGGCTTCTTCTCCGTCACAATGACCGGACGCAAGACGACGACAGTGGCAAGCGCTAACCAACGTACAACCGGTATCACGGAGAAAATTTGGTTCAAAATATCTCCCAAGCCACCCAGTTCCCAGGGAACATAGGCAACGGGGCGAAGTCGAACCACTTCAAACCCGGCTAGCTTCGCCATGTTATTGAGATCAATCGCGGTAACAAAGGTCGTGGGCTGCTCTCCCTGCCGTAAACCAAGCCTGTTCGCGAGTGAGTATAACCAGCGAAGGTAAGGATTATAGCTGACAGCGACAACCCTCGTGCCGCGGCTGCACTTGACGCGCAGTGCCCGAAGGAGGCCCTCTATGTCGAGATGGTGATTGAAATTACCATTCAGCAAAAACAGGGAGCGATCATGCGGTATCGAACTGACATCGGGAGCATCCTCCACTGTTGATACTACGGTCTTACGCGGAGCATCGACCTCCGAAAAGAGGGCGCCGCTGTCGGTATCCCTCGGTGCCACTTGAACGAGCTGATCGCAGTACCGGCTAAGCTTTGAAACTTCGCGACCAAGACAGCGATTGATAAAACGTCGCCAGCTACTTGATTTGGACAGGTGCCAAGGAAAAGGAGTTATTTCCTGAGATTGAGCGGGCGGGACGACGGTTGCGGTAGAGTCGTTCATGAGTTCCGGTGTATTGCTATGATCTTCCAAGCTGCGCTGCAGGTTAAACTCAAACGCGAAATTATGCGAGCAATCACAATTGAAGTCAAATCAAGTACTTCCGTCATCCGCCGAAACCTCACTCCGATTACTCATTGTTGCCGTTGAGAGGATGGAACGCTACCTTATTATGCCCCACAGCGCCTCAAGTCACCGGCAATTAGATGATTGAAAGCAACAAAAATGGAACCTTGCTCGCCGCCTACGAAGCTTGGCGCAAGAATCGCACGGCCCCCAGATGGTTTCTGCTGAATCTCGAACTCATGAGCGACGACGGCGCTGGTACACTAGACTGGGGTTTGCGAGTTCAAATAGCTGCCGGGCTTCCTGTCAACATGCGCGTTCTGGCTCTTAGGTTGCAGAGAGCTCGACGCCTGCAGTGCGAAAGAAATAGGCGCCGTGGTGCTGCGTCTGCCTACCGGTCTCGCGAGGCATATCGCGACGTCTTCTTTTCGCTTCCGGAACGCGCGTTCATCCAGAACTATTTAAGCGAAAGCGAGTTCATCGAACGTGCATTTGACGTCGAGCTTCGACGCCTTCTCCAGTGTTCGACACCTGCCGCCGAACTAAGGCGCTTCTTGGAAACCTTACGGAGCGAGGGCTGCAAAATTGTTGCTCTATCAAATTCGCCCATGGGCACTGATGGTCTACGGCGCTGCTGTAAGAGTTGGAAGCTCGACTCGTACTTCGAGAACTATTTTGTTTCCAGCGATTCTCTCTTCGATTTTTGTTCTGCTCAATTCCTAGATGAAATCAGGAAGTCTCTCTCCTGCTCCCCAGAAGAGATGCTATTATCTGGAATCGAATTGGCGGGCCTTGCTAGTCTGAAGACGTCGGGGGCAATACTCTACAAACCTCGGCGTCTAGAGCGTACCCCGCTTGGTCAGCTTTTCGTCGATCTTGTGCAGCAAGGCCCAGCTGAAATCTACTTTCTCACCCCGGACTGCGGAAGTCTGGTACAGGAGTTCGATTTGTATCAACAGCAGCTACTTTGTCGCCCAGTTCTGCATTATGTAGAGCTCGATGGCTCGACGAATGCTGGGTGGCCGCAGAAGGCCGACTCTGTTATTCCAGCGCTTTTTGTCGCTCAACATTGGGATAACGAGCGCCGAGCCATAGTTCAGAATCGATTACCCGGACGCCAAATCCGGTTCTTTTCTTGCCTTAGCAGTACCCTGCCTGCGACTGAAATCATCGGGAGCATTGCCGCAGGATGAACCAGAAGCGCATTTGTTTTTTAATCGGGTCCGCGCATGTCAGCGGCGGAACTTATGTTGTTCTGCAGCACTCGCTATGGCTTCAATCCCAAGGGTGGAAGGTATTCATTGTTCCGCTTTCGCCTTTCGACTCAGGAATGCTGGCCTGGCACCCTGAAGCTGCACAGCAGCTCAGGCTCACGACCTTGCAGGAGGCCATAAAACTTCAATTTGATATTGTCGTGGCCACCTGGTGGAAGACTGCTCTCGTGGCTTCAGAATTACATGCCGCACAGTATCTCTATTTCGTCCAATCTATAGAATCGAGATTCTTCGCGGATGGGGAACTCGCGGAGAGACAATTGGCAGACGCTACCTACAATTTCGGGCTTCCTGTTATCACCGAAGCCGGCTGGATCAAGGAATATCTTCGATCGCGGGGCGTCGAGGCCCACATCGCCCGCAACGGGATCCGTAAAGATATCTATACACTCGAAGGCCCTGCGTCAGCTCCGCGCGGCGCCGGCACACTGAGAGTGCTCGTCGAAGGAACACTACGGGTGCCCTACAAGAACGTGGAACGCACCGTTCAGCTCTGTAGGCTCTCCAAAGCCGAAGAGGTCTGGCTTATGACCTCGACTCCCGATGTGCGCACTTATCCCGGAGCTGACCGAGTTTTTAGCTGCGTGAATCTTCAGCAGGCTGCTGCGGTCTATCGTTCTTGTGACGTGCTGGTGAAGTTGAGCTATGTGGAGGGAATGTTTGGACCTCCTCTCGAACACTTTCACTGCGGGGGAACTGCCATCGTCTACGACGTAACAGGTGCCGATGAGTACATGCGCACTGGCGAAAATAGCATCGTCCTCAATCGTGATGATGAAGAAGGGGTACTTCATGCCATAAATACTCTGCACGATTATCCGAAGATGCTGGCGCAATTACAGGCCAAAGCCCTAGCAACCGCGGCATCTTGGCCCGATTGGAGTGCCGCGTCGAGCGAGTTCGAGACTCTCTTGATAAGGGTTATGAGCCAGACCGCGCTGAAGCGAGAATCCCTGCACGAGGCAGCTCTGGTCGCAAAGCACGTGTACGAGAATACACAATCAAAACTGATGCGGGAGGCGACGCAGCCCTCACCGACCCTGACCTTGTCCAGCAGACTTAGAGACAAGCTCAATCTTGGCCTCGAGTTCCTTCGAAGCAGCATTTCCTAATGCTCATGAGCCCTGCGAGACAGCGCCGTAGCATTGCCGACAATAGACAACTTTGCGTGTTCCATAGTAGAACTGGGCATTAACCCGGTCTCGAGCATGCAAGCTACTCAAGCCTCCCATTCCTTTTTAACGGATTTTTTTATCCAGCTTTTCGGATACCGAGAGTATTTGAAGCAGTCCGTAATGCGAGATCTACGCAAAAAATACAAGCGCTCGGCGTTGGGTTACTTGTGGACGATGTTGCATCCCCTTGGCATGATGCTCGTCATAGGCACCGTGCTCTCTCATGTGATGCAGGTTCCCTTCAAGGACTACGCGATTTTCTTTTTGATCGGACTGTTGGCCTGGAACTACTTTAACAGCACCGCCCTCATGTCCCTGCATAGCGTGCGCGCGAATGCGCGCCTGTTCGGACAGATTGCCCTGCCCAAGTACATTTTCGTTATGTCGCTCGTCGTCTCGAATTTCGCAAATTATTTACTGGCGCTTGTTCCGCTTTTCTTAATCATGCTGGTGGCGGGTCATCAAATCCCATGGACGGTCCTGCTCTTTCCCATCGTGGTACTGCCGCTCGTGCTTGTCACGACCGGGCTCGCGCTCATTCTGGCGGTCGCCAATGTTTTCTTCGAAGACACCTTGCACCTCAGCGAAGTTGCGCTGCAGGCGCTGTATTTTCTCAGTCCGGTATTATACTCCCGGGATCGGCTGCCTCCTGAGCTCATGAAGTTTCTTGTTCTCAATCCCCTCTTCTTTCAAATTGAATCCTTGCGGGACATACTTTTTTTTGGCGTGGTGCCCGATGGAGCAGCCTTCGCCCTCAATACCATCGCATCGCTCTGTATTCTTGCCCTGGGCTTGCTTATTTTTCGCCGCAGCGAAGATAAATTTCTCTATTTTATTTAAACGCTATGAGCATTTCGGCCTCCGCAGCAGATTCAAACGCACAGCATGCGGAAGCGCCGGAGATCGCCGTATCGCTTGATTCCGTAACTGTCGCGTATCGCTCATACACCCGCCGCGCCACATCGCTCAAAGAATCCGTATTGCGATTTCTTAAGCGCAGTAACATTCGAAGCTATGATACCTTCGAAGCTCTCTCCGACGTTTCTTTGAACATTCCACGCGGCGCGGTATTCGGCCTCATTGGAAGTAACGGATGCGGGAAAAGCACCTTGCTCAAGGTGATTGCTGGCGTTTTGCCTCCGACTCGCGGCACCGCCAGCACTCGCGGAGAGATCTCTTCGCTCATCGAGCTCGGCGCTGGATTTGACCCGGAGCTAACCGCAATCGAGAATATTTATTTGAACGGCTCGCTTCACAAGAAGACCAAGGCGCATATGGCGAGCCGAGTGCAGCAGATTTTGGATTTCTCCGAGCTTCATGATTTTGCGACCACGCCGATTAAGTATTACTCATCCGGCATGTTCGCTCGTCTTGGTTTCAGTGTTGCAGTTGACGTGGATCCGGACATTCTTCTTGTCGATGAAATTCTGTCGGTCGGAGATGAGCGCTTTCAACAAAAGTGCGGTACTGTTTTCGATCGATTCTTGCGGGAAGAAAAGACGATCGTGCTTGTAACCCATGACATGGCCATGATTGAACAGCGCGCGAGCCATGTAGCCCTTTTGGAGAAGGGAAGGGTGCTCTATTGCGGAGATCCCAAGACGGCAATCGCTATGTACCGCGAGGGCGCGTATAAAACTGCCTTGGTCTAGCTGGCGTGGCTGATATTTCATCGCAGCCGAGGCTCGGCCGAAGATTCCATGTATCTCCAATAACTTAGGATGTCGATTCGGCGCCAGGCCGACGCCAGTCTTGCTGAGCTAACTAGCTGCCAATCCTAAAGAAATCAGACTTTCTTGACGATACAGGTAGAGTTGGTTCAAAGACTCGTTTCGCTATTGGTTTCAGCCACATCATGCTGCGTCGGATACTTACAGGGCTCCTACTCTTAGTGAGTCTGCTGCCCACGGGTGGGCACTGCATCTCGGGTGTTAGTATTTCCTCGCCGACAATTTCAAGCGATCCGCTCCCCTCATCCGCTGACTACGCCACCGAGGTGCTTGGAAACCCTTGGGACATGAATGACGCTAACGATCTTGCCGACTGGGTACATTCGGCCGACTCGCACGGCATTACTACCCCGACATTCTCGGGCGGAGTCATGTCCCTATCCATGACCACCGACAACGGCTTCCTCTATCTTCTGGCTCCACCGGTCGATCTCACGAACGCTCCCGGAAAGAACGGCAGAAATTTTCCTATTGATACGAGTAAATATCGCTACCTCAATGTTCGCATGCGGACCGATATGGCGTCGGTATTCCAAGTTCTGTACAACCGTAGAAATAATTATTTCGAAGATTTCTGTCACACGCCGGGCGTCGCTACAACCACCGGGTGGAAAACCTACACCATAGACCTCGGATCGATCGGGTGCGCGAGTCAGGCCGGTTACAATCCTGCCTGGTCAGCGGCTCCGGTTTCCGGAATCCGTATTGAGCCGAGCGTTATCGTAGGCGCCAATGTAGATATCGACTGGATTACACTAACCGCTGAACCGCCCGCAGATACTCACGCACTAAGCTACTCATTCAATGCCGGTGGCGGAGGAAATCAACACAGTTTGTTTCTTGATGATGACTTTGACCCCTATAACGGTGTGGTAAAAGATCTGGTTGTCGGCGCAAGCGCCACGCAAGCTATTTCCATCAGCTCGCAGGGCCTCTATCCCGGTTCGTATCAAGTGCTGGCAATCGAGGGTCATGATTTCGCCTCCCTGCGGAGAAACCCGTGGGACATGGCATCGAATGACGATATAGCATCAACATTCGGAATGAGCGCGTCAGCCAGCGGAGGCACCTTTAGTGGAACTACTACCAACGCAGTTAACGGTATTCACTTGAACCTTCATGGGTACACTATTCCCACTGGTAGCTATCGTTACTTGACCTTTTCACTGAACGTCTCGAGCGGGGCTACCGGCTTCATCATTTGGTATGATGGGCAAGGCGCATTCATCGGACAGAAATTAGTAACCATTAATTCTGGGTCTCATGTCTATAATGTCGATTTGAACAGTTCCGGATCGTGGAGCGGCTCTCCGGCTACACTTCGCCTCTCATTTGCGCAAAGCAGCGGAGTCAATTTTTCGATCGACTATGTCTCCCTGCGTAACGACGGGTACGGTGGGGTGGATTCGACTGACTTGTCTGGTGTCGTAAACTCCCCGGCGCCGCTCGTAATCAATAGCCCCCCTGCACTACAATTCTTGCAACCCGATGCAGCGGGTGGAGAGGATTTTGCTTCCACTGTATTAGGTAATCCATGGGACTTTGGCACATCGTCGGACATCTATACCGATACCACCGGAAAAGTGCGCGTGCACAACGTGGACAATCCCCGGATATTACCCAATAACTATATCGATGGCTTGCAGGGAAATTTTTACTGCGCCTCGAGTATAGCGGATAATTACGATCCCTATCAGATATCCTTCTTCACGACTGACCCTAGTAAGCAAATCGACACTTCCCGCTATAAAAATCTTGTATACCGTCTAGACGTGCGGACCCCCCAAGATCTCGTGCTTGGCTCCGTGGTTCGTATTATTTGGCAGGGCGCAGGGAACCCTGTGGCGTATTACAACACGCAAGATCAACCGACTAACGACGGCTGGCGACAGTACATACAAAACATGGACTCGGTAAGTCTTGAGCCACGTCAGCATCCAGATGGCTCGTACCCGGCTGTGCCCTGGACTAACGGAGGGAATGCCTTCTACTTCCGCGTCGACCCGCATGAATTCTCTACCGCAACCGAGTTCTGCTTCGATTCAATCAAGCTCACTGCTTATGACGAGGCGCATGATCTCTTTGCCATTACCTACACGGCAGTTGACACTGATTCCGACCCCGCCGATGTGAGCATTTCGTTCTACGCAAATACCAGCGCCACCACCAGCGGCGGCTCGCTTATAGGCACGGCCTCGCTGGCGGATAATACGAGAACGCTGCTGTGGGACAGCTCGGGAGTTAGTGCCGGAACTTACTGGATCTATGCCGTAATAGATGACGGCATTAATTCATTACGGCGGCTTGCTACGGGCCGCTTGGTCGTCAGCCATAGCGGGGCTGCTGATGCAACTGCTCCCGTCCTCGTGGTTACTGGCCCGTCCGAAGGCAGCACCCTCTACAATCAGTTCACCGCGCGCGGCTACGCGGTCGATAACCTGCAGCTCGCAAGCATCGAAGTGTCTGTCGACGGAAACTATCTGACCTCAATCATACCGGAGAATTATGACAGCGCTGCATACGCACTCTATGCATCTTACCCCGACGGATCGACGGCAGGCTTCCGCTCGGTACTGGACATTACTTCTGTTACTGCAGGCGCGCACCAGATTGAGTTCAAGGCCATCGATACTTCGGGTAATCAGTCAGTAGTGACTAGAAATTTCACGAAAGTAAGCTCTAGCGATCCCTCTCCCGAGCCGACTCCAGGACCATACAATGCCGATGCCGTCACGATTCCGACCGGTGATGGGCCCGGCGGCAGCGTTCCGGTTCTGACTATTTCCGGAAAGCTGAACACATCCAAACGTATTGTCTCATTCTCAGGCCAGGGCGGAGCGCTCTGCAGCTCACTAAAACTCATCGGAGGCCCCGTCCGATCTGATGTTGCTGCCGGCACTGGCTCCAGTATGGTGCTCAAGAGCCTGTCCCCCTCGTCAAGAATGAAGGTTAACTCCCGTGCGCTTAAGAAACGAACTAAGAACAAGGTCTATTTTGCCTGGAAATGCGGCACATCGATCGCCTCGCGTGTAGTGTCCGTCTCCTTTGCCGGATTGCCGGTGAAGAACATTTCCTCAGCCTCAAAGTTCGTCACGCAGGAGCTTTCGAAGCGCTTCTAATCTTGCCCCAGCACGGCACTTAGCGATCGTTCGAAGGCTTCCGGTCCATAATCATTCTTAACCCGCACCAAGACCTGCGCCCTCACCTTTTCCCAAGTGTCTCTGGAGTGATAGAGATCGAGACAACATTTTGAAAAGCTCTCCGCGTCAGCAGCAGCAAGCATTTCTTGCCCATTCACCCAGCCAAGTTGAGCACGTAAGAGCTCCGTGCCTACCGTCGGAAGTCCGTTGGCGCTCGCTTCGATAATTTTCAAGGGTATGCCGGCCGAAAATCGAGTGGGGGCTATGAAGACTCGTGCCGCATCGTAGAGCGGCCGTAAATCCCCAACCTGCCCCAGCACCTGAACCTGTGGATTCTGGTAAGACTTGAGGCGCTCGGATTGGTTGAATCCAGCCACCCTCAGGGTCAGCCCCGGGCTCGATTGCAGGATCCGCGGAAAGATCTGATCGAGAAACCAGAACAGCGCATCGGGATTGGGGCCATGATCATAATGGATCGCTCCAACGAAGAGGAGGCCAGAGCGCGCTGCGAAATCTCGAGAAGTTGGAACGACCTCTACCTGATGACTAAGAACATGCACGCTGGGAAAGCCGGCCGCTTGAAAGTGTTTGGCCTCGGCGGGAGAGACGGTAGTTATGTGCGAAATGCCCTTGGCATCCGCGAATTCCTGACTAATTTTCGCAGCAACTTCGGCCTCCGAAAGCGGATTCCCCATAAGTTTAGCATACAGCTCATCGCGCAGCGTAAATATGGCCTCAGCGTCATATACAAGCTTAGCCCTACCGAAGATCTCGCAATTCCGAGTTCTCAATTTTTTTAACGCTGCAAGCGTCGTCGGGCGGCTTACCATCACACAGTCATAGTAGCCTTGCCTCTGCAGCAGAAACTTTTCGAGCGAACGGGGCCCCGAGTCACCCAGAGCCATTACCTCGATCTCCCGGGGTAATTCCTGATAAATGCGATTCCAAGACTCCTCGGGCTCAACGAAAACTGCTGGAAAGTGCGTAACCTGCCAGCCAAGTTTTGCCGCCGAGCGAACAATCTCGTAAGCACGCGGGTAACCGGTGCCGTAGAAACGATGCGGGAGCCGCTCATCGATAAAGAGCAGGCGCTTACGCCTGCTCCCCGCAATGCGCGCTTCCAGTACCTGCGCGGGCGATGGGGACAGGCGAGATCTCAGATAGTTCGAGCGCTTTCGACAAAAAATCTCCTTGTTTCGGCGCTGCAAAGCCAGGGCATCCTCGGATGACCTCGAACTTGCAAACTCAAAATGCTGAATCACGGCGCAAGGCTCGTATACCACTCGCAGATTATTCTCCCAAAGCCTCAGGCAATAATCGACTTCCTCGTAATACGCGGGCGCATAGTCGACATCGAAGCGATTGAGGCGCTCGAAAATATTGCGTGGAGTAAGCAGAAACGCGCCCGAACAATAATCAACGTCGCGGCGAAACATATAGGGAGCCGCGTCCGGATTATCTCCGCGGCCATAGCCCAGGGCCGTACCGTCATTCCAAACAATGCTGCCGGCTTCCTGCAAACTCCCATCCGGCAATACGAGCTTAGCCCCGACGGCTCCTATATTCGGCGAAGACTCAAGTGTTGCTAAAGCTGCGCGAATACTGCCCGGAGTAACTTGGGTATCATTGTTTAAGAACAAGAGATGGCGGCCAGAAGCCTGCGCTGCTCCCTGATTAGAGCCTAGAAGAAAATGTAGATTACTATCGTTATGAACATGCTTTATCCCGGTAACTTTCCCAAGCAAAGCAGCAGTCTCGTCACTTGAGGCATTATCAACAACGATAATTTCAAGCCCAACATCCTGATGCTCGAGAAGCGAGCTGAGACATAGAAAGGTAAGCTCGGCGCGGTTATAGACGACGATGACAACCGAGATTTGGGGATTGCGGACAGGCTCAAAGGTGAGGCGTTGCCCGCTCGCCAAGAATTCCTGCAGTGCCATTCTTGCCGCTGCGCTAAAAGCTTCCTTCGTTACGCCGATGCGGCGGCTTGGGACGCGCTCTGCCAATGTGGTAAGTGAACGAAACGCGTCACGCCCAGACTTGAGCGCCGCATGGGCCCGAGGGAATCGCCGCAAGAGTGCCTTAACCCGTTCTTTAGCCTGCATGGGCAACTACTGTTGAGGCTGTGGCGGATTCAGCAGCCGGCTGGGAGCGCGCAAAAGATCCCGTATCTTGGTGTACGTCCGCATAAACCAAGAAACCAGCATTCCCTTCTGCTCAGGAACTGACTGCTGCTCGAAGAACTCCAGCACGGCTTGCCAGCCCTGCTCTTGCCTGGCTCGAGCGTCTATCAACAGTTCGTTCGTCCTAATACCCTGTTCAAGTTCCGCACAGGGAACGTCTGCCAGCACAGCATCGACGGCGGATTTCCATTCTGCGTACTCATTGGGCACGAGGCGAATGTCGGCGCCAGGATATCGACTCTTGAACTCACGATAAGGCTCAATTGCGCTGGCAATAACGGCCATGCCGTGAGTTGAGAACTCGATTGCCTTAACGGCTGACTTACAGTCAGCATAGGTCGAACCATCTACCGGCAGGAGGCCCACGCGAAAGCCTCCTTGCGCCAATAAGCGAAGATACTCGGAATAGCGTAAATAGGGACAGGCATACAAAAGCGTATCTCGGCAAGCACGCTCCAGCGCTGCATTATTCCCCAAAAGCTGCACCGAGTGTCCGCGCTTCACCAACTCGTCGAGCAACCCAGCAAACCACTGCACCTGAGAGTCCTGCATCTTGAACGCATCGGAGTTCGCGACTAGCACCGCGCCCTGAGGAGCGAACCAAAGCGGCGGACAATTCTCCACAACCAGGGACGGAGTACTCGGATAGCGCTGCTTGAGCTTAATCTGCAGCGCGGCGCAGGAAGTCGTGACCAAGGAAGCTCCCTCAATCAGACGATCCATGAATCTAACATAGTTGGGATCGCGTGCAGCATCGACGGAAAATGCGGGAAGATCCCAAAAAAGATCATCCACGTCGACGATATAGGGAACGCCCAGGAGCAGGCACAGCTTATGATAGAGCCGATAGAGCAGCGTCGTGCCGAATCGAGAGAAAACGAACACCGTGCGGGCGGCCGCTTTCTCTGCTTTGAAGAGCTTTCGAACTTCTACACGATCCTCTAAACGGCTCAGCGCGGAAGCACGAACCCAGTAGAAGGGACTGTCGAAAAAGAGAAAATAGAGGCCCAGCTTCATAGAGTATACCGCCTACGCATAGTATCGGGTGCTTTAGGACCCAAGTCCAGGACACACCTGGCCCAGGATCCGTCAGCACCTCTCCACGGAAATCTTCATAAATAGCCCGCAAAGGTTATTGAACGGCTGCAGGACACGTTCAGCCCAACATAACGGTCCATACAAGAGGTCGGGGAGCAGTTGAGGTTTAGAAACCCCTCCGCTCAAAATGTAACGAAGCGGCATGAAGTTTCTTACGTGCCGCACAGCGAGGTCCGGGAATTCTCGGCTCAATTTGGCTCGATCGCGACAAAATACTATCCATGGCAGAGCATCGTTCGCCACCGACATTCGTCCGCCCTTAGGCAAAGTCCACCCGACCTGCGCCGGATCGAAGGGCTCATGATGAAAATTTCGATAGATAAAGTTCGAAAAAAGGGTATTGGCTGGTTCAACCATCACAATCTTTCCCCCCGGCTTCAGCGCCCTCTGCGCTTCATGCAAAAACGCCCCGACATCTTGCAGATGATGGAGGACATTGATCATCACGATGGCGGAAATGCTGCTGTCCGCGAACGGCAACGAGAGCCCCGACATCACCAAACTCGCATCGGGCAGGCGCACCACATCGGAAGTAAGCGCTGCCGGCAATACCTCGCGAATGAAACCTCCCCCACTCCCGAGCTCGACAACGGCGCCAGCAGGAACTGGAGCAATCTCGCTTCTAAAATACTGATAATGTTCACGGTAAATTTCCCGCAAAAACAGTTTAGATCGAATCAGCTGCGAGTGCTGGATGCTGGCATCGGGCGAGTCCAGATCGAGGTTCGGCCTGGTTCGGGCAACTCCTTGGTTGGTAGCGAGCCCCAAGCGCAATGACCTCTAGGAAAGAATCTTGTTTTCTAATGCCCAACGGTAGGCGCGCTCGAGTCCATCCCGCAGACTGACCTTAGGCTCCCAGCCCAGAGATTTCATGAGCGAGACGTCCAGCACCTTGCGCGGGGTTCCGTCAGGCTTGGTGGGATCGGTAACTATCTTCCCAGGATATCCGGTTACTTCTTTGATAAGCGTCGCTACTTCCAATATCGTACAGTCTTCCCCGGTTCCAATATTAACGGTCGAGGATCCTGCATACTTCTGCATGAGTACGAGCAGCGCTTCGGCAAGGTCATCAACGTAGAGAAATTCACGCTTGGGAGTGCCGGTTCCCCAAATGACGACCTCCGGTAGCTGCTTGGCTTTCGCCTCGTGAAACCGGCGCAGCAATCCGGGAATGACATGCGAGTGATCGGGGTGAAAGTTATCGCCCACTCCAAACAAATTAGTCGGCATGGCGGAGATGAAGTTCTTTCCGTACTGCGACTGGTATTTCTCACAAAGCTTCAGGCCGACAATCTTGGAAAGCGCATAACCCTCGTTCGTGGGTTCAAGCGGCCCCGTGAGCAAATACTCCTCCTTGATTGGTTGCGGCGCTAGCTTTGGATAAATACATGAGCTACCCAAGTATAAGAGCTTTCGTACATTGTTCTGTGCAGCAGCGTGAGTAACGTTGGCCGAGATAATCAGGTTCTCGTAAAGAAAGTCGGCCTGGTACATTTTATTGAACAGAATTCCGCCGACCTTAGCGGCGCACATGATTATATAATCGACCGGCGTTGATGCGAAGAACGCATTCACGGCAGCTTGATTCAGTAGGTCGAGCTCCTGATGGGTCCTGAGAATAATGTTGGAATACCCTTGGCGCTGAAGGCAGCGCACCACGGCAGATCCAACAAGTCCCCGATGCCCGGCAACGAAAATACGGGAATTCTTTTCCATTTCGAGAGTCTAGCCCAACCGGGGGTTAGGGATCAATTCGACACATCACCACCCTATTGCGCCACTATCCGCCATTTTTAACCAGGAAAAGGCGAGGGAGTTCGATCTCGAGGTCCGGGTTACACTGGGCTAGTCGATTTGCCTCCGGCAAGAGAAACTGCACTTTGTAGCGCCCTGGCGGTACATCGAGCAAATGCAGGCGAGCCGTAAAGTGGTCTCTATCTGCTTGCGCAGGGGCACTGCTCACAAAGTATTTCTTATCCCTAGAGGTCAAAACGACCGCGGGTGCTGCAGCTACCGTCAGCTCCTCTAAGCGCCACCGCAGGGATAGAAATGGAGCCCGAAGCCTGACGCGGTGCCCGTATTCCGGTCTGCCTTGAATGGAGTCCACTACGCAATGAATATCGGGATCCACTTGGCTCTCCAAGGTCTGGAGGCGAAAACCAGGAAATTTCGCGCGCACCAGCTGTTCCGGATTCTGCTCCTTGAAGGCCTCAGCATCTGAACGCAAGGTGTAATACTGCAACTGCACGTTGGGCCCCGAGAGCACCACCGGTCCATCGTACATGAGAGCAAGACGCGGATCGTCGGCGAGCGCTTGCTCCATATCCCACGGAGGGGAGTGGAGGACTATTATTTCTGCGGGCCTCGCAAAGAAGTTTTGCAGATGACGACCTGTCAAATATTCTGGATTGGGGGAGGTCAGTCCTATGAGGTCGATGATCGGGCGCTCGGTGCCAAATCCCAACGTGCCAACCTCCACCGCCGCAAGCGGGCCCGGCGGCAGATGCGCGGATTCGAGATACCGACTCGCCGCAACATAGTGCTCATTGCCAGAAAAGGCGCGCTGGCGAGAGGGCGCCAAGTACAGCCAGATGAGGCACGCAATTGCCAAGGCTGCGGCTGCAAGGCTTCTTATACGCCGCCGATGAGGGGCGAATTTACCGGCGAAGGTAACTAATCTAATTCTACAAAGCAGAAAACTTGCTGCTAGTAGCGCACTGAAATCCAAAATCGAAAAATACCAAAGATAGCCCGGCACATTCAAAGTGACGTAAGTTATCTGCTGAAGGGCGGCGAAGCCAAAAACGAACCAGACGGGACTCGGAATAGAGCGCCACCATATCAATGAGATGGTTGCCGCCGCGTAAACGAAGGTCATGGGCGCGTCCGTCTCGAGCACGTGCTTGATCAACTCAGAGAGATAGACCCACCCGGTACCCCAGTAGCCGGAGCTGCCCTGCCATATTTTGTTGCCAAGGGTGCTTGGAAATACCTGCCCAAATTTCCACAGCGAAAACGCTATCCATGGTGCCAGGATCAAGGCGAAACGAAGCAGCCCCCAGAGTGAGGCTGTATGCTGGCGTATCAGCGACCAAATCCAACGCAGCCCGACGAGAGCAAGTCCGTCCGGCCTCGCCAGCGTGATCAGCCCAAGTACTTCCCATGAGGTACGGCCTCGAATTTCAAGCAATACGAAGAGAGTCAACAGGAAGATGAAGAGATAGGTCTCGAGCCCAAATCCCCACGTATGCCTTTCGCTTAGGAAGTAAATGATCGACAAGGAACAACACAGCGCCGCTATGGAGTTCCCTTGCCGCCGGAGAATCAGAAATACACTGCCCCCAATACCGGCAAGGTAGAGAGCACCCAGGACATGCGCCGTCATTGGAATAGTTGCGGCACTTGGAGTACAGAGGAAAAGAACGAGGGTATGCAGTACGGAAGTGCTCGGGTTGAAGGACTCGCCTACATTGAAGACCCAGCCATCTCCGGAAATCAAATTTCGAACGATACGAAAGATGATATAGGCGTCTTCGAGATTCCAGTCTTGGAAGCGCAGGAACTGTGCCAGTGCGAAACAAATCAGCGCTAAAAGGCTGAAGGCATTTTCGATGAAGATGCCGGAGTCACGTGAGGAGCGAGGCCTAATCATCGCCAGATCAGTAGTCAATTTCCGGACTCACCGGAAGCGGAGTCCCAGGCGAAGCGCCCCTCCCTCGCGCAGCTTCGAGCGAAGAGCGCTGCGATCGGAGCTCGGCAAGCTGCCTCTCAAGCAACTCCTTATCTTCGAAACGAGAGGACTCGACAACATCGAGCTTCGCCCTCAGAGCGGCTTCCATGCCTGACTTACGGTTAATCTCTCCTGCTTCGGCCTGCTTGGAGGCCTCCGCTAGTTCCGCCAGCTGCCGCGTGAGGGCCGCTTCCCTAGCCGGAGACCCTTTGCCATTTTGGCTAGAACTCGCCACACGAATCAGATTTTCGAGATTAGCGGAGCTTTGCTCAATCACTGCAGCCTCCGCCCGTAACCGCTCGACATCGTCGCTAACCTCCATCACGCGGCCAAAATTCCCGATTACTTCAGCATCTTGACGCAGCCTGCGCAGACTTTCGTCCTGAGTCTGTACCTGCAATTTGAAGCTCGTGAGCACCTCCTTACGACTCGAGATTTCCTCATGCAGAGCTTCAGGCGTGTCGAAATATGGGGGGCGTGACAGCAGGTCCTCGGTCTGAGGCGCAGTCATCTCAATTTGATTGGCTTTTCCGATCACCAGCACGGAGAAATCTAAGCTGCCGGAAGACCC
>JAYRHW010000230.1:0-3946 GCA_041907145.1 Bdellovibrionota bacterium
AAAATGGGTGCGCTCCGGCATATTGGTCACATCGGTAACGCTCAAAAGATCGACGCGCTGCTCGCTCTCGGAATGATTGGCCGAGAATTCCGAGGCGGCCTTGGAAAACCCGCGCGTTCGGCTGATCGAGGTCGTTCGCTGCCGGGGACCAAGAGCACGCCGAAGAGCTGGGCCGAGCGCTGGGCCAAGCAGGTGGCGGCGAACGATGGCCACCCTTACCAGCCGGCGCAGGCGGCCGCAGAGACGCGCCAGGCCAACGAGGAGCGCAGCTACGGCACTGGTTGCAGGAGCAGCTTGAGGCCATACGTGAGCAGCTGGAATGGGCAGCGCGTGCCTTGAAACGCGCCTACGGGGTTGTCCGTCGTCTGAATATTTGAGACTTTGTCGGCCGAGATTTAACGGAGAGTCTGGCTCATCTGTTGTTGAGTTTAAGTGGCGGCGTTGAGGTGTTGCAAACGTCATTGGGTGATGGTGTCTCGTTTGATCCTTTCGCGTTGTTCGATAATGGCTTGGGCACAGCCGAAGTAGACATCGGCGGGTGTCAGGTTGTTGATGCTCTCGTGGTAGCGCTGGTGATTGTAGTGATCGACGAAGGCGTCGATCTTGGCTTCGAGCGCCCCCGGCAGGTAATAGTTCTCCAGCAGGATGCGGTTCTTGAGCGTCTGGTGCCAGCGCTCAATCTTCCCTTGCGTCTGCGGGTGATAAGGCGCGCCACGCGTATGCTGCATGCCCTCGCGTTCCAGCCGGGTCGCGAGATCGGCTGAGATGTAACTCGATCCATTGTCCGACAGCAGCCGTGGCTGGTGCAAGACCCTGGCCCGGTCGCAGCCCGAGGCGATGAGCGCCAGATTGAGGGTGTCGGTGACATCCTCAGCCCGCATGTTGGTGCAGAACTTCTAGGCAATGATGTAGCGGGAATAGTCGTCGAGCATGCTCGAGAGGTAGTACCAACCTCAGCCGATGACCTTTAGATAGGTGAAGTCGGTCTGCCAGAGCTGGTTGGGCGCCGTGGTCTGGTCGTGGAAGCTGTCGGCGGCCTTCATGACGATGAAGGCCGGGCTGGTGATGAGGTCGGGGGTCTTGAGAAGCCGATAGACCGAGGCTTCCGACACGAAGTAGCCCTTGGTGTCGGTGAAGTGAACCGCCAGCTCCCGGGGTGACAGTTCCGGCGCCTCCAGGGCCAGATCCACGATCGCTTCTCTGATCGTATCGGGAAGGCGGTTCCAGACCCGGTCCGGCCGGGGTGATCGTACCAGCGATAGAAGGTGGCCCGGGGGATGCCGAGCTTCTCCAGGGTCTGGCGGATACCCAGGGCCTGTTCCGCCACCACCTCCTTGAGCTCGCGGGTCTCCCGGCGCAGCTCCTTGACCTCGGGGCTGCTGGCGGTCCGCTCGGTATCGCCAGCCAGGCGGCGCTTTCCAGCTTCGAGAAACTCCTTGGACCAGGAATAGTACAGGCTCTCGGCGATGCTCTCGCGGCAGCACAGTTCGGAGATGCTGGGTTCACCGCGAAGGCCATCCAGCACGATCCGGATCTTCTCTTCTGAAGGGGTTTTAGGGCTATTGGGTTTTGGTCTCAGCTTCACTCCTGCGTCGTTACGATGAGACCAAAATCCTCCCTTCCTCAAGTCCTGCCAAATGTCTCATGGGCGCTGATGCCGGACAATTTTGAGCGCAGGCTAATCTCGGAACGAACCAAAGACGGCGTGGCCGCCGCCAAGGCGAAAGGCAAGCAGCCGGGCCGTCAGCCGCTCAACATGAAGAAAGTGGAAACCGCCATCAAGCTGGTCGAGGCAAGAACCTCACCCGCCGAAGCCGCCAGACAACTCGGCATCGGCCGCTCCACGATCTATCGGGAAATGAGGCGATTGGGCGTCAGCCGGCCCGCATAAGCCACAGATCGCGCTTCGTTCTTCCTTAGCGTTGTTTAAGGTACTTTCAACGCTATGCCCTCTATCATGACGGATACTCCAACCAACACAGTGTGAAAACCCGCTCGCCCGTTAACCGAAAACGGCCCCGAAACTTTGCTTGTGTTTCCAGCTCAGATTTTGGGTTTAGTCCGCTGACTTCGAATGTTGCAGCGCCTGGCCGTATCCAGAGGTCTTTGAAAGAAAGCGCGGTCCGTCGTAGAGGGAAGTGCAGCTTAAAATATGCCTCTTTCGCACTAAAAAGCAGGGCTGCGAAGGATTGTCGCTCACTCGGTGGAAGACGCTCCAAGTCAGAAATTTCATTCTGACACAGGAATTGCTGCCAAATCTCAGGTGAAACGTCTGTGATTACCTCGGCGTCCACCCCAATCCCCAGTATTGTCTGCTGCTGCGCAACCACCGCAGCACAGAAGCCACTCGTATGTGTAATACTACCCACGATACCTTTTGGCCAAAGTGGTTCTCGATCCAAACCGACCAGGACCGGACTTTGGCACCAGCCCAGCGTCCTCAGTGCCCGGCGTGCGCAATGGCGGCCGGCAGTAAAGTCACGAATTCGGACTTGCGAAGAGCCTTTGATGCACGCCAACTCCTCGGGAAGCAGGGCATCGGGTGTGTCATCCCAAATGTCATGACTTTGGATACCAAAAGGCGCGATACTATCGTAAATGCTTTGAACCTCTCCCATGACCCACGGGTAGTCAGGTAACTCGACCTTGGTGCACAAAGGATTTATAGAGATGTCCTTAGGAGAACAAAAAGGCACGCGCTGCCGTTGCGATCGAAAAGGCAATCATTGCTAGACCGCTGATTACACTGACGAGCTTACCGCCCAGAGAGTCCTCTCTACGTCCTGCTATGCGAATGGCGCTATAGCCATATGCCGTCATGAGCAAAAATCCAATCAAGCACTGAATGAAAAATAATATTACGAATTGATTAGTCGCATCGCTCCCGGAAACAATAAATTGTGAATAAAAAGATGTATAAAATACAATCATCTTGGGATTTAATGCATCGATCATAAAGCCCTCCGCAAATCTGCTCTTTAATATTGCTGTCTCCTTGCCGTTAGTTTTTGATTGATTCGCCCTTATCGCAGATGTCAGCATTTGATATCCGAGGTATATCAGGTAGATGGCGCCTGCCATCTGGATCGGGAATTTCAAAGTCGGAAATGAATCAAAGAAGGCCGAAATACCCAACCATGCTGCTAGCGCCCAGATTAGATTGGCAACCACAGCGCCCAGGTACGTTGGGATGACCGATCTGAAACCGTATCGCACAGCGTTTCTCATGGTTAACGCCATCAGAGGTCCAGGCGTCGCAATCAGGAGCGCTATCACTACGATATAAGTAAGCAAGAGTGAGAGATTCATCCTAGTTTCCTTGGTTGCAGCTGAGAGTGGTAGCCATTTCTTTTTCTGCTCGAACGAGTTCCGCGATTGAAGCAATCGTCGGCCTGCTCCAAAGCAAATCCATCGGAAGAGTTAGTTCGAATTTCTTGTTAATCGCTTGGACGATTCGAATCGCTTGAAGAGAATGCCCTCCTAGAGCAAAGAAATCAGAACTCTGCACAAGTTCTTCTTCTTTGAAATACTTTTTCCAAATATCTGCAATGAAAGGCGAAAATTCGTTGTCCCAGGATATTTCAGGCTTAGCTGGCTCATTCGCCTTATTAGAGAATTCGCGTAGCGTTCTCACATCAGCTTTTCCGTTGCTAGTCTTGGGAATGTCTCTCAGAAACTGAAATGTTCCTGGAACCGCGATCGCGGGTAGCCAATCAAGAAGAAAAGTACGAATTTCCGCAGTCAGCTGAGTTGCGTTTGAAGGTAACTCATCCTGGATGAGTACGCAATGAGCAACTAATTGAAGAGAATTTCGTGTGGGCCGTATAACGTCAATGACGCAGTTTCGAATAAGTGGAAAGTGCCGGATGGCGTCGGCAACTTCAGCGACGTGAACACGTTCGCCACCCATATTGATGCAGTCGTCCCCCCGGCCCAGGCAGAGAAT
>JAYRHW010000231.1:0-17725 GCA_041907145.1 Bdellovibrionota bacterium
CAGAACCCCCGGAGGGAGAATCCAGCGCCACCTTCGGTGAAACCCGCGAGGGTTTCACGGCTGCTCTAACCAACTGAGCTATAGGGCCTCGCGTGAACTAACTGCTACCACCAAACCAGCCGGATCAATTCTGCCGTGAGGCAGAACCCCCGGAGGGAGAATCCAGCGCCACCTTCGGTGAAACCCGCGAGGGTTTCACGGCTGCTCTAACCAACTGAGCTATAGGGCCAAATGAAGGAGGGGCAGTGGGAGCGCCATGCCGACTGGCTTATGGCTGCCTAAGAATATCGTAGGAAATGAACTGACTGTCAAATGCAGCGGGGTTTTGAGATCTGAGGCGGCTAGTCCTTGATTGTATTCCTCCACCCCTTACGACTATGATGGGGGCCACAAAAAGAATAGGGGAGTATTGGGCATGGGCGAGGGGAATAAGGGACTACTGGCAGACCTTCTTAAGCTAAGTAAGGTCGACTCCGCTCTGGCAGTCATCCTCTCCGAACGCAAGGCCCTCGAGAAAGCACTAAAAGATAAGACCGAGGCTATCCGCAGTCAGGAACTGCAGTTTCAGGCCAAATCGAAAGTTGCCTCCGATAAGCGCACACTCTGCCGCATGGAGGAAAAGAGCATCAGCGATGAAAGGCTCCGTTTGAGCGAACGGCGCAAAGCTCTAAAAACCCTGAGCACCTTTAAGCTCCAGCAAGCAGCGGAAAAGGAAGTCGATTACGGGCAGCGTCAAACGGCGGTCCGGGAAGAGGCCCTGCTCAAAGCCATGGAGGACACCGAATCCCTCGAAGGGGCTGCCAAGACGACCGAGGAGCAACTCAACAGCCTAAAGGCTGAGCTCCAGAATCTTGAAAAGGAAGCGAAAGAGACTTTAATCACCTTAGAAGAGCGGCAGAAGCGCCACTCTGCTGAGCGCGAGGAGCTGGCTCGAGGGATCGATCCAGCCACTCTGAGCGCGTATAACCGTATAAAAGACAAGCACGCTATGAATGCGGTCGTCCCGGTGCAAAAAGGGACCTGCGCCGGCTGTTTTATGCAAATAGGACCGCAAATAGTGGTTCAAATTTCTCGAGGAACGGCTCTCGTTCGTTGCCCCGGTTGTGGTAGAATTCTCTACTTGCCTGATGAGGCAAAGCCGGACGCAACCGCTGCCAAAACCTAAAGGTCGGTTGCTTCGGAATTCAGTAAGGAAAAGTAGAACGAATGGTCGCGGGTTCCTGCTTAGGTGGGGACGCGAGGAAAGTCGGGACTTCGTAGGGCAGGCTGGCTGCTAACGGCAGCTTCGGGAAACCGAAGGAAAGTGCCACAGAAAAGAAAGAGCCTAAGGTGGCAGTTGAAAGCGTCCGTCGGAGCTCTCCTCGCGGAGAGCTTTGGCGAGGCACTATCACTGCTACGCGGCGAAAGTGAAACGGTGAGGTAAGAGCTCACCAGCAGGAGGGTGACTTCCTGGCTTGGTAAACCCCAGTCGGAGCAAGAGCAAATATGAAAGTGAGGGATACTTTCGGGTATCCCGGGCGCGGCCCGCGCTTAGGCTTTCGGGTAGTCTCGCTGGAGTCAGCTGGCAACGGCTGGCCTAGATGAATGACCATTGGCGGCTCGGGCAACCGAACCGCTACAGAATCCCGCTTATAGGGCTACTTTTCCTTAGTGAATTTCATAGCCCTCTTTGTCTCGTTTAAGGAGGCGGCTGACCGGTGGCGAGAGCGAGGCGCTCGCTCGCTGAATAAATCCACTGTCCTAAGCCTATGGAATTGTTGCGGGGGACAGGGGACGTAGGTTCACGCAGCCTTGCCACAACCAACTCAACCTGGTTTAATCCTTCAATAATCGTGGCCAGTTACGTGACTATCGCATGAAACTTTCTATTGTTATCCCCTGTTACAACGAGGAAAAGACTATCCAGTCTATTGTTGATGCCGTGAAGGCAGCGCCAGTCCAGGCCAAGGAGATCATCGTGGTAGATGATTGTTCGTCGGACGGGACCCGCGATCTCCTCAAGCGCTCAATCGAGTCGCAGGTGGATAAGGTTGTCTATCATCAAGTCAATCAAGGCAAAGGCGCTGCGTTGCGAACCGGGTTCGAGCATGCCACTGGCGATGTCGTCGTTGTTCAAGACGCCGATCTCGAATATGACCCGCAGGAGTATCCGATCCTCATGGAGCCTATACAAAAGGGGCGGGCAGACGTCGTATACGGATCACGCTTCATGGGCAGCCAAGCTCATCGTGTGGTCTATTTTTGGCATATGATAGGAAATAAATTCCTGACTTTGTTGTCGAATATGTTCACCAATCTGAATCTCACGGACATGGAGACCTGCTACAAGATGTTTCGGCGTGAGGTCATTCAGTCAATCAAGATTGAAGAGAATCGATTCGGATTTGAGCCAGAAATAACCGCCAAGATAGCTCGGGGAAATTTCCGCATCTACGAGGTCGGAATCTCCTACTACGGGCGAACATACGCCGAAGGGAAAAAGATTGGTTGGAGAGACGGGTTCCGGGCTATTTATGCCATCGTTAAATACAATATTCTTCGGTAGCTGATTTTCATGAGTCATGGCGAGCCGCGTGTGAGTACGCAGCGAATCCTTTGTGTCGATCTCGATGGCACGTTGATTCGAACGGACATGCTTCTGGAGTCTCTTTGCGATACTTTGCGCCGCAAGCCGTTGCTGAGTCTTGCCATCCCAATTTGGCTGTTGCGGGGACGCGCCTATCTTAAGCGGCGCTTGGCGGAGAGCATGCAGTTCGATCCGGCGAGTCTTCCGTATCACGAGGGGCTATTGCAGCATCTCCGAGATGAGCATCAGCGCGGCAGAAAGCTTGTTCTCGCTACGGCAAGCGATCGTGTGATTGCCGAGAGGATTGCCGCCCATTTGGGCATTTTTTCCGCCGTTCATGGCAGCGATGGAGGGGTCAATCTCAAGGGGAAGGTCAAGCTCCAACATCTGGTTGCTGCGTACGGCGAGGATAGCTTTGACTACGCTGGCAACTCGCCTGCCGACGACCCGCTGTGGGAAAAGAGCCAAGAAGCCCTTGTTGTCGGGAATGTGAAGCCGGGCGGCGGTCGATTGCCCGCGCATATTACGGTGCGCGCGTTCCCGAGTGCGGGTGAATCGAAGATGGCAGCATTCGTGCGCGCGATTCGCGTCCACCAGTGGGTGAAGAACTTGCTGCTCTTCGTTCCCATGCTGATGGCGCATCGCGCTCGGGATGGAGCCGTGCTTCAGCACTCGTTGACGGCTTTTTCCGCTTTCTGTCTCTGCTCATCCGCTGTTTACGTGCTCAATGATGTCTTTGATCTGGAGTCGGATCGTCAGCATCACTCGAAGCGGCGGCGGCCATTTGCCAGCGGAGATCTTTCACTGTCCACGGCGTTTGTCATAGTGCCGATTTTTCTAATTTTCAGTATTGCGCTGAGTTTGCAGCTGCCACCTGTATTTACGGATGCCCTGTTATTTTATTTTGTGCTGACGTTGGGATACTCCCTGCGGCTCAAACAAATCGTGCTGATCGATATCTTGGTGCTGGCCTCCCTCTATACCATCAGAATTTTGGCGGGGGGTTTTGCGGCCGATGTGCGTGTGTCGGAATGGTTACTAGCATTTTCGCTGTTTTTCTTCTTGAGCCTAGCCTGCATCAAGCGCTTCTCGGAGTTGTTCGTGCTGCGGCAGAGCAACCGGCATGAGGCAAAGGGCAGGGGCTATGTAGCCTCCGATTTGGAGCAGATATCCCAATTTGGCTCGGCCAGCGGCTATATTTCTGTTTTGGTGTTAGCGCTCTACGTGAGCGGACGAGACGTTGCCGCTCTCTACTCACATCCGCAAGTGCTTTGGCTTACTTGCCCGCTGGTGCTGTATTGGATTAGCCGGGTGTGGTTGATTGCGCATCGCGGGAAATTGCACGATGATCCAATTGTCTTCGCAATTCGCGACAAGACGAGCTACGTCGTGGGCTTGATCGCGCTCGCGCTTATGTATCTGGCCATTTAATGGACGTCTTTCAATCCTGGGGTAAGTATCCTGCCGTCTCGCAGTCGGTGCGCTATTTCCAGTGGCCTTGGGAAGCTATCGGCGGGCGGCCCGGCGTTTCGCTGCTTCCTCGCGGTCTGGGTCGAAGTTATGGCGATTCCTGCCTCAATGCCGATGGAGAATTGCTGTCGACTCAGTATTTCGATCGGCTTATTTCGTTCGACACTGCCACGGGGATCCTTCGTTGCGAGTCGGGCGTGTCGTTACATCAACTTTTGGCTGTCATTGTGCCAAGGGGCTGGTTCGTTCCAGTCACCCCGGGGACGCGCTTTGTAACCGTCGGTGGTGCTGTTGCTAACGATGTGCACGGGAAGAATCATCATCGAGCAGGAACGTTTGGCCGCCATGTTCGCTCGTTTGAACTCCTGCGGTCGAATGGAGAGCGACTCCTCTGCTCGCCCACCGAGAATCCGCAGTTGTTTGCCGCCAGTATCGCCGGTTTGGGATTGACCGGCTTTATCGTTTGGGTTGAGCTGCAGCTTATTCGCATTCAAAATCCTTACATCGGCATGCAATCAATCAAATTCTCCGGCTTGGAGGAGTTTTTCTCGATATCTAAGGAATCAGATTCCGATTCCGCGTACACCGTTGCCTGGCTTGATTGCGTCTCCTCTGGCACTGGATTCGCACGCGGAATATTCATGAAGGGCAACCATGCTGAGTCCGCGTCCGGGCTGCCGGCGGAGAAAAGGCGGGGCCTACCTCTGCGCGTGCCTTTTCATTTCCCTGCATTTGCGCTTAATCAACTGAGCATTCGCGCATTTAATTTCTTGTATTACCACAAACAGTCAGCCAAGCACGTCTCGTCGACCGTGCACTACGAGCCGTTCTTCTACCCCCTCGATGCAGTGCAGGACTGGAATAAAATATACGGCAAGCGTGGATTCTTTCAGTTTCAATGTGTCGTGCCGGTGGAGGATGGGAAGCGGCGGATTGAGGAAATTTTGAGTACTATCGTCAAGTCCGGGCGAGGATCGTTCCTGGCCGTACTGAAGGAGTTTGGCGACCTAAGTTCCCCCGGCATGATGTCCTTCCCCCGTCGAGGGGTCACGCTTTGCCTCGATTTTCCGAATCAGGGTGAGGCAACCTTGTCATTGCTACGGAGGCTTGACGATCAGACGCGAGAGCTAGGTGGAGCGATATACCCCGCTAAAGACGCTACGATGTCTCCGGCCAATTTTAAGAGCTATTTCCCGCGTTGGCAGGAATTTGGTAGCTATATAGATCCTCACTTTAGTTCGAGCTTTTGGCGCAGGGTAAGCGCGTAATCTATGCAGCATGTAGCGATATTTGGTGGAACATCCGCAATTGCCGTCGAGGTAGCTAGGCTGATGGCTAAAGCTGGCGACAAGATTTTCCTTGTGGCTCGCGATCCTAAGAAACTCGCTGTCGTTGAGGCAGATTTGCGTGCGCGTGGGGCGGCGCTGGTTGCTTCCGCTGTTGCAGATTTGAATGGTATTGCGAGCCACCCGGAGCTGGTGGGCAAGGCTAAGGCGGCGCTGGGCGATTTGGATGTCGTCTTGATCGCGCATGGAACTTTACCCGACCAACGTCAGTGCGAGGAAAACTTTGCGAAGGCCGAAGAGGCAATCCGCACGAACTTCGTATCTGCTGCTTCGCTGGCTAATGCTGCAGCAAATCTTATGCGGCCTCTCAAGCGTGGCACGATAGCCGTCATCGGGTCAGTAGCCGGCGACCGCGGCCGTCAAAGCAATTTTGTTTATGGATCTGCTAAGGCGGGTCTTGCAGCATACTTGCAGGGACTTAGAAACCGGCTCGCGCCTGACGGAGTACACATTTTGACTATCAAGCCCGGCATGGTGGATACCCCAATGACTGCGCAGCTGAAGAAAGGACCTCTCTTCGCTACCCCAGAAGCGGTGGGAAGGGGTATTTACTCCGCGATTCTCAAGAGGCGCAATGTCGTCTATGTACCAGTGATTTGGCTGCTGGTTATGGGCATCATAAAGGCGATTCCAGAGGCAATTTTCAAGAAGCTCAAGTTATGAAGATTTCGTTGCTGACAGCTTTTGCAATCGCGGCTCTAGCACTGAGCGGCTGCGCTCTGCCTCCTAAGGACACGCAAGAGCAGGGCTTTGTTCCGGGAGAGGAGCTGGATGTAGTCTCCTTGGTTCGCCAGGGACTTTCGGCGTACCAGAAAAATCGCTACGTCGATGCCGAGTTTTTATTCCGTCAGGCGCTGTATCTGAGTCCTAAGGCTGCCAATGTGAAGGCCAATCTTGCCGCTGCCTTGCGTTCCACAGGGCAGTTCGACGAAGCCGAGGATATTTTGATTTCACTCAATGCAGCAGCCCCAGAATCTCTTGACTACCTATCGGGACTTGGACGTCTCTACGTGGACCGACAGGAATTTGCCACCGCGCGCAGATACTACAGCCAGGCCTTCGACACAGCGCTTAAGAAGGGGGACTTTGATTCAGCTAGCCGCTTTGCGAGGAATTTGGCGGCCGTGGCCTTTCGGATCGGAGACGAATCAGCTGCCCTTTGTCAGTCGCAAATGGCGCTGCAGCTTAAGCCTGATGCCGATGCATATGTCCGTCACGCGAGGCTGCTCTTGGGAATGAACCGAGCGGCAGACGCTCGGGCGCTGCTCTCCGGATACCTCAGCGCTAGCGGATCGCAATCCGGTCCCGTCGTGGCGCTAGCTCTATCGGAATTGGCCCTCGGCAACAACGATCGTGCGTTACAGCTCGGGCGAAGTGTAGAGACGAGTAGTGATTTGCCGCGCGATGCGTCGGAGCAGCTGAAGAAGATTATTGCGCTCGCTAAGAAGAATTTAGGACAGAGTGATCCAACGGCTGATTCGAAGGCTGAAAGGCCGAGCTCGGAACTTGCCAGTCAGACTCGTGCGGACCGGGAGATTGAAGCGACCAGGTCGTCCTTGTATTGGCCTTCGACACTCCTTGACGCGATTAGTTCCTCGAGTGCGCCGAGCTAATTTCAATTCAACGAGTTCAGGTGATTCTAGGTTACTAGAAAGCTTCTCCGTCACCGGAGGGAAAGTCTTCCGGCTGCTCGGCATTGAATCCTCCGAGCGACTCATGTTGCTCATCTAGATTGTCGAAGCGAGTGAATTCTGGCGAGAAAGCGAGGCGGATGGTGCCCGTGGGGCCGCTTCGGTGTTTGCCGATGATAACCTCAGCCACGCCCTTATCGACCGTATCCTCGTTGTAAACTTCATCGCGGTAAATGAACATGATGATATCGGCATCCTGCTCGATAGCGCCCGATTCGCGGAGATCGGACATGACCGGACGCTTGTCGGTTCTAGATTCGACGGAGCGGTTGAGCTGAGACAGCGCGACGACTGGGATGTTCAGCTCTTTCGCCAGAGCTTTCAATGAGCGCGAGATATCGGAGATCTCCTGTTCGCGAGAGTGGGAGTATGCCGGGCTGCGCATAAGCTGCAAGTAATCGATGACGATAAGGGACAGCGGGCTTTCCAAGTGTAGTCTGCGCGCCTTTGCCCGCATTTCCGTAATCGTGAGAGCTGGGGTGTCATCAATAAATATCTGAGCTTCGGCGATCTTGCTGGCTGCATCGACGAGAGCCGGGAAGTCTCGCTCGCCCAAATGGCCCGTGCGCACCTTGGAGTTGCTGACCCGAGCCTCCGAGCACAGCATGCGCAGAACCAACTGCTCCTTTGACATTTCGAGCGAGAATACAGCCACACCCTTTTGTTCGTGAATACCGACCCACTGCGCTATGGTGAGCGCCAATGAGGTTTTCCCCATTGCCGGACGGGCAGCTAAAATAATGAGGTCCGACGGTTGAAATCCAGCCGTGTAGTCGTTTAGCTTTTTGAAGCCGGTCGAGACTCCGGTTACCGGAGATTTCTGATCGTAGAGCTTTTCTACTAATTTTATGGACTCCGGCACGATATCGCCGACCTTATGGAAGGCGGGGCGAACGCGATATTCGGAGACCTTCAAAATCCGCTGCTCAACTCCGTCGAGAAATTCTTCTACTTCGCCTTCATTGTCAAAAGCCTGATTTACTATCTCGGAGGCCGTGTGAATAACGCGGCGCCGCAGCGACATCTCTTTGACGACCTTAGCGTAGTAGCCGACGTTCGCGGCACTGGGGACCGATGCGGCGAGCCGTGAGAGATTTTCGACCCCGCCTGATTCCTCGAGCAAGGACATGGAGCGAAGCTGCTGCGAAAGAGTGATGATATCCACCGGCTCGCGCTTGTCGGTGAGGGCAGTCATGGCTGAAAATATGGCCCGATTCGGGGCGCGATAAAAATCTTCGGGTCGCAGGCGCTCGAGCGCGGCATTGATAGCTTCATTATCGAGCAGCACGCCGCCGAGCACTGATTCTTCGGCTTCAGTCGAATGCGGCGGAATGCGGGCGCCGTTGGGAACTACGGTCGGCCCGGAAGTTTGCGGGCGGGGGAATTTTTTTGCGCCTTCCATGCAACTACATTCGTACTTAGACGGCCTCGCTCACCAATCTACTAGTCGCGCCATATGGTCTCGGAATCCGAGAGGTCGATCCACTTGGCGGCAGATTTTAGCACATCGGTGCCGACAAAGTGCCCAAAATCTGCTGACACCGTATCAACCCCCAGCTCTTTGGCCAAGGATATTGGGTAGGAAAGATCTCGGCTGGGGCAGACCACGGTAACAATACGCGATTCCGGGGTCTTGACTGTTTGCGCGGCGGCGTCAATAGCATCATTTGCAGCCGGTACATCCGTGTTGGCTTCCCCGGAAGTCTGGGCAGCGGGACGCTGTAAATTAGCGTGCGCGGTAGCCTCACTCTCCGGCATGTACTGACTTAACGTGCTGAAGTTTGAATGTCCCAAGGCAAAGGCCAGAATATCCGCCGCCATTTCAACATCTACGCTTACTTGGCGGGTGATACCCTTGGGCGGAAGGCGTTTTACAATAACTGATAGTCCCGCACGGTTCACGGCATCAAGGAACGCTCGCTGCCTGGAATCATCTTCATAGGGAATGAGAGTGTAGTAACGAGCAACTATTGGTGAAAGCCCTGCGGTGACGCCCTTGACGAGAGCTGTCATATCAACCTTGCGGTTAATTCTTCGCGTTGCCCGGTCTAAGCCTGTGCCGTCAATGAAAAGCCCGATAATTCGACGCTGGGTGCGTTTGACCTTGCCCTTGCCAATTTCTTCGTACTTCACCGTGTATTACCTCTTACTCGCTTCTACCCGTAACCAATGCTGTTGATTTGAATTGCGCGTGCGCGGAAGCGCAGGCTCAAGACTCCGTAAGCATAATACCGGACCCACCCTAAGTCAAAAGGGCTAATAGGTAAGGCTGATGGAGTACTAGCGGACTTCGATGGTAGAGCCAATATCCAGCGAGTAATACAATCTGGAAATATCGCTATCGCTAAGGCGCACGCCTCCAATCTCAGCACTCCAAATCGGGCCGTTGTGAATTGGGGTATCTTTGTCCAGGTAAAGAACAAATTCGCCTAAAGCGCCGCGACGATAGCGATTCTTGTCGCCCTGAGCGGGTACCGGTTCATTGCGGGCTGCAAAGTATGAATCAGGAGCATACCAAAGCGCACTGCGCTGCTTATGAACGATATGATAAGTGCCGGGCTTTAGCTCAGTCACACCCTCGCCGGAGAGCAAGTTAACCTGGCGCTCCCCTTCCATCAGAGCCAGGTTCTTACTGGAGCGATCGATAGAGAGCCAACTACCAACGTGAGTTTTGGCCTGAAGGGGCATAAATCCCAAAATCGAAGCGGCGGATCCGTCTGTGGCGACAGGGACTGGGCGCGAGACAGCAATCATTCCATCCCTCAGCCACGGCACCAGCGCTGACTGATCCGGCGATGGGGCCTGGGCAGAGTGGCTGCAAGCAGCAAGCGCGAGAACCGCGACACCGGCCAAGCTACGCAAATTTTTGGCAGAGAATAGGTTCATTTTGGCCATAATGTTGCCCCAGCAAAAAAAGCTCTACGGATAAATTTATCGTACGTGGCGACCTCCTGGAGCGCAATACGGATAATGACTGGGGTTAGCCCCATAACCGCTTGAGAACTATGCCATTGTTTGCTGCAGGGGGCCCTCAGGGGGGTTGGGATCTAGCCTCAGCTGCTTGCGTCAAATGTCTTGCAGCGCTAACAGTAATCCTTGGTGTGCACGGTGTTTGCATCTGCTCTCGCTTGTCATGCCCGAGTAGATCCCTGTCCCATAATCCGGTGAGTCTTCATTTGTCTCGCAGTAGTACACATTTCTTAGTCATTGCCGTATTGTGTGCGGCGGCGCTTTCAGGCTGTTCAGTCGGTGCGCTGCTCCCTCCGCGTAATTCCCAGATTCCGTCAGGGAGCCCGAGCGCTGGTAGCCCGCCTGTTTCCTCTGAACAGACCTCCGTTGCGCATCTTCCAACATTACCCCTGACGGTGACCCCCGAGGTCCAGCGTGAGCTCAACCACTTTTTGGGGCCGGCCTCGAGTTTTATTTCGCGGTCGTTGGAAAGACGGGAGTCGTATTACCCGATGCTCGTTGAGGTTTTTCGAGACGAGGGAATTCCCCCGGAGCTGATTAATGTGGCTCTGATTGAGAGCGGCTTCAAGCCCGATGCTCGGAGCTACGCCGGGGCGGTCGGCATTTGGCAGTTTATGAAAGCAACAGCTCGCAGATACGGACTTGTGGTAACCCGCAAGGAGGATCAGCGCAGAGATCCTATTTTGGCCACCGTTGCGGCTGCTCGACACCTTCGTGACCTCTATACCCAGTATGAAGACTGGTATTTGGCGCTGGCCGCCTATAATGCGGGATCTGGCTCGGTCGATCGTGCTATGCTGCGGGCGCGTTCGTCTGACTTCTGGGAGCTTTGCCGCAAGAAGAAGCTCCGCGTGCAGACAGCGCGCTACGTTCCAAAGATCGTAGCAGCGACAATTATCGTGAATCACATCATGGCACCTACTCAAGAGCAGATTGCTTTTAACCTTGAGGAGCTCAAGGAATCCGGCGTCCTAGCGACTGTCCAGTAGAATGGAATGGAACTTCGAATAGGTCAGGGAATTGATATCCACCCGTTTGTCTTGGGCAGGCCGCTCAAGCTCGGCGGAGTGCAAATTCCGCATGAAGCAGGCCTTGCCGGGCACTCCGATGCCGACGTCCTGCTGCATGCCTTGATTGATGCTTTGCTGGGTGCTGCAGGCCTTGAGGACATCGGCAGTCTTTTCCCGGATACGGACGCAACCTGGAAGGGGGCTGACTCGGCGCTGCTGCTCGAGAAAACCTGGGACCACATTGCCAAACAAGGGTGGAAGGTGGTGAATATCGACGCCAGCATTCTGGCGGAAGCGCCTAAGCTCGCGCCGTACCGAGAGGCGATGCGCGGGAAAATCTCGAAGATTCTCGGTATTGCCCCAAATTGCTGCGGCATCAAGGCAACGACATCTGAGAAGCTTGGCTTTGTTGGTAGAAAGGAAGGAATTCTAGCGAGCTGCGTGGTCTTGTTGCAGCGAGGAGCGTAGATGGCGCATGACACAGATTCAGTTAGCGTTCAGATTCATGAGTTCAAGCTGCCTTGTCATTTAGGCTGCATTGATGAGGAGCGAGCTAGATTACAAGTAGTGGCAATTAATCTTGAGGCCGTGGTGTCCGTTCCCGGTGCGCAGTTGAGCGATAACCTGCGCGACTGTATCGACTATCGTGATCTCATTAAGCGCATGGAATTGGTGGCTTCGGAGCAAGAGTGGAAGCTGCTCGAAAAAATGACCTTTGACCTGGCGACGGATCTCTTGGTGAAGTTTCCACCGCTACAAAAAGTTAAGCTATCCGTTCGCAAGAATGTATTGCCTGGAGCCGAGGGGGTGACGGTGACGCGGACCCTGGCTCGCTACAACTAATTCGATCGTGACGAGCAGCACCTTTCCCCTCGATAAGATGTCGCATAGCGCTGAGCCGGATGCAGCCGGTGTTCGTTTTCTGCAGTATTCTCTCGGAGATATTTCGCTCAATTCTCTGCTGGGGTCCGAGATCTCGATTCGATTTACCGGTAAGATTACCTGCGTGAATTGCCAGCGCACGATTAAGAAGACTTTTGGCGATGGCTATTGCTTCCCCTGTTTTCAAAAACTTGCGGCCTGCGACATTTGCATCTTGAAGCCCGAGCTGTGCCATTTTCGGCACGGGACCTGTCGGGAGCCTGAGTGGGGCAAGGCTAATTGCCTTATTCCCCACGTCGTTTATGTGGCAAATACGACGGGGCTCAAAGTTGGGATTACCCGTGAACATAAAAAGCTCGAGCGCTGGGGAGACCAGGGAGCGATAGAAGCATTGGTAGTGGCGCGGGTTCCGGAACGTTATTTGGCCGGTCTTGCTGAAGTCGCAATTGCGGAACATGTTTCCGATAAAGCTGACTGGCGTGCGTTGCTTAAGGGGCAGGAATTCAATGTGGACCTGCCTGGAGAAAAGCAGCGACTGCTGAAGCACTTGCCGGCCGAGTTAGTACAATTTGCCACTCACGGAGACGTGGCTGATACGGTTCACCGTTTCGCTTACCCAGTACTGCAGTATCTGGCCAAGGCTACTACTTTTAATCCAGAGAAGGAGCCACAGCTCAGGGGCAAGTTGCAGGGCATTCGTGGTCAGTATCTATTGATTGATGAGAAAGCCATCAATATTCGTAAATACATAGGATATGAAGTTGCTTTTGAAATTTGATGGATGCTAGCGGATTCGGCCGATGGATCTCCTTTAGTCGAGGAGCGCAAGGGCGCTACTTATCAAACTGAAAATTCGCCCCAGGTGCCAACTCCACGACGTCGACATCAAAGCGAGCGCATTCACGCCTAAACTCCTCAACCGTGCCCGTCAGGGCATCGAAGGTTTTATAGTGAATCGGAATCGCGATTTTGCATTCCAGCATGCGAGCTGCGCGGGCTGCTTGCGCGGGGCCCATGGTAAAGCGATCGCCGATCGGCAAGAGCGCTACATGCGGGTGATACAATTCGCCGATGAGTTCCATATCGGAGAATAGGGCCGTGTCACCCGCATGGTACATCGAGTACCGGCCGTTGCTTATTACGACCCCGCAGGCTTCTCCAGCATAATGGGTCCCGCTACTGTTATCGTAGGAGCTCGAATGATACGCGTGTGTAAGCGCGACTTTGAGCCCATGAAAATCAACTGAGCCTCCCTTGTTCATGGGCCAAACTCTCGATTCCGGCACACCATCCTTGATGAGCAGCATGGCTAGTTCGTAGGTAGCCGCCAGAGTTGCGTTGGTCTCGCGCATCAAGCGGGTAACATCGCCGGCATGATCGGAATGACCATGAGTCAAAACGATGAGGTCAAGCTTCTTCGGATCGCGCAACGATTCGGGACAGCGTGGATTGCCGGCTAGCCAGGGGTCAATCGCGATCGTGTACCCGCCAGCGTCGAGGAAAATGGCTGAATGTCCGGCGTAGGTAATCTTCTCCAATCGCATAATTCCCCCTGAACAATGTTCACGATCCCGGAACAAAGCTTACGGGGATATAACAATGCTTCTTGACGAGATTCAACTAGGAAATGGGCGGCCTAAGAAAAAATCGTGAACTCCTGCAGGCGAGCCTCCTCGCGAGCTCGCGGGCTGTACTGGATTCTCGAGGGACCGAGTTGAATATCGCCTCGAGCTATGGAAGTCACCACCCAAGGCAGCAGTCGATGCTCTATGGTCAACACCCGAGCTGCCAGGGACTCCGGGTCATCGCTGCTCTTACATTCGCAGCGAGCCTGCGCGATTAGAGACCCGGTGTCGACTCCTGCATCAACGACATGCACGCTACAGCCGTGATAACGCTCTTTGGCTGCAAGTGCGCGCGCATGGGTGTCGATGCCCGGATAGGCTGGAAGTAAAGAGGGGTGAATGTTGATAACTCGGTGAGGGAATGCCGCAAGAAACTCGGGCTCAATTATTTGCATATAGCCGGCAAGTACCACTAGATCCGGTTTGAGCAGCCTTGCCTGGGCCAGAATCCCCGTCTTCATGGCCGCTAGGGAGGGATAGCTTGCGCGGTCGAAAGGAAAGCAGGGGATCCCCGCCGTCTTTGCCGCGTCTAGACCAAGAGCTTCGGGCTTGTTGCTTAAAACCCCAACAATACTAAATGCTTGTTGGTGGCTAATAAGGCTCTTTAGATTAGAGCCTCGACCTGAGATTAGGACTATGATTCGGAAGTCCTTTGCCATAGCGCCTGAATCTAAAGCAACAATCCGATGCCTTCAACTTTATAGGACGATACATTCCATGCGGACGAAATATTTTCTCATTTCCTCTCTGTTGCTCAATTTAATCGTAGCTCCTGCTGCCTTTTGCGATGGGATGGAATCGGGCGACCAGCAGGTTCCCGCCCCCCGGTCAGGCACTGGCACCTCCGCGGAGCTAGGCGACAAGCGTCTGCCGGCGGTCATGCCCGGGCAAGAAGTGGAAGCTCACGGTCGGAAGATGAATGTATGGACAACCTCAGGCCCGGTTCCCGTCGCGCAGCCTCCCGAACCTTGGAAGAAGGACTCGGAGCAAATCAAAGTGAACGCCAACGGGATTGGGGTGGTGGTTGATCAGCGCAGACCGGCGAATGAGCCTTCGCAAGGTCAAACACGCTAAGCCTTCCCAACCGATTGCTGCACCCAGCGAGCGTACGCTTCGGAGACCTCGGCCGAGTCGAGCGTCACCAGTTCAGGCACTTCGTAGGGGTGGAGCTCGAGCAGTCGCGTTTTGAGTTTTGGCAGACCAGGCACGCTGGTTTTAATTATAAGCAGGTTCTCCGAGGAGCGCTCCACCTTGCCATCCCATCTGTATATCGATTGAACCGAGGGGACTACGTTGATGCAGGCTGCCAGTGCCTCTTCGACAAGCTGAGCAGCGAGTGCGTTGGCAGTTTCGGCGCTGGGCATGGTTGTAAGCACAATCTTAATCATCCTAACCCCCAGTATTCTCTATCCTCGAAGGCACTTGTATAGTTCCTCTCCTCAGAACATGCTATACCTCTAACAGCTTAAAAGCCTGATCTATTATTATCAAAGGATAGCCGGCATGAATCGTTATTGTTTCTACACCTCCAGCGTATTGGCGCTGGTACTATCTGCCAACATTGCCTCGGCTGCTCCAGATACCGCAGCTGCAAGGAAGAATGAGCCAAATGCTGGAGTAATTTCCTCCACGCAGAGGGGCTTCCGATCTACGGTCGTCGATACGGCGTGGAGTGGCAACGGCGGGGCAGAAACCGGAAATCCAATCGCCGGATCTGTTTCTAGGCTCTCTCCTCGTGAATGGAAAATGGTCTTGGCTAATAACAGCAAGGATCCTTACAGCGTAGATATCGCTGTCCAGCAAATTGATGCGCGCGGCTCGGTCACCAAGACCGATCATTTCTCCTATACCCTCAAAGCTGGACAGTCTGTAGAGCGCAGCGTGTCTGCGGGTCTTAACGCTGTCGACGCAAAACTGAACCTCGGTCGCTGGAAGAATCTTGCACCGCCCGAGAAGCCGGCGGCTGATGCTGGTAAGGATGCTGCGAAACCGGGTACCGCTGAAGGCGCCCCTGTTGCGGCCAAGAAGTAACTCCGCGCTTCGTCGGTAGTTGGGTGAGTCATGAGAAATATAGTCCCGGTAGTTTCAGGGAAGGGCGGCGTCGGTAAGTCGACGGTCGCAGTCAATTTAGCTGTGGCCTTGGCAAACACCGGCGCCAAAGTGGCGCTCATCGATAGCGACTTTTATGGGCCGAGCGTTCCTACGCTCATGGGTGGCGGAAAGATGGCCGTCGACCATGAGGAAAAGCTCATTCCCCCGATTAAGTACGGCATCAAGTATATCTCTCTCGGATTTTTCCTGCAGAACCCCGATGACGCAGTCATTTGGCGTGGACCGATGTTCAATAAGGCCCTGACGCAAATGTTTTCGGATGTCTCGTGGGGCGAAGTTGATTACTGCATTATTGACATGCCACCCGGCACTGGAGATGCACAAATTTCCCTGTCGCAGCTGGTCAAGCTGGCCGGGGCGGTTGTCGTCACCACTCCCCAGGAGGTTGCCCTTGCCGATGTGCGAAAGGCAGTCAACATGCTTGGCAAGGTTAATGTTGATATTCTAGGTATCGTGGAGAATATGTCGGGGTTTGTCGCCCCAGACGGAACTTCCTATCCAATATTCGGGCAAGGGGGAGGCGCTGCACTGGCCGAGCGCATCGGTGTGCCACTTCTAGCCTCCATCCCGATAGATATTAAGGTGCGGGAAGGCGGCGACTCGGGAGCCCCCGTAGCTCTAAATCCCGCTCAGCCGACCGGGGCCATTTTTAAGGACCTGGCGTTGAAACTTATTGAAATTCTTGATAAGAAGCATCAGTCCGAACCGGCACTGAAAGTAGTGAATTAATCGCGGCCGGCTCGGCTACGGATTCAGCATGTTTCATATTGTCTTAGGTATACATCTCGTTCTCTGTGTCTCGCTCGTTATCCTTGTGCTCCTGCAGCAGGGAAAAGGGGCGAACATGGGCGCAGCTTTTGGCGGGAACTCCCAGACCGTGTTTGGTGCCGGCGGCGCTGCTACGATGCTTACCAAAGTTACGACTGCAATGGCCGTTGCCTTCATGGTGACGTCAATTCTGCTAGTTCGACATTACTCGGATGCCATTGAGTCGCTTGGAACTCAAGCTGCAGATCCGCTAGAGAATTCCGTAATGGGCAAGGTAACTCAGTCAGCGCCGGTAGCTTCCGCTCCTGAGCAGGCTGAAGCGCCGAAGACTGCCCCACAGAATCAAGCCTCGTCTCCCTCGAACGAGAGCACGAAAAAGTAGTTCGCTCCCAGACGTGGGATACAACGTACCTGTTATGCCCAGGTGGTGGAATGGTAGACACGCTAGTTTGAGGGGCTAGTGGAGCAATCCGTGGAGGTTCAAGTCCTCTCCTGGGCAGTACCTAAAATAGGGACGATCCTATTTTCTCCAACCTCACCTAGAGACCTACCCTCGCTTCTTAAGCTTTTTTGACTAGCTCTCGCCGGTTGGTACTATATCAACGAAGGCGGGGAGCAATTCTGCTTACCCCTTGCACCATTCTAAAGGTACAGCTCTATGACCGATGCCCTTGTAACAGAATCCGACCGGCTGAGTTCGCAAATCATGTGCCCGGAGATGATGGCGGCGTGGGGATATGATGTAGAGAGGGACCCCAGGGCAGCGGCGGTGATGGATCAGGGGCAAGCCTTGGAAGCTGCTGGGTGGATAGATTGTTACGACACCGGCAAGAGGTATGCCCGAGGTGAATATCCTTTGGAAGGGCATACTCTCGTTACGTATCCGCGACTGTCTTTCCCCGCCGGAGTAAAGGAGGGGCTAGACGGAGCTTACTTGGATTGTTCCGACGGGCTCAGGGAATCACGAAGAGTCATGAGACTGCTGAGGGCTTTTCATGAAGGCATTGTTGGCGCCGGGGAGGCTCGTGATATTCGAATGGGTTTTGAAGGAACAGCTGCGATTGAAGGACAAAATTTTAGTTTTGTCCTGGGCGGTAATGTGTTCGATGGTGTGAAGCTCTTCGTGGCTACAACAGAGTTTGAGATCAGTTGGGCCTTTAAGGCCGGCGATTCTAGAATAACACCCACATGCATCTCGTGTATAACGCAAGAAGAATTTGAGCCGCCATTCACTCTTCAGCAAGTATTAGATGCCATTGAAGCGCAGTGAAAAATAGGATCGTCC
>JAYRHW010000232.1:0-6338 GCA_041907145.1 Bdellovibrionota bacterium
GAATAATTTCTCCAGATCCCGCCGATGTCCCCGTAACCAGCTGAGAGAACAGTTACCTCGACCGTATTCCACTTTCGATTGCACTGTACGTATATTTCATTGCGCGGAACCTGAGTGAGGCCACTCTGATAAACATGATACTCGGCATCTATCTCGCATTCACCGTTTTTGAATTTAAGCAGATCGAGCGCAAGCTGCAAGAGATGCACTCCCTTCTCGAGCGCGACCGAGATCTGATCGGGCTCTCCTCCGTGGCGATCGACTGAGATCGCGACTTTGTAGTCGCCTTTAGCAATAGAAAGAAGTGAAGAAAAATCAGATTTCACAGACTTGGGGACCAGGGCTGACCCGGAACGCACATCATCTATCAGATCATTTAGGGCAAGCCTTTGGAGAGCTATTGCAATATCCAGATGCCCAGGGGGAGGAGTGGCGGCAAGCCTGGCCAGAGTAACGTTGCCGCGCCTTATGATGGTAGAGAGTCGCTTTTTAGTAGGCGGATTAGCAGCGAAGGCCGCCTCGGGGGAATAAAGGAGCACAAGAGTGAAGCAGATCAAAACAGCCCGGATATAGTGAGGCACGGCTTTGTCCTACAAAAAATTTAAAGGACCTCTTTACCACTATAATCGGCCGGGCCCGCCAGCGACAAGCAGTTTTAGTGCACAAGGAAAATCGGGTCGTTACATTTTCCCGCTAGCGAAAAGTCGGTGGCGTCGCGACTTTTCACGAGCGTCCTACGACTATAATTTAGAAACCTTTCTGTAAAATTATCGAAGAGTCGGCGCTTGCACTTAGCCCGGCTACAAAGAAAAAAGTCCACCTATCGTCGCAAGCACCGTGAACAGGACAGGAAGCAAACGCGCTAAACTAGCCTCAACCACAGCCTGACGTAAGGATTCTCCCTCGTGGCGCTTCTCATCAATAAAAATGATCGTTGCCTGCGAAAAATCAATGGAACGATAACTTCGGAGCCAGCGAAACTCCATGGCTTTGATCGACCGTTAGAACAGGTGAATTCATTCTGGACCGGAGAGTTACGGAATCTGAAGTCTGCGAGAAGTCACCGTCCCTGCCTTTACGCGTACAAAGGTGCCAGATTTTAAGTATCTTTTATTGAAACTGAATGTTCCGGTATCGTTTGAATGCGTGGAGGCCACCGCGGACCAGCTGATTCGGTCGTGCACTCTTTTGCCGCGGTACAGAGTTACTGTGGTAGATTCGTCAGACGTCCCACTGGCCCGGCTTATTGTGCCTGTTACGCGCTTGGGATTTTGACGCAAGAATAGACTGATGGCGCGAATCGGATTGGACTCATTCGATATAGTCGGAGTAGCGGGTACGGGAGATGAACCAGACGGGATTGTTAATAGGGCCACAAGTTCCCTCCCTAGTATCGTGCCGGTAACACGATACTTGCCCGGAGGAAGATAGTTTCTTCGGTACTCACCGTTTTGTGAGTTAAATGAGAAATATCCAGTAAAGTCGCTACTCCCGCACGCATCATCAAGGCACCTCCAGAGTTTCAAAAATAGATCCCGTAAGACCGTAATACCCCCATACGTGAGTGTAGCAATCACCGCAGATGAAGAGTCACCGCTAGTGTTAATGCTAAGCTGGTCGGAATTAACCGTCGCTTGCGCCGACGTTATCGAATTAGAGCCCATGGATTCCGCGCGAAATACACCGTCATCGTTGATCGGCATATCAACTGCCCCAGTACTGCTAGTGTACCCAGAACCCACGGAGGAATAGCCAGATAAAGTGCCTGGGACAGCTACTTCTAGCGCGACATGCCCATGATTAACGGGGGTGTTGTCAGCATACGCCGCCCTTATTCTAAAACTCAACAATGAGGGAATGAATTCGAGAGATAGCGAGCCCGGTGGTGGACCGGAGTAGTTCAGAACATTTGATTCAGCAGCGCCAAGAGTAAATTTCAAATCGCCAGCGGGCGAATTCCAGGCTATAGTACCGTATCCGTTCTGATCGAGATTTAAATCTTGTGTCTCCATCCAACTGCCAAAAACATTTCTCAACAATTTGACACCTCCATAACTTAACGGCTGCCCGACTTGGTCTGTGCCGTAAACTTGAAGCACGGTATCAAACCCATCTAGCTCCGTAACCTGGGCTGAGAGCTGCGCCTGCCCTGAAAAACCGGGCAGCGTCACTATGTTTGTATGCACTGAAGGGTTAGAGCGGAAGAGAAATATATAGTTAGTGCTGCTCGGGTTTGTATTAGCTAAATGAGTAATGCCGTCTTGCGCAGTTTGCAGCGGACTAATCTTTGAAAACGTATAAAAATTATTTCCGCTACCCTTACGCACTGCTATGGCGGCATTAGGGACCGGCGTTCCCTGCGCATTCTGTGCTGTAATGTCCGCGCGGGTAAGTGTGCCGTTAGTCACGACTGCCGCGGAGAGCGATGCCACACTTAGGTATTGCGTGCTGGGAGTTGTTGCCGGAGTGGCCGCCATTTCAGGCCGGTATTGGCTAACTGTGGGCGCACTTAACGAAAGAGCAGGCGCCTCGTTGCATGGCTCCGGCTGATTTTCAGCTACTCCAGTGCTTTGCCCAGCGTATTGTACTGAGGGGTTTGAAAAATACGGAATTCGGGCTCCGACTAGCGACATTACAGTTCCGTATGCGACCGAGTCGTTCCCCGTAAAACTATACCCGAAGGCATACGGGTATAGGATGTCGGAGACAGTGTGGGCCGCGTGGAGCCGGTCATGGTCCAGCCCCATAACGTGCCCGACTTCGTGCGCAAAAGTGAGACCTGTTAGGTCAGACTGACGAACAAGCGCAAACGCCCTCCTGGGATCCAATGGAGAAGAGGCACTCGCCCCGTCGGCGAGCCCCGAAGCCCCATCGGTATGGCCAGTTACAACTACCACGATATCGGCTGAAAGCGAGTTTCGTAGAGAGTGTATCTCATCGGCGTACCCATCGCCCGTATTCCTAATCAAATCGAGGTCAGGTCTCGCGAGCCCACTTTCGAGCTCAGTGATCAGATACGTGCCTCCTAGTTCTACGCTCATGGGAATTAGACTGTTTGTTAACGCAACATTCATGTTGGTTACTGCGGTTGCAATTTGAGTAAGCAATGCAGGCTCAGACCCAGCACCCAGAATGGCATCTGAGGTATATACAACAAGTATTCGGATGACGGAGGAAGAACTACTCAGCTGCCCATATGTATCTAGCGCGACGCGGGTGGTCCCACGTCCACTTGGATAAATTTGGGTTACTTCCGCACTAGTACTCGCACATTGTGCCGTTTGCTCTTCATCTATCCGGGTAAATTGCGCGCGACCATCACGCTTGCTTTCGAGGCGCCAGGTTCCTGTGTCAGTCTCAAAAGTCCCTGACATCGCTTCCATACGGGTTAGTCCAGCAAGCGATAGGACAAAACTTCCGACACGCCGAGTGGCCTTGAAAACCTCACCGACAAATGAAGCGACCGGAGTCGTTGAGCGCATCGAATGAGGATGAGTCGCGTTTCCGACTAAGGTGAATTGTTGCGATCCAATCGAAAATGTCGTCGATCGGGCCGACAAAAGGTCTATGACCCCATTTAAGTTTACCTGAACTTGGGTTTGAGTATCGTCGGCATGAAAGAGAGTGTGACTTTCGGCAAGAGCAGCTCCTCTGTTCAAATAAATGAGGAAAACTATCCCGATGCAGGTCGGCGCAAATCGATGTAAATAGCTGCGGTTGCTAATCAAGAGCTTTCCTATTCGCAATACAATTCCAATAAATGAAATCGTCACAAAGTTGCTCGATGATAAGTGCCAAATGAGTAAGTTAACTAGCTAACTACCTTGAGGAACTTACCTGTCCCGGAATAAATTTGCCTGTGAGCAAATCAATATCCATATTCTGGGCCCCATAGTACTTCAGCGCACTTAGCGACTTATTACTTTTGTAGGAGGCTTATAGTTTCCAGCTCTCACGGTGAAACTAGCAGCGTTGCGCTCGAGTCTTCTGGCTTTCGTTACTTGAGTACACGTTCATATACGTCTCAATCCTTGAAATTTACCGATGACCCCGTGTCCTGTCGCCTCTCTTTTGGGCGAGTCCCCAATGCTATAGGGAAAAGAGGGACGATCCTGTATAATTGGTCGAATAAGGATCGTCCCTTATTTCCCCTGGAAGGGGCTGGTTCAATTAAAGAAATCTTCATACCATGCCGACAAGTTCAAGGATTGATGGGAAATTATCGTCGAGCAATCGGTAGTGTGCTGGCATGCGTCTGGATGCTGTGTGTCTTGCATTGCGCCTCAGATCAAGCCACCGCCCATTGGCATAAGCTACCGTCAGGCAAGGCGGCTCATCACCACCACCATTCGATACCGGAATCAGACAAGTTCGGGACTTACGCTCACGGAGAGTCAACGGATGGACATTCGAACGAAGACGCGCCCGAAGGGTCTGAGTGCTGTGCTCTAAAGGCGCGGCTGTCGACGTCAACACTCGAAGAGCCACAGGTATCTCCCGAAGTTTTGATTTTTAAGACTTTCCCTGCAGATGTTATTGCTTCCTTATATTCGCAGAGCGAGCCATCGCGCCTATCCTTCGCGATAGTCTGGGAGTCCAGGCCCTTTTCGGGGGTTTCTACTCGAATTCAAACCCTCATTGCGCCTAACGCACCGCCTTCAAACCGCGTTTAGTAAGGCGGACTGGTTTCTCATGCGCCGCTAAGGCTTCCTGTTCCTGGGAAGTACATTGAGTCGTAATTGCTGTACTCTCATTTTCTTAACTCGGATTTGGTTATGTCGCTTCAACGCTACACATGTTCTCTGCTCATTGTCGTTGGTACGACCGCATTGAATGCCTTTGGCGATTCATCAGTCAAGCAGGTAGTCCCCCTCGATGAAGTGATTGAGCGAGCATTAAACGAAAGCCCGTTGGTGGCGCGCATTGAGGCATCGATTGCATCGACGCGCGGGGCAGGTATCCAAAATGGAAAACTGGAAAACCCGACCCTAGACTCTGAGATACGGTTTCCAACCGCTTACAAAGACCGAAGAGGATCTGACGAGATCGCGGTAGCGCTCTCCCAGACCCTTAGGATGAGTGATTTCGGGGTGCGTTCCAGAGTTAACCGCCTCGTTCAAGCTGCTGCCGACGAAGATAGAAAGATTGAGCTACTCAGTTTCAGTCAAAGGGTAAAGCTTGCGTATACAAGAGCGTGGGCGCTTGAACGAAGAGCTTCCGAACTCGCGAAGTATCGGGAAACGACTGAGCGCATCGAGCGTGCTGTTCGGCACGCAACTGAAGGTGGGCTCTTGGGAAGTTCCGAGGGGCTTTTATTCAGAGCCGAAGCCAAAAAGGCAATACTTGAACTCGATGCCGTCGCATCCGATTTGAAGCGTGCGAAAGCAGAGCTGAGCAAGGCAAGTGGCTTTGTAGTTGACGGGTTACTAACGAAGCCTCCCTTACAGGAGCCGCCATCCCTTGAGGCGCTCCTAGCAGCCCAGTCCGTTCTACCAACGCAGGCTCGGGCAAAGCTCGCCCTCAACCTTGCGCGCGAGCAGGAGCGGCAGGCCGAGCTCGACGCCTATCCGAAATTGTCGCCTAGGCTCGTCTATGAGCGCACCAACGATTACAGTGATTACTTCGGCGTGGGAATCTCTGTAGAGCTGCCATTTTTTAATCGCAATCAGGGTGAGCGGCTCGCAAGGACCTCTGAGGTCCGCGCGGCAGAGAGATTCGTCGCATATTATACCGGCGATGCCTACCGCGAAGAGGTCTCGGGCCTTCTTGCAAGTTTGAAATCCTCCACTGCCTTCCTGAATGGGTATGAGACCGAAATCATTCCTATGCTCTCCCGAGCGCTCGCAGCGGAAGAGGAGCTATTCGACTCAGGCAAAGGAGCCCCGGCACGTTTGTGGCAAGTCTTGAGAGAATTATCGGCGGCGCAGACGGAGAGTCTTGAACGCCTGATTCGTTTGTACTCCGACCGTATCGAACTTGTCACTGTAACAGGAACAGATTTTTAAGGGATTCTCTATGAAGCGCATTGTTTTGGGGTCGGCAAAACTTCTCCTCGCACTTTGCTTAGCACCAGCCGCATACGCTGGAGGTGGACACGACCATGGTCATGGACATGGTCACGGTGAACATCAAGAGCAGGAACCGGAGAAGGGACCGCATGGCGGCAGGTTGCTAAAGGAGAAGGGGTTCGGCCTTGAAATCACGATCTTCGAGAAGGGGGTGCCTCCACATTTTAGGGTGTTTCTGTATCGCGATGAGAAGCAGATCGCTCCATCTAGCGAGAGCGTCACCGTTGAACTCACACGATTTGGCGATAAGAAAGAAAGCTTTGAGCTCAA
>JAYRHW010000233.1:0-12892 GCA_041907145.1 Bdellovibrionota bacterium
CGATGCCGGCCCGTATAGGTGTTCTTAGCCAAGTTATCTTCGAGCATGCGCAATGCCGAAGCTGAACTATCGACTGATACAACCTCTGAAGCGCCTCCCGCCAAGGCGTAAAGCGAAAAGCCTCCGGTATAGGAGAAGCAATTCAAGACAGCGCGCTTCGCAGATAATCTGCCAAGAAGAGCTCGGTTGTCCCGCTGATCGAGGAAGAAACCGGTCTTTTGCCCCTGCTCCCAATCGACGGAAAACGTCAGTCCATTTTCTGTAAACTCTGCTGGCCCCGGCTTGCCCCAAAGATAGGTTCCCGGCCCAGTATTCAGCTTGCTCTCTTCATCTTTGTTGAGATCTTTGCTCTTATCAAAAATTGCCTGCAACCTGCTGCCCAGCGCTCTCTGCAATCCGGCCACAACGAACTCCGCACAGCGCGCCATGCCCGCGCTGTGAAACTGCAGCACTGCCGTGCCGCCATAGAGATCAACAATGAGCCCCGGCAGGTTATCCCCCTCGGCATTTACCAGTCGAAAGGCAGTTGTAGATTCGGAATGCAAAAGCCCCAGCGTCCGGCGCAAAGCCACAGCTTCGGCCACTCGCTGAGGGATCGCTTCTTCGTCGGTGAAGGACTCATTCCAGGAGAGAATTTTGACCGCGATACTCGCTGTTCCGTAATGCCCCCTCCCCAAAATATCGCCCCCGGCGGAACGGACTTCGACCAAATCCCCATCGTTGGGCTTTCCTTGCATACGCTCGATGGCGCCGCTAAAAACCCAGGGGTGGCGGCGAAGCAGCGAAACCTCACGGCCCTTCTTCAGCTGAATCTGTGGAATTCCCGATGACATAGCAGCATTACTCCTGAAGCACCGGTTGTATCACAATTATGAAGGCACTACACTCTCCGCATGTTCATACCTCTGGGGGATGATAATTCGAGGCGCCGAACGTTTCCGTTCATCGTGCTGTTGATTATCGGGCTGAATGCGGTTGTTTGGATGCTGCAGCTAAAGGGCGGCGAGGCCTTTACCTATGCTTTCAGCACCGTTCCCTACGAGATTACCCATAAGGTCGACCTTGCATCGACGGTGCGGCTTAATCTTGGCAATGAAGTAATTAAAATCCACCATTTCCGCGGCCCCGATCCTATTTATCTGACCTTGCTGTTCTCGATGTTCATGCACGGCTCATGGATGCATATCATCGGCAATATGCTGTACCTCTGGATCTTCGGTGATCAAATCGAAGATTTAATGGGCCACCTGCGCTTTGCCCTCTTCTATCTTCTGTGCGGCGTTGCAGCCAGCGCGGCGCATATCTACAGCGATCCGAATTCCATGCTGCCGAGCCTCGGAGCCTCGGGGGCAATTGCCGGAGTTCTCGGCGCGTACCTCATCACGAATCCCGGCAATCGTGTCCGCGTACTCGTGTTTCGCGATATCGTAATCTTGCCTGCATCGGTGGTTTTAGGTTTTTGGATAGTGCTGCAAATTATGGGACAAGCGCAGTCCCAGGTCCAAAGCGGCGGAGTCGCATACATGGCGCATATTGGAGGATTCTTTGCTGGAATTCTGTTGCTGCCGATTCTCCGTCGCCGCTAGTGTTGCTTTCCAAAAGCGGCACTCATTAGGGCTTGGTTGCAGGTTCTCTAAACTCGTTAGTTCCCCAGCTCACAAGCGCTCGTAGAACAGGCTTCAATGTCTCCCCATACACAGTGAAGGAATATTCCACCTTGGGCGGCACTTCAGGATAGACCTTACGCGCAATCAATCCGTCACCCTCGAGTTCTCTAAGCTGCTGAATGAGCATCTTCTCGGATACCTCCGGTATTGCGCGGCGAATTTCCCCGTATCGTCTTGTTCCTTCGATGAGATGCCACAGAATAACAAGCTTCCATTTGCCGCCTATGACCGCCATTGCTCCTTCGATGGGACACTTCCCGATGCATTCCTTGCGTTTACGCGACATACGAATCTCCGACCACCATCGAGTATACTAACTTTTTGGTAAGTACCATACCAATCTGTCCGTACTTGATTATTGCACTGTGGATGCTTAGTTTAGAAGAGTAGATAACAGTACAGTTCAAATGTAGCGACGAAGACCACTTGGTGGGGAGCTCCAAATCAGTTACGGCAGCAAATTTTACGGAGGGCCTATGAAATCGATACGCAAATCAGAAGCACGGGGAAAGGTCGTATGGGGCGGGCTTACCAGCCATCACAGCTTTTCCTTTGGCGACTACTACGATCCGAACTTCATGGGCTACCGGGCGCTGCGCGTCATCAATGATGACACGCTTCAAGGGGGAATGGGCTTTCCTCCCCACCCGCATCGAGACATGGAGATTGTAAGTTATGTGGTCGATGGAGCACTGGAGCACAAAGACAGCATGGGCAACGCTTCAGTGATTCGTCCGGGTGAAGTTCAGCGCATGACAGCCGGAACCGGGGTGACACATAGCGAATTCAATCCTTCTAAAACAGAAGGTGCGCGATTGCTGCAGATATGGATCGTGCCCGAAAGGCGCGGTATCGAGCCCGGATACGAACAGAAGTCCGTAAGTTTATCCGATGCCGGCCTGATTCAAATCGCAGGGAAAAGCCCGAGTTCCAAGACTGCGGTTCATATCAATCAGGATGCAGGGATTTTTGCAGCAAAGCTTACAGACAGCGCCGCAGTGACACTGCCCCTGCAAAAGGATCGCTTCGGCTGGGTACAGGTTATCGACGGAGACCTCGAAGTTGATGGCACCAAGCTTGGGGCAGGAGATGGTTTGGCACTTTCAGAGCTTGAGAACCCGAAAGCCAGCGCTCAGGGTTCGGCGCACTTCTTGTTCTTTGACCTGGCCTAAACAGCTTCCCATTGAGGATTTATGGGCAAAATGCTTACATTAGCCCATAACCTCGATGGGAATTTTCCATGCCCCGTAAATCGCATAAATCCAATAAATCTCTTAAACGTACGGTAAAAACCGTTCCACTCGTCGGAATTATCATGGGCTCCAAGTCAGATTGGGAGACCATGCAGCACTGCGCTGAAATGCTTAGCACCCTAGGTATTTCTCATGAAGTTCGTGTCGTTTCAGCCCATCGAACGCCTGACCTACTCTTTAGCTACGCCGAAGATGCGTCCCTGAGAGGCCTGGAAGTAATTATTGCAGGAGCGGGCGGAGCAGCGCACCTACCCGGTATGACGGCAGCAAAATGTACGCTCCCCGTACTCGGTGTTCCAATTGAATCAAAGGCACTCAAAGGACTCGACTCCTTGTTGTCCATCGCACAGATGCCTGCCGGCATTCCCGTGGGCACCTTGGCAATCGGAAAAGCCGGAGCCACCAATGCAGCCTTGCTTGCTGCTGCGATTATAGCAAACAAGCACAGCCGTTTTCGCGCTCCGCTGCAGGCCTTCCGAAAAACCCAGACCAAGAAAGTTCTCAAGACTCCCGACCCTCGCAAGGGTAAGTAGATCATGGGCGCTACCATCGGCATACTCGGCGCTGGACAGCTCGGGCGCATGTTGGCCATCGCCGGACGCCGGTTGGGCTTTAATTTTCGTTTTCTCGACCCGGCCAAGGAGTCTCCCTGTGTGGGGCTCGGTGAGATCCTTCAAGCCCCGTTCGACGACCAGAAGGCACTCGAGAATTTCAGTCAGGGACTATCACTGGTCACCTACGAATTCGAAAACGTCCCGGCCGCGGCACTAGAGACCCTATCAACGTCCCTGCCGGTGCGCCCCGGAATACGAGCACTGGAAGTTTCCCAAGATCGGCTATCGGAGAAGAATCTATGCCGCGAGCTCGGAACGCCGACTGCCCGATATGCTGCAGTGGAGAGCCGCGCCGAGCTTGCTGCGGCGCTAGACGACATCGGATTTCCTGCGGTGCTCAAAACCAGGCGATTTGGTTACGACGGCAAGGGGCAGTTCGTGCTCAAAACTACAACAGATATCGACCCGGCCTGGAACTTACTCGGAGGCCAGGCGCTGATTCTGGAATCTTGGGTGCCCTTTTCTCGCGAAGTATCCATCATTTCAGTACGCTCGCTGAACGGGGAAATTACCTACTACCCGTTGGTAGAAAATGAGCATCGACTGGGAATTTTACGCGTATCAACCGCACCCACTGCGAGCTCCCCCGAGCTGGAAGACCAGGCACAGGCCATCGCAAGAAGGACGCTCGAAGCGCTGAACTACGTCGGCGTACTCGCTATCGAGCTTTTTGAGGTGCAAGGCGGCCTGATTTTCAATGAGATGGCCCCGCGAGTGCACAACTCAGGGCATTGGACCATCGATGGAGCGACTTGCAGCCAGTTTGAAAACCATATACGGGCCGTTTCCGGCCTCCCGCTCGGACCTAGCGATGTCCGCGGGTTTAGCCGAATGTTTAATTTTATCGGGCGAGTCCCAGCGATTGAGAAGCTGGAAGCAATTCCAGGCTGCCATGTGCATCTCTACGGCAAGTCCGAGCGCAAGGGACGCAAGGTTGGGCACTGCACCTTGGTTGCAAGCAGCAAGAGCGAACTTGATGCCCTTTCGCCCGCAATAGCGGCGCTGATCAATGACGACGGTTAATCGACTCGTTCTGCCGGCGTATCAATCACATAGCTCTTATAGCAGCCGGCTCTCAAACGAGCGCGCACGGTAAGCCCCGCAGGGTAGCGCCCACCTGGCTTCTTGAATATGGCGAAGGTGCGAGCATTTGGGTTGCTTGAATCGTAGGAAATGGCAGCGCGCTCGACGAAATTTCCCTGGGGGTCTAGTATCACGACCTCGACAATCTTTCCCGTAAACTCCTGAGGCCAGAGCACACGCAATAGTCCCGAGTTCTCCCCCTTCGGCTTCCACAAAAACTTGTCCGTTCCGTCGCGGGGATCGCGCACTTCGTCTTCACAGCTCGGGTCCTCCGGATTTGGATCGAAGGAATTGATATTGACGTCGTCAACCACGATGCCATCCGGTACCGAAACGGAGCTTTCCTCGGAGGTCACCGGATTGTGAACCAAGAAGCCGCCGCCATCGAGCTCGATGGCAATCTCCTGTCCACTAGCCGGGAGAAAATCACCAACGATGAGTTCGCCGGTTCCGGCAAGTGTAGCCTCGGAGATGATTTGCCCGCGCATATTCACGAACTTTACTGCAGTATCCCCGCTCTCACGTCGCGCCAGGGCGATGAGATCGCCGCCGGTAGCCTGACGCAGCGGCAACGGTCGAATATTTCCCTCCGTAAAGCTTGGGACTTTAAATTTCTTTTGCTTGCCAGTCTTGGGATTGAAGAAACTTAACTGAGAGCCGAATCCGTTCGGATTAACGCCAAGAATTCCAAGCCAGTCTCCGCGCCCCTCGACATTAGCAAAAAACGCGGTTTCTCCGACCTTGCCGAATACGAATTTTTTAACTCCGTTCGGCCCGGGCCTACCGCCGTCTGCCTCACGGAAGAAGTCATAGCGAATGCGCCAGTTGAGCTGGACCTCTCCCTCACGCGGCTTGCGAATGAATGCAGCATCGGCAAAGCCGTTGTTGTTAAAGTCCGCACCAGATAGAAGCGTGTCCTTTTGTGCCCCCAAATATTTAGAGACTGGGGAGCCTCCCTGAGGCACGATGGTCCATAAAACTTTTTGTCCATCGAGGCTTAAGATGCCTCGCTGCGCGCGGCTTACCGATGACCAGTTACCAAGGATGATATGATTTCCTGCCTGGCCAAGTAGGACCTGAGACCCATCAATCAGCACTCCGGATGATGAGTAAGAACTCCAAGAAAGGCTCGAATCACCCTGAATGGAAATTAAGCTGAAGTCCGAGGAGGCATCAGCATCAACGTCCGAGCCGGCGAGTGCCTGCGCAATACATACTGAAGGGACAGACCATGCGAGCATGGCTGCCAGTAGATATTTAAATTTAAATGTCATGTTCAGGCGCTTGATTCCGGGTTAACTCTGTCTGCTTTCAGTATCGGTTGCGAAGAGAAAACGGACGAGGGCGTGTTTCTGCGACCACCGCCATATGACTGAAACTGCAATCTCCCAGCCATTCGCACAGCCCAGCGGATTCACTAAGAAAGATGTTAGTTATCAGACAATTAGCGAGCCAACTGGTCTAATTTCTTGTGCAATTTTCTCAAGCGCTGTCGTTTCATAGGAGACGTACTTCTTAGATTTCTGGTTTTCTACGCAGATAATGCAGGGTAGAGGCGGACAGTGACATTCATTGCGGTGCCAGATACACCTCGATGGCACAGCACTTGCATTTTATTGGTATTGGTTGCTAAGGGGTTGATATAAGGAGCTAAGTGCTATGACCCGAGAAGATGTATATTCAGGATGCAGGTTGTGCGGCCGTTGTTTTCCAGCCGCCTCTTGGTGCTCGCTGTTCGTGCTGTATTTAGTACTCTGCTAGACAATCACGAAAGCTCAGAGCTCTCATCGGGCGCTCTGAGCAATCTCATCAACTTGCCCGCGTCCTTTTCCACCGACTTCGCGGCCAGCAAGGCATAGGAAGTCGAAATATCCTTGAGACCTTCACTCGCTCGATCGTCGACAGTCATCGCCAAAGCCTTGGCAAAGGCCTGGGTAAAAACTACCAATGAGTTTAGTCCGACCTGATCGGCCTCGGCGGCCCCAATCAAAAAGGAAGCGATGAACTCCACCCTCTTTCGATAAATTTCACCTTCGTCGACTCCGCGAAGTTCGGGCTCCGACGGTTGCCGCTTATGCTCCAAAGCAATCTGATCATCGACAGCTTGAAGGGAAGCCAATATTGCCTCCTCAAGCGGGGAAAGTTGTTCCTTTTCTTCGGCCATAGAGCAAATGTAGTAACCGTTTAAATACCGCGTGAACGGTTACCAAATGTAGCCCGAGATTGGAGAAACAGTAAAGCTTACAGTGCTCCGACCTGCTGCAACTTGACGCTTAACAGCTCTTCCAAGAATGTGCGTAGAGCAGCGACGCGGACACCCGATATCACGTCGCTGGCAAAGGCATGAATGAGCATATTTCGCGCCTCTGTACTGGGAACGCCGCGGGATCGCAGGTAGAACAGGGCATTCTCATCGAGCTGGCCGATGGTTGCCCCGTGCGTGCACTTTACGTCATCAGCCCAAATCTTGAGCTGCGGACGCGAATCTACATGAGCATCAGGTGATAAAAGCAAACTTTGATTGGTCTGCAAGGCATTCGTCTTCTGGGCGTCCGGACGAACAATGATCGTGCCCGAAAACGCGCCCGAGGATCTTCCACCGTATATACCCTTATAGAGCTCATGACTTTCGCAGTGCGGCTTAGCGTGATCGATGACGGTGGTATTGTCAGCATGCTGCGATCCTGCGAGGACGGTGAGTCCGTTGAGCACGCCTACCCCGCCCTCGCCATTCAAGGTCGGATACACCTCGTTTCTCACGAGTGTGCCGCCAAAGCTAAAAGTATGGGTGCGAAACTCGCAATTTCGCTCGGTCGCAGCGCAGATCGCTCCGTAGTGGAACGCGGCTTCCGACTCCAATTGAATCTTGTAGTGATCGACCTTGGCTCCAGGAGCCATGCAAATTTCGGTAACCTGATTGGAAAGATATTGCCCGCCGTCCAGCGCCTGGAAGGTTTCGATAATCGCTACTTCGCTATGGTCCTCGGCTACCACCAAGACACGCGGAAACACCATAGCCCGCTCGGACGCACTCCCGTTAAGCCAGGCTATATGCAGCGGAGCTTCCAGCTTGGAATTCCTAGGGGCAAAAACAACAATGCCGTCTCTGACGCAGGCCATATTCATAGCCGCGAACGAGTTCTCTCGATTCGGGGCGAGTGTACCCAAGTAGTTCTCCATGCTACGCAGCAAATCGGCATCTTTGCAGCTGCCATCGAGCAGCGATGCGAGCGTAGCGATACGGCAGCGGCTCAGGCCCGCTTCGAGTGCCGACAACTCTGAAATGTAATGGCCATTAATAAAGACAGCTCGCAGCGCGGACAACTCAGCGCCAAGAATACTCCGCGCAGCGCTCATTTCCTTCGTGGTGACAGCACCGGGTCCGAGCAGAGTAAAATTCGCCTTAGCGAGCGGAACGACATTGGTGTACTTCCAATCCTCCCGGCTCGGAGACGGCAGTCCCTGCGCGGCAAAATCAGTCATGGCCTGCGAGCGCAAGCGTTCGAAGCGCGCAGCCAATGCAGAAGTATGCGAGCCTGCTGCAGAGCGGTAACCCTCGGAGACCCAGTTTGGTTGGATATTCTCGGCCACTGTCATGGTCGATCTCCTACTTACCTGCTTCGGAATCAGCGGCAGCCGGTTTCACCCAGCCGTAGCCCTTCTCTTCGAGCTCAAGCGCCAGCTCCTTGCCACCAGACTTGACGATGCGGCCATCGAGCAGCACATGCACATAATCAGGCACGATGTAGTTTAGTAATCTTTGATAGTGAGTGATAACCACGATGGCCTTATCCTTGGCGCGCAGCTTGTTCACGCCATTGGCTACAATCTGCAACGCGTCGATGTCGAGTCCTGAATCAGTTTCATCGAGAATAGCGAGCTTGGGATCCAAGACTGCCATTTGGAATATTTCATTGCGCTTCTTTTCCCCGCCTGAGAAGCCCTCGTTTACCGGGCGTTTGAGCAGGTCTTCGCTAAGTTCCAGCAATGCGGCCTTTTCCTTTACCAATGCGGCAAAGTCCCGCACCGAAATCTGCTCCTGCCCACGATACTTTCGAATAGCGTTGTAGGCGGTGCGCAGAAAATAGGTCCCCAGTACGCCGGGCAGTTCAACCGGATATTGGAAAGCCATAAACATACCCTCGGCTGCGCGCTCCTCCGGATCGAGCTCAAGAATATCTTTGCCGTTAAATTCCACGCTTCCCGAGGTAATCTCGTATCCGTCCTTACCGCTCAGAACATTGGCCAGCGTGCTCTTTCCTGAGCCGTTGGCTCCCATGATGGCATGAACTTCGCCGGCGTTGATCGTGAGATTAAGGCCCTTGAGGATTTCCTTCTCCTCAACGCGCGCCCGCAAATCCTTAATTGCTAACAATACAGATGTCATTACCCAACACTCCCTTCCAAACTAATTTCCAAGAGACGCCGCGCTTCGACCGCGAACTCCATGGGGAGCTCATTAAACACCTCTTTGCAGAATCCGTGCACAATCATTGAAACGGCATCTTCTGTGGGAATGCCGCGCTGATTGCAGTAGAAAATCTGATCTTCTCCGATTTTTGAAGTCGATGCTTCGTGCTCGACCTTGGCGGTTGGATTCTTCACCTCGATGTAAGGGAAGGTATGCGCGCCGCACTTATCCCCCATCAGCATCGAATCACACTGAGAAAAGTTGCGCGCTCCATCGGCGGACTTCATGATCTTCACGAGCCCGCGATAGGAATTTTGCCCTTGGCCTGCGGAAATTCCCTTAGAGACGATCGTACTGCTGGTGTTCTTGCCGATATGAATCATCTTAGTACCGGTATCAGCCTGCTGATGATGATTCGTAAGCGCAACCGAATAAAACTCCCCAACCGAATTATCACCCTTGAGGATGCAGCTAGGATATTTCCAGGTAATTGATGAGCCCGTCTCGACCTGGGTCCAGGAAATTTTCGAATTCACTCCGCCGCAAATGCCGCGCTTAGTTACAAAATTGTAAATCCCGCCCTTGCCCTGCTTATCTCCGGGATACCAGTTCTGAATGGTGGAATATTTGATCTGCGCGTTGTCCAAGGCCACGAGTTCTACGACCGCGGCGTGGAGCTGGTTCTCGTCGCGCATGGGCGCTGTGCAGCCTTCAAGATAGCTCACATAACTGCCTTCGTCGGCGATAATCAGCGTGCGCTCGAACTGTCCGGTCTTCTGCGCGTTGATGCGGAAATAGGTCGAAAGCTCCAAGGGACAGCGGACTCCCTTAGGGATGTATACGAACGTACCGTCGCTAAAAACTGCCGAGTTCAAAGTCGCGAAGAAATTGTCGGTGTATGGAACTACCGAGCCCAGATACTTTTGCACCAGCTCCGGATGCGTACGAGCAGCTTCAGCGAAGGAACAGAAAATAATGCCATGCTTGGCGAGTTCTTCCTTGTACGTCGTGACTATTGAAACTGAATCGAACACGGCATCAACAGCGACTCCAGCCAAAGCCTTTTGCTCATGCAGCGGAATTCCGAGCCGTTCATAGGTTTTGAGAAGCTCCGGATCTGCCTCATCCAAACTCTTCAACGGTCGCTTCTTCGGCGCCGAATAATAAATCGTTCCCTGGTAATCGATCGCGGGGTACTGAACGAAGGCCCAACTCGGCTCCTTCATCGTCAACCACTTGCGGTAAGCCTTGAGCCGCCATTCTAAGAGGAATTCGGGCTCCTCCTTCTTTTTTGAAATAAAGCGAACGATGTCCTCATTGAGACCAGGCGGCGCGGAGTCCGATTCGATATCGGTCGTAAAGCCGTACTTGTATTCCTGGCGCGCAAGCGACTCTAATGTTTCGGTATCAGTAGTCATTGAAATTGGTCTTAATTCTTGCGCTCAAATGAGCGGCAGAAGGCTAATCATTACAGATATATAAGGGCCTAATCAAACTTACTTGAGTGACTCACTAAAGTATACACTTCTGGCCTCTCAATCTCCAGCCTGGGGCGCAGGAGTTTGGCTTTGATTTAGTCATATTTTCAGTAGGATACAAGGACCGAGGGGTTGCCGGAGAATACTGCCCATTATAACTCCCTCTTAATCCGCTTAAGCTTGATCGCCCTTCTACATAATAGGTAATCTGAGTTTACACTTCCTGGAGTAGATAAATGCATATTACCCAATGGGGCGAATACGGGGTGCACTGCGCTTCGTTCATAGCGCAACGGCAGAAGCAAGGAGCCGAGGCCGTACGTGCCGCTGATATCGCGGAATCACAAGGTATCCCTCTCGACTATGCTCAACAGATTTTGCAGCGCTTGCGTCGCGGTGCGTTAGTAAAAAGCGTGCGAGGACCCCAGGGTGGCTACTTGCTTGGCAGGGAGCCAAAGGACATTACGCTTCGTGATATTCTCGTGGCCGCCGAAGGCGATACATTCGAAGTCATCTGCGAACATAAGCCGCTCGATCAGGCACGCTGTGCCCCGGCAGGAGGCTGCAACTTGCGGCCGGTATGGTTCGGACTGCGCAAGCATGTCGATGAGTTTTTAAGCCGATTTACACTGGATGATTTGCTTACCAATCGGCATCTCAAAGACTTACCCGCGGAGCCCCCGGTTCAGATAAATCCGCATCCCGTGGAAAAAGCCGGAATCCAGTAAGAGACGCTTCAACGCTTAGCTGATGCCGCGGCCTTGGTGCTTCGGATCATACCCATAAGCCCCTGCCCCTTGCCCATCGACACGGTGGCTCCAAAGATTTGATGAATGATGTCCTCAGGGACACTTTGAATCTCCGACGGGCCAAGGCCGGACAGCGTCTCTTCGAGAATGACTGCCAAGGCCTTGGCTGAAATGCCCTGGGGATTCTCTACTGCAAAGTGAAACCAAACCTTTCCCGCATCATCGTGCTCGGCGAAAACAAAAGCCTCCGATTCGCAGCCGGCCACGCGGTTCGTCTCCGGATAAGGACGCACGGCAACGGACTCCGGCACGCCGCGAAAGCGTCCTGCCGTCTCGATCAAGTACTCGGCGAGCTCGTCACGATCGGTGAGTGCGGCAATCTCGGCCAATATCTCGGCAAGAGAGTCGGGAATGCTAGCGCTCGACTGGTACGCCAACGCTGTTTCCCCATTCGGTCCAGCTTCCGTCATAATTTCTCACGCTGTCGTAGCCAAGGAGATAGGTAAGAACGAACCAAGTATGGCTGCTTCTCTCGCCGATACGGCAATAAACGATGATATCTTTGTCAGCGCGAAGCCCGGCTTCGCCTTCATAGATTGCTCGCAATTCTTCGGCAGTCCTGAAAGTTCCATCCTCAGCGTTAATCGCGCGCGCCCATGGGACACTTTTAGCTCCCGGAATATGCCCGCCGCGCAAAGCACCCTCATTGGGATAGCCCTCCATATGCAGCTTCTTGCCGGAATACTCATCGGGGCTGCGCACATCAACAAGCGCCCCCTTGGCCTGGACATGGCTCAGAACCTGATCTCGGAATGCGCGCACGGTGCGGTCATCGCGGGTAACCGCAGGATAACGCGAAGGGTGATACTCAACCGTCTCCTTAGAGAGCTGGCGCTTCTCCTTCTCCCACTTCAGTCTTCCTCCATCCATTATTACGGACTTAGTGTGGCCAAAGAGCTGAAATACCCACAGAGCATAAGCGGCCCACCAATTGTTCTTATCCCCGTAAAACACCAACGTGGTCTCCGGAGTGATGCCAAGGCGCGATGCTAATTCAGAGAAGCGGGATCCATCGAGGTAGTCGCGACAAACGGGATCGTTAAGGTCTCGTACCCAATCAACTTCGACAGCGCCTGGAATATGTCCGGATTTGAAGAGCAGCTGATCTTCGTTGGACTCGATAATGCGGATGGACTTATCCCCAAGGTGGCTTTGCACCCAGTCGGTAGAGACAAGCATTTGAGGGTTAGTATAGCCGCGCTGGTTTATCTCAGTCATTTCAGTACCTTAAGGAAATCTTGAGTTATTAGCTCAAGTAAATGGTACTTAGGTTACCAAGATAAATCAACCGCGCGGCAAATCGAAGAGCAAGCGACTTACTTGGTCGTCTTCTTCTTGGCTGGGGCCTTGAACTTCTTACGCGGACCCTTCTTTCTGGTTTTGCCATGTGAACCACGGAAAATCTTTCCGCGACGAGTTCTCTTATCTCCTTTGCCCATGCATCCTCCTAAGCAATTGCTGACTATCAAACACTAACATTTCTGTAATCAAAATAAAGAGCCCTGCCCAGCTCTGGTGGTTCATTCCAAGGCTGGCTATAAGACTTGAAGCACTCAACCTTGAAGAGGAACTCTAGC
>JAYRHW010000234.1:0-16000 GCA_041907145.1 Bdellovibrionota bacterium
AGGAAAGCAATCTGGCTTTCCAGATCTATTATCCTGCCTTCGAGCTCCAATTTTTCACCCTTCATACATACTTTCCCATGCTTAGACGCTTCACTGATTATAGATTTTTGCAGGAGTTCACAAAATGGTAACCGTTCACGCCATGTCGGAGGCAATGCGAGAACGGCGGTAGTTGAAGAACCCCTCAGGGGTGGATTTGCGGAGCAAATCCGGGGTGATAATACTAACCGATCACAAAATGTTGTCGTCCCCGATCAGGGGACGTCCACAAACGCCCTGCCAAAGGCATTTCTGGGTCGCCTAATTAATTGCAATCACTCAATTTAATACCCGCGTGAACGGTTCGACAAAATGATACTCTGGTGGAGCCCTGCTGAGAAGACTTCAGGGAAGAACTGTTCCTCAAGAGCATATTGCCATGGATGCTACGCCAGCTAACCCGGTCCCCGAAACTAAGCCTGAGGAGGCCGCTAGCCCCGAGCGGGACCGTGCTCGCCTGATTGCGCGCGATTCGGAGGATGGGGCTTGGGGCGCTGAGGTGCCGCTGCCCGTTATCTCACTGGTTCGTGATTCGTTGAAGCAGTGGCTGCTGGAAAACGGCTATACGAGCCGAACCTATCGGCCGAGTGCGGAAGATGTAGAAGTCGCACGCCGGGCAGAGCAGAAGGTCTCTCCACCTCTAGCAGAGGCTTACTTCAAATCCGAAGTGAACTTCCGCAAGGAGCCTATCGTGATTGATAGTGGCAGCCGCCGAGTCAATCAGCGACCTGTTCTCAGTATTGCGGTGCGGCCGATCGAGGACGGACCAGAACTCAAACTAACGGTTGCCCGACTTTTGGCGTCTTTAGGTGTGCATCCGATGAGAGCCATGCGCATGAATCCGGAAATAATAGAGGAAACTCGCCCTGCAGATTTCCCCACAGATGTTTTTAGACTCAAGCCGATTCCGCCGCCAGGATTTGGCGGGGCGCTAGCGAAACTCACTGAAACGGTACGCGCGCTATTGAGTGTCGAGCCCGATCCTGCCATCAAGCCCGTGCCTGTCAGGCCCTCTTCTCCTAGGCGGTAAGGAAGCGAACCGCGCTCTGTAGATTCAAGACGAATTCTTGAGGGTTGTCGGATTTGAAGAGATACGCCGAAGCACCTGCTGCGTAACTTTGCTCGACATCGAGCGCAAGCTGCGAAGTCGAAAGCACTATTATGGGCAGCGAGGAAAGCGGAGAATTTTCCCGAATTTGCTTAACTATTTTCAATCCACTCAAACCGGCTATGTTCAGATCGATAATCGCGATCGAAGGTGAAGCGGATATGAGCGCCGCACGGGCTTCATCGAGGGTAGCGCAAGTTGAAACGTCGGCGCCGGGAAATTGCTTCTTTATCGCCCTGAGTTCGAGAAGTCGATGCGAAGCTTCATCATCGAGCAAAAGTATCTTCATGCAGCGGCTCCACTTGGAGCAACTTTAAGCACGACGGTGAAGGTGCTGCCCTCGCCAACCTTGCTCGTGAGCTCTACGGAACCCGAGGACTTCTCGACGAGCTTTTTGACTGTTGCCAATCCTAGTCCGGTGCCCTCGATAGCCGCGCCATGCAGTCGGTGAAAGGGACGAAAGACCGATTCGATCTTATCTTCGGGGATGCCCTGTCCGTTGTCGATAATCTGGATGCGAGCATATCGACTGTCGCGGCTTGTATCGGCGAGAACGCGCACATGGGCCGGGCGGTCGGGGCTTCTGTACTTTATGGCATTGCCGATAAGATTGGCGAAGACACGGTAGAGCTGCAGTTGGTCGCCGAGCACCGTTGGAAGAAATTCGGCGATCTCGATAGTCGCAGACGCCCCCTGCGCCTGAACGCTAAAATCACGTCGCACCTCGTTCAACACCCCGTTGAGATCAACGGGCATAAGCTTGAGCTCTTGATTGCTTATGCGGGAATACTCCAGAACCCTCGAGACGAGCTGTTCCAGCCTGAGGGCCGCTCGCTCGATATGTTCGATCACCTCCTTGCTCTCGGGCGGCAGAGAAGAAGCGTAGTCGTCGCGAATGATTCCCAGCATCCCCTTGATGGTAAAAATCGGCGCTTTGAGGTCATGTGAGACCATATAGGCGAAATCTTGCAAGTCTCGGTTCTTCTCTTCAACCTGCTTTTGGTACCGGACCATTCCAGTGACATCAAGGGTGATGGAGAGAAATTGTGAAACTGTCCCGGCATCGTCTACGATCGGAACAGTGCGAGTCTCGACCCAAATCTCGATGCCGCTTCGGTGATAGAGGCGATAGCGAAATTGAAATGCCTCGCCGGCCCGACAGATTTCCAGTGCCCGGCGATATTGGGCGCGGTCATCGGCATGCATGACCGATTCCAGGAAGTCGCCTTGATGTTCGGTGATTTCGTGGATGCTGTAACCTGTGAGGACCTCGGTGTAGGGGCTGCAGTAGGATATCTTTCCTGAGTCATCTTGGAGCAGCACGGCCGCGATGAGATTGTCGGATAGAATCTTTGCCTGGCGCTCCTGCTGCTTGGCGCCCTCAACAAGAGCAGCGCTGACATGCTGCGCACGCAAGCGGCATAGGCAGTATCCGGCACCTGCTCCAATGAGAGTCGCTGCGCCAATGACCAACATCATTCCTGGCTGCCTTTCGATGTATAGAGGTCAAATTCGAGAGCATAGGTCTTCTCGAATTGTTCGAGCACGGTCTTATGTTCCTCCACGGGGATTTTCAGGACTCGCCATACCTCTTCGAGTTCGTTCTGGGCGATGCTGCGTACTTTAGAGAATCCCTTCGGGTGGCCGAGCCCCAATGCGTGAGCAATAATATCGGCCGCTTTGACGAGTGCGGTCAGGGAGACTTCTCGAGCCTCGAACTCCGAGGGGGACCAGGCGCGGTGATGGTCGCGAATAATCTCGATAATCTCAGGCGTGAAATTCCAGCGTTCGGCAATGAGCTGACCTACCTCGACATGAGTAAATGGGAACCGCCGTTCCTCCGCCTCGCAAAATGACTTCCCCTCAGCTTCGACGATTTTCAGCACGCGGCCGTACTCCTCGGGAGATCTCTGGAGGAGAAGAAGTTTGCCGATGTCGTGCATCAGACCGCCCAGAAAGGCAATCTCGGCCTTTCCGGGTAAGAGACGCTGAGCCAGATTTCGAGCAATCAAGCCGGTGGCAATATCATTCGACCACAGCGCCGACCGGTAGGGGTGCTTGGAGGGGAAAATATCTGTCAGAGCATTTGCATTTAAAATGCAGCGCAATTCGTTTATCCCGATGACGGTTACAGAGGACTCTATGGTGGTGCTTTTTGTGCCTCGATCGAAGAAAACGGAGTTTGCAATTTTGATGATTCGGGCGGAAAGCGCCTCATCGGATTCGATAACCTCGATAAAATCACGCGCCTCAGCATTGGGATCGGTTGCTAGTTGAAAGGCCTTTTGGGCGGCCCCGGGCATGGAGGGAATGCTCCGAGCACCCACGACATTCAAAATTGACCCGCTAATCGAGGTACTTAAGGGCGGAAACCCGGCATCCTGTTTCGGCTTTGCTTTGCCAAAGAAGCGACCAAACATTGTTATTAACCCAGCGAATTCTTGGAGTTTTAGACCAAGAAATTAGATGAGCAAGAAGCTGCTTTTGGACGCTGGATTCGGAAGATCTCTGAGTCTACTGGGTCACTTCTATCGAGGCATCGGACTCGGCGCCGAACTCGGGAGAGTCGACATTAAACTCGTTGTTGTCATTTACCAAGGGATCGTTCACATCGGCGTCAACTTCAACGAGGCCGTCTTGGATGGCCGAGTTGCCGGCCAACTGAAATCTTACCTTGCCGCGGTTATCGCTCCCGAAGTCATCCTGGCTGAAAATAAAGACGACATAGGTGTAAGCATCTTTTGTGACATTTTTCTTTGGGCCGATATCAATATTCTGTCCGTCGATCTCCAGTTCTGCGGAGTTCAATACATAGGAGAGGGCTTTGGGAATTCTCACCTTAAGAAAGATGCCATTGGGGTGAACCGTGGAGACGTCGATGCTCACCTCCGCACGGTCACCGGTATCAATCTTATGCGGGCTGACCCGCACGCTAACTTCTGCGGCGCCGATAAAATCAGATCCGCCACCGCCGCCCCCGCCACAGGAACTAAGCATGAGCAGACTGGCAGAAATTATCGCGGTGCGAAGTGTCTTCATAGAATGGTTACCTTGTACTTACGTTGCAATATTTTGCAATCTCCGACAAGGAGTTAACGTGATGGAGAGGCCTCTAAAGCGGCACGCGCGTCATTAAATACTGCCTCTCTCCCGTCAAATGCGGCGCTGAAGTCATCGAGATCGAACCGTGTAGGGGGGCCGCTCGGGACGCGGCGAGTAAAGATATCCAGGCCTCGCCGTCCGTCAACTATAACCCTTCCCCAAAAGCGGAATTCAGCCTCAACTCTGGATGGTGAGTAGGGAACCGGATCGTTTGGTCTGCTCGCGATGAAAAAATTATCGGGGTTTTCCTTGGTCCGGGATTGAGGATGTAGATACCAGGCGGTGATTAACTCCTCCTCATTGCTGTCATAGCTCCCTTGTAATGAGCCCTCGGCGTACAGAGCGCCCACTGCCTTCCATCCAGAGTTGTGTTGAAAGCCGAAGAAAGCTCCGGCGGGAAGTTTGTCGTGGTAGAAATCGGGGACATAGGCCGGGAGAGCCTTCGGAAAGACGAAGCGATACTCTAGTTCCGGCCGAAGGTAGGAGTGCTGCAGGTACAAGAAGCTCGGCAGCAAGACTGCCGCAACGAGGCAGGCGACGAAACCTTGGAGCGCTGAGCTCCTTCGCGCCGCTTCGCTAAGCGCCAACCCGGACAGCAGAGCCAGCGGTACATGAACCACATAAAAATGGGTGTTTGGACGAGCAAAGAGAAAGCCTAAAGCCAATAATCCGCAGAAACACCAAAGCAGAAGGCTACGCAGGGCGATGGGTGGACGCCCGCTCAAGATAACGGGAGCCGACGCCAGGGCCAATCCAGCGATTCCCGCGCAGGCCAGCAGCTTGGAGCTCGAAGGGGAGTCGACCAAGAAGCATGATGACGCCAGGAGCACGAGTCCAAGACCGCAACAGACGGCCGATAGCCGCCGGGTGTAACGAATCGTCCAAAGCAAAGTACCTGCCGTCACGCTGGCGGCCAGCAGCATCCAGCTCAAGCCCCCGCCATAGAAGCTAAGCAGGGTGAAGTACCGAGGCAGGTTATGCGCCGGCAATCGATCGGCGCCAAAGCGCTGCGAAAGATAGCCGGCCGTGCCGGCGAAATGCTCATGCAACAGGAATGGGCCGTAAAAGGATACGCAAAGCACTAAGAACTGCAGTACTGGTGAAAGCAGGAGCTGCGCGCACTCTCTGCGTGAATACCCCCTAGATTTGAGGAGAGAAAGGCAAAGCAATCCCAATGCGGGAAATGCGAACAACGCATCGTAGTGGCATAGCAGCGCTCCAGCGGCGAAGGCCGAAGCCGCATGCAGGCAGAATTTCGGCGAGCGAGCACTGGATTTCAAAAGCGAAAGGCTGAGAAAAGCAGCGATCAGCAGCAACACCAAAATAGATTGGTACTGCACGATGCGAGAGAAGGCGAAGAGAAAACCATCACAGCTTGCGAACGAAGCAGCAAGGGTAGCCGCTATGTCGTCTTGCTCCCAGAGTCGTCTTGCGAGTGCGTAGGCGGCGAGTACGACAATTGTTCCCGCAAAGGCAAAAGGGAAGCGAGCTGCCGCTTCGTTGCTATGTCCAAGTAACAGCAAGGCAGGCGCGGCGAGCAGCACTTCCGCCGGGCCTTTGCGGTGCAAAAAAAGGATGCCCTCGTCCCCCGCACTCAATCCCGAGGCTAAGAACATGGCACGGGTCTCGTCACCTTGAAACTCGGCTGTACCAAGGTGCATGAATCTGAACGCCGCAGACAGAACGAGCAGCAAAATGAAAGCAAGGCTGACTTTTATTCGGCCGATTCCTTCTCGGCGAGGAATTCGAACGATGGTCAACAGGGATAAAATATTTAAGATGACGAACAGATCGTAGCGCGCGAGCGCTCCCGGTAGCGCATCGAGAACGAAGGTCATCAGCAGCGACCAAAGGAAGGCTCCAGCCAAACTTAAAGCCCAGGCTACCTCGATATCTTCACTTTTTGAAAAGAGCCGCCATCCAACGGCGAGGCCGGGGAGTAAAAAGAGCAGGGAAGCGCAAATTCCGGCGCCTGTCACCGAATTGCTGAAGAGCAGTACCGCATCAAGAATGAGCAGCAGCACTGAGAGGAAGAATTTCATGTACATACCGTCTTTCCGGATGCGCTCTAGTGAGCTAGCCAGCGCAAGCTCGCACGCTCTTCGTTTTGGGTTTTCGTCAGTTTGCCGGCGCTCTTCAACGCAATCTCGGCGTCAAGCGCCGCGAAATCCTGCGGTTTGAGCGAGAATATAGTAAGCCGTGGATTGTGAAACCCATAACTTCCCGATGGCGCGCTGATTTCTTTAAGAATAGGGACTCGCGAGAAAACCACTTTAAATCGGTTCTGGAAGACAGGATTGGCGAAGGGCTGAGTGAAGTAGCGATCGTAAAAGAGGCTGGAGAGCACCAAATAGTCAGCCCCGGAATCCTTGAGCGCTTGAGGAGTGAGTTTTTTGAGTACGTTTATGCGCAGGATATTTTCGCTGGGCAGCTTCTCCGGCGGTAGGTTCGGCCCATAGGGTTGCCAATCGATGAGCACTTTCGAGTGTTCAGGCACATTTTCAAGCAGCCACTGGGCAGCGATCTCCCTCGTATCCTGGGACAGATCACGAGCGAGCTGCAAAGTCCTTAACAGTGGTGCGCCGATCAGAAGTAGGGCCAGCGCAGGTACAAAACGCTTGAATCGTCCGCGTGCCAAAACTTCGACGAAATGGGCGGCGGCGATGGCTAGAAACGGGAGGCAAGGGAAGATATATCGTTCGGGCTGCGGCTCCGGCTTCGATTTTACCCATTCGGCGGGAAGATAGAAGGCCAATACCAAGCCCAGGATATAGAGATCGGCGATTCTCCGACGCCACAGCAATAGGCCGATTCCGAGCAGGGCGGTCATAGTGGTTAAGGTGCCGATGCCGGGCACGATGCTGCGCGCCAAATGGTACATCCAATACTGTGACCAGGCGTCAATTGCCTGGGTGTGGCCGCGCAGCGCATGTTTGCGTTCATAACTAAAATCCGAAAGGAACTTGGCACGATCCAAGAGGATGTAGGGCGAGGCGGCAAAGAATGCGAAAGGCACGAGCATTGCGGCCAGGATCGCGGAGCGGGCAAAGACAGGATCGGGTTTTAGCGATTTGGAGCGCAGCCAGGGGGCGCTCAAGACAATCCCAATCGCTAAGACTCCGGAATATTTCGTGGAAGCTGCCAGTCCGGCAAAGACTGCCGCCAAGAAAAGGAGGCCTCGGCGATTTTCCTGAGCGGCTTTGATGACGGCCCAGGTTGCGGCGAGGATAAAGAAGACGAGCAGCGAGTCCTCCTTGAGGTAGCGACTGCAGGTAACATGGAGCGGAAATACTGCCAAGAGCGCCGCTGAAATGACGCCGGCGCGCTGACTAAAAAGCCGGGTGGCGATGGCATATACGAACAATATGCTTAGGCTTCCGGCGAGAGCACTGACGCAGCGTCCCGCCAGAAAGGCGGTTTCACGGAAGTCTCCCGTCACGCCGAGCCAGTGGAATACGGTGTTGATGAAATATGTGCAATACAAGAGCAACGAAGGGTGCAAGAAGTAGCGAGGATTAAAGGAATGTGAGGCCACCATCTGCATTATGGCATTTGCTTTGGGGATTTCGTCCGGGTGGTAATTGTAGGGCAGCCCGAAGTCCAAGCGGTAAAAGCGAATGGCTGCTGCCCCGGCGAAGATTGCCAGCACGGGCAGCCAGTTCCATTCACGGAGGGCAAGGGGTTCATCCTCCGTTTCTCCGGCTGATTCTGAAATTCGAGCCAAAAGAAAGCCGCCGGCCACGCAGAAGCAGGTCATCCAGAGCCAGCAGGGTTTACTGAGATCCTGAATGTCGACGCGTGTAAGCGGATAAAATGCGGCGAGCGGCACTAGCCAGGAAAAACACCGAAAAGCAGCTGCTTTAAAGCAATAATAGACGGTGAGCGCCAAAATAAACAGGAGCATTCCCGTTGTCGCAGCAATCCACGGGGCAACAATCGCGATCCCGAATCGGGAGGTGACCTCGGAGCGAATAAGCTGCGCTCCCAGCTCGCGAGGATCCGTCGGCGACACTTTGAACGGGTTTACGATTTCAAACTGTAGTCGCTTCGGTTCGCATTCTGCACGCAAGGAAAGCAGAAGCGCGGTATCAGAGCCAATCAAATGTTCTGTGGGTGTCTGTTGGCACAGAGTAAGACGAACGTGGGAATCGTAGGACACGGGGCGCCAGCCATTAAACTGCAGCAATAGACGATTGCCGATATTCGCAAGACGCGGGAATCGAAGGACGGCGCCCTGCGCCACCCAGCCGTCTTTCGAGAGCCCGCGGAAAATCGACTGCCCTGGAATCATGGCGGTATAGCGCTGATAAGAGAGGCCAAGGGCGATTGCGGCTATAATAAAACAGCAGATCGCGAGCGCGGCGAGATGGAGCCAAGATTCACGCCGCATTTGATTCTCCCGGGTGCTCGGCAACCCAAGCTCGGAGTTTGTTCACATCTATTACCACAGCAGTTTTGTCGCGGTAGACGACGAAGGACAGGGACGAGTCTTCGCCGCTTTCGGGTATCTGTCGATAGGCATACTGCTCCGGCGGCCGCCCCGTCAGTTCAGCGAGCAACGGTCGGAATACCTTAAAATAGACGACGTTCTGTAAAGCTTTGGGGTAGAAGCGCTTACGCTCGAATACAAAATAATCGATCTTCTCAGGAGTTAACAAAGACACGACCTCTTCGAGGGAAGCGGCGTAATGGGCCTTGAGACTGATGGCGATTCGGCGTTTCATTTCAGCATTGTAGTTATCGTAAAATGGATGCCAAGTTTCGCTGGATGCGTATGCCTTGCGCATGCCGAAAAGTTGCACGGGATCCATGAAGGTGGGGAATCCGGCGATCAATGCGGAAGGAGGGGTGTTTTCTTTGAGCCATGGTACCCAAGCTCCGCGCTTTGTGTCCTGGTAATTGAAGTTGGCGTCGGTGCTTAGATTAAGCTGCGAGCCCTGATAAACCAATGCAGACACGAGCAGTAAACCTATCACACTTCCGCGCGCAAACTTCAGCGAGGAATCGAAGGTATCCCTCGGGAGATTTGCCTGCCCCAGTCCGAAGAGAGCGCGCCAGGTCCCGATGCTCAGTGCAAGGATCCAGAAGAAGGCCAGCGGGATATTGAGATGTCGATCGGGGACATACAATTTAAATGCCAGAATTCTGGACAGGAAGTACACCGTGATTGATGCGGCAAGGAAGCACCATAATTCGATGGGAACGGCGCTACGCTTTCGAATGACACCGATTAGGGTCATTAGGATAAGAAAAACAATCCCGATGCCAAGGATGTTTTTTCGCCAGAATGGATCGGGCTTATCAAAGCGGCCGTAAAAGACACGGGTCGCAAATTGAGTAATTTCCGTCGCAGGCGGCAGGAACGGAATCCAGGAAAAGCGGCCGCCATCACGGGAAAACTCTGGCAAGGCCTCAGCCTCGTGATAGCTGTACATGCGGCCAATTTCCGGAGGGCGCTTGGTGACCCACAGAGTCAGCGCGAAGATGAGCGGAGCACACAACGCAAGCGTTGCGAGATGGCGCAAGCTGTCGATTCGAGTGTCCGCAGAGACGCACCGTACCAGCAGTACGAGGCCGTAGCTTGCGGCTATGAGAAACGTAGCCGGAGGATTCAGTAAGCACCCTGCGAAGAGCAAGGCAATCACCGCGCGGTGGTTCTTCGTCAGGCTGAAGTAAAAGAAGGCGGCGAAGAGCACGGCGGCCCATCCGCGCGGAAGCCCGCCTGTCATGCGCTGGATGACATGTCGAGTATGGAAAAGGAACAGCAAGGAAAAGAATGCCGGGGCTAAGCCTGCGGCAGTACGAACAGCGAAGAATATAAATCCGCCACAGAGCACCAGCTGAATGAACATCAGGTAGTGCGCGGTCATAATCGGATCGCCGCATAGCCAGGTGACCATGTACCCAAGCGCCCAATGCAAGGGTGCCAGGTATCCGCGCATGAGTTCAAAAATCAGATCGCCCTGAAAAATCTCAGGATGCCAAACCGTGTAAAATGGAAAAACTTGCTGCAGGGCATCGTCGGTGCTCCAGCGCGGGTTGAACCACCAGCGGGAGACGGACTTCCAAAAGAGAAAGAGGTAAGCGACAGCGAGCAGGGAGAAGAGCGCCTCAGCGAAGGTGGGTTTGCGCCAAAAGGTGGCCCGCTCGGCAGTGTGCTCGGTTTCTAGATGAAGACTTGAAAGTTGAGGCTGACCCATGAGTTACGCCACTGCTAGATGCGCCGAGGATTATAGGCTAGACAGGGGATGAAACAAAACCCACCGCTACCAGATCCTGTTGGCACAGATCGAGGGTAACTAGCTGAAATGATATTGAAAATTTGTATTACTCGGGCGGCTCAAGCAGCGCGCGAATCTTTTGCAGTAAATCCGGGAGCGAGTAGGGCTTTTCGATAAAGGTAACGTGGGTGCTGCCACGCGGCAGAAGCTCAGCCTCGGTCGAGCCAAAGCCGCTGGTAAATATGATTCGCATATCGCGATTCAAAGCCTGAATATCGGTGATCACCTCCCGGCCGGAGCGCTTCGGCATGGTTTGGTCGAGCAGCACAAGATCGATTTGATCCTGATGCTTGATGAACTGCTCGAGAGCTTCCGCGCCATCATTCGCCTGAATGACACTGTAGCCACTCATGCATAGAGCCGTGGTGACCATCGAAAGGACGAGTTCGTCGTCGTCCGCAACGAGAATGCACTCTTGTCCCCGAGGAAGTTCTCGGGCGGGGGGAGCAAGGAATTCTTGCCGCTCCGGCGAAAGCGCGGGAATGATGAAGGAGAATGTCGTCCCGATACCCCGTTCACTAACGACATGAATAGCTCCCCCATGCGAGGCTACGATTGAGTACACCATGCTCAGTCCCAAGCCGGTGCCTTTGCCAACGGGTTTCGTAGTAAAGAACGGCTCGAAGATATGTGCCAAATGATCGGGTGGGATGCCCTCGCCGCAGTCAGTGACTGAAAGCTCCACATAATCACCGGCCGCAGCTTGGGGATAGGGAGCTGAATTGAGCCCTTCCGTAAGTCTTAAATTCTTCGCCGCAATGCTGATGCAACCGCCTCCTGCCATGGCGTCGCGACCGTTAATCACCAAGTTCATGATTACTTGCTGAAGCTGCGCTTGATTGGCGTTAATCGCCGACAAATCAGGCGCACAGACCATCGATACCTCGATATTCGACGGAAGCAAATGTGACAGCAACCGCGCCGAATCTTCCACGAGCTGGCTCGGGCTGAGAGGACGCAGGGCGGTGTCGGATTTCCTGCCCAACGACAAAAGGTGGCGGGTCATTTCCGCGCAGCACATGGCGGCCTGTTCGGCCGCGGCAAGCCTGGCATAGGACGGATGATCCGGGGCTATCTCGGATAGCGATAGATTGAGCTGTCCCAATATTGCCGTAAGATGATTGTTGAAGTCGTGGGCAATACCTCCGGCGAGTGTGCCGATAGTCTCCATGCGCTGCGCATGCACCAACTCGGCTTCGAGAATTTTGCGTTCGTGGATATCGAAGGCGATCGAGTCATAATACTCAACGTCCCCGTTTTCATCGAGCTTCGCCGTTTGACGCTCGAAGAACCAATGGTAGTTGCCGTCGCGTTTACGGACTCGATATTCGACTTCCACCGTTTTGGCGCTTTTCGTGCGGCGAGCCTCATAAATGATCGAGTGCTTGGCTATATCTTCCGGATGCAGCAGGCGCTGGAACAATCCCGGGGTCTTTTCGAAATCTTCCGGGGCATAGCCGATGATATCCTTGACGTGCGGACTCAAATACAAATACGTGCCGTCAGGCTTGGAACGGACGAGAACCAGGCCCGGTCGCTCGACAAGTGTGCGGTAGTGCTGCTCGGCAGTCTGCAGGGCGTCGACCGCATGCCGCAGGGCGGTGATATCGCGGGCAACATACCAAAATCTGCGGACGAAGGAGTCCTCGAAGGATGGATAGATAGAAACCTGCAGCGTAACGTCTCGCCCCTCGCAGTCCTGGGTTGTGTGCGAGTAGTTTGACAGGAAGAAGTTACCTTCAATCCACTGCGAGAATAATTCGCGATTGCTTTGATCCGGGGGGAAGAAGGAGACGAAAGATTTTCCCAAACAATCAAGAGCGCTCGGCTGTCCCACGCCGCTAGCGAAGGTCAGATTCGCCTCTAGGCAGGCGGAGTTGTTGCTGAAGATTCGATTGAGGATCTCATCGGCGCGAAAGTTGACGGAAATGTCCGTGGTGAATTCGAAGAGCGCAATGCGAGAGGTACTCTGGCAAACTAACGTCCGATAATCGGCGAATGTCACTCGACCCTTATGCAAGCTAAGGTCGCGAATGATGTCAGGCTGCTGAGCGCGCGCGGCGCTTCCGGCTACGGTCAAGAACGGGAATGCTCGGCGCGAACGGGTAGTATCGACGCCTTCGTTTCGCGTCGATGCGAGAAGGTTGGCTGGAAGATCGCCTGAAGCGGCGTCCTCTTCCTTGCTGGCCATTGCTTTCCCCTCAGCAATGAACGGGAGTAAAAGTGCACACTGCTTTCGGCCCAAATCCTCACGGGAGAAGGCCGCTCCCTAATGTACTAACGTATCATACCTGCCTAACCTACTGAATTAGATTGTTCTGCTGCCGGTGCCTCTTGGGCTCAAAGCGCCAGAAATCGCTACCTTATGTCTACAGCGGCTTGGATCAAGCTGAAATTTCCGGTGAGCCCGTACAAAGCCAGACTTTGTGACCATGGCGGTTACAGTTTGCAGCGGTTCAAAATTGCCTTCAGCCGGTCTGATTCGGAAAGATTCATGACGTCACGCGAGCGGTACCGTTCTTGCACCTACATGAGGAACTTGGGGGCGGTGCTGCGGGAACTAAAGAGTCCTTTCGCTAATCAGAGGCCGAGTGCTTCCTCGCGAGGACTGCTCACAAGCAAGTAGGTCGGCAAGTAGGTCGGATGGTACGGTTTGATCGAGGCAGAGTGCGTCCAAGGGCAGTGCTGTGTCCCCTGTAGCGCTGGTGAGCAGGTCTTTGTTACCTTTACGCGAGATCGTATTGACTAAGATTTGAGCGCCCCCCAGAATGCCCGAGCATCGTTTTTTGGGGGATCCATCGCATGGCAGGTTCTGCCGAAACGCCCGTAAGGGCCTCCGAGGGCGACCCCTCCGCCTTTGTACAATCTCGAACCGCCTGGTTTGCCGTGGCGGTAGCTGCCCTTGGCTACTTCGTCGATGTTTTCGACCTTTGGCTTTTTGCCAATTTCCGTGTGCCAAGCCTGACTTCATTGGGTCTGCCTGCCGATCAAATTACCGACACGGGGGCTTACCTTATTAATTGTCAGCAGACAGGCCTGCTATTAGGCGGCTTTGTTTGGGGCATCATGGGCGACAAGCGCGGACGTGTCAGCGTTATGTTTGGCTCCATTCTCTTGTATTCCGTTGCAACCATTGCAAATGCATTTGTCACCACCGTGCCGCAATACGCGGCGCTGCGCTTTGTCACCGGATTTGGACTTTCGGGGGAAATAGGGGCCGGCATTACGCTCGTAAGCGAATTATTGCCAAAGGAGAAGCGTGGATACGGCACTACTATCGTGGCTACCCTCGGTGTCGCCGGCGCCATCGCTGCGGCATATGTCGGAAAGGTGATGAGCTGGCAGAATGCCTTCATTCTCGGCGGTTCGTTGGGATTCGTTCTCCTTGCCATGCGCTTAGCCGTTTACGAGTCAGGCATGTATAACTCTGTCGCGGCGGATTCAGGAGTCAAGCGCGGGTCGCTAAGGCTTCTTTTTAAAACTCGGCAGCGCACGATGCTGTTTCTCTCCTGCATTCTGGTCGGTATCCCGATCTATGCGATCTTCGGGTTGCTTGCGACCTTCGCTCCGGAAATTGCCAAGTCGCTGGAGCTCTCCGGAACCCTGAGTGTTCCCGACGTAATGATTTACAGCTCTCTCGGAATCACCGTCGGTGATTTGGCCTCCGGATTGCTCAGTCAGGCCATCAAGAGCCGAAAGCGTCCGATATTGTACTTCCTCATGTTTGGCTTCTTAGGCTGTCTCGCCATTTATTCCGGCTATGTTAAGACCGCCGAGCAGTATTGCTGGGCAGCGGCACTGGCCGGATTCGGTGTGGGCTGTTGGGCATGTTTGATAACCAGTACAGCCGAACAGTTCGGCACGAATCTAAGAGCCACGGTTACCACCACTGTTCCTAATCTGGTTCGAGCCTCGGCTATCCCGCTCAACATGGCCTTTGTCTACCTGAAGGGCTTTAACTCCCCCTCGGTAGCTGCCTTCATAATAACACTTGTCTATTTCGCCCTGGCCTTTATCGCTCTTAGCCGGCTCCGGGAGACCTACGGCACCAACCTTGATTTCGTGGAAGAATAGGGCCGCCTATCCCGCGCTTAGTATACAGGCTCGAGGCTCCCCTCCATAACTTCTTTGGTAGCAAGGTCCAAAGCGTAAAATCCTCCCTTTCGTATGGGCTCTATGGGCGTAACTCCTTCCTCGCCGGCAGCGGCGGTAATCGATCTTCCGGAAGTTGATGTATCCGGGGGAATCTCACGTGCAGTTCGCGATCTCATTCCAGCAGCGGAATCTCCGCAGGCCGAACCGGCCTTGGCGGAAGTGCAGCTTAGCGGCCGCGGTACGCTGCCGACGATGCTCGAGGAGGTTTTGAGTAAATCGGAGACTACCGCCGCCGCACCGGGCCTTTGGAGCCGCGGCACCTCTGCTCTAGCTGCCTATCTGAATCCGGAAGTGCGGGCATCGCTAGCTCGTGAAAAGGCCATTGGAGAACTTGATGCGGCCGACTCGGAGGTGCGGGCTGCCGCAGCCGAGAAATTGGGCGCGCTGCTCAAGCCAGGCGCTGTGGTCTCGCGAGGTGCCTCGGTCGCCGATGCCGTCGAGGCTCTGCGGGAGAAGTTGCACAATCCCGACGAATCCGAAGGCGTGCGCGATGCGGCAATCCGCGGTCTGGCCCGCTATTACCAGAAGGATGGCCGCATCGAGAGCGGCTTTGCGCGAAAAGTGGCCGAGCTGTTTACAACTGAAACTAGCCCCATGCTCGCAAGCAGAATGGCAGGAATACTCGGTAAGTCTGGAGATCCTTTCGTGCAGAGCGTGCTGTTTGAGGCCCTTACATCGACAGGAACGATCGTGGGCGGCAGCGCCGCGGCAGCACTGAAGAGTTCCCTGCGTATTTCGCACTCTATGGAGATCGAAGGGCAATTGGCAAAGCTAATTCAGGATCCCGCCGCAGAGGCGCAGCACCGCGCCATGGCCGTAATCGCTTTCTCTGCCCGGGGATTCCCGGCGCAAACGAGCGTCATCGCTCCGCTTATCTCGAATGCGGGGACCCATCCGGTCGTTCGCATGGTGGCAATGGAATCGTTTCGAGATTCCTTTCACTCGGAAATCCGGGGTGCCGTGCTGAAGGCGGCTTCGCAGGACCTCAGCTCTCCCTCATCGGTAGTTTCCAGCGCCAGGTCGGTTGGCGGATCGTTCGCCCGTGGCACGGTCGTTCTTTGCGAGTCCGGCGAAAAGGTCAAGCTTTAGCCGGCAGTCGTCACGAGGAGCACGCTTCCCGAGCCAAGCTGAATCTCAAGCTGCGGACTTCTGAAAAGATTGCTTAAGCCCCGAGAGCTCCCAAAGCGCAGCGTCTCACACTCCAAGTCCCATTCGGCGCCTCGTAAAAACTTGACCTCTACTTGCGACGAGAGGGGAATAAGCGAGAAAGTCTGTCCGGGTGTTCCTGGAAGCTGGTAGAGCTTTCCTGCTCTCA
>JAYRHW010000235.1:0-30092 GCA_041907145.1 Bdellovibrionota bacterium
GAGTGGGAAGTCGAGGAGGAATCTCGCGGCAAACGAAACATCGTCGTCACCTCGATCCCATATGCCATCAACAAAGCGCAGTTGGTCGAGAAAATTGCCAATCTTATTGTCGAGAAAAAGGTACCGCAGCTTGTAGACGTGCGCGACGAATCAACTGACAAGGTGCGCGTGGTGCTTGAACTTGCCAGCGAGGCTGACCCAGAGCGCGCCATGGCATATTTATTCAAGCATACGCCGCTCGAGAACGGATTCCCTGTCAATCTTACGGCACTCGTTCCAGGATCGAGCGGAGCAGCGGTTCCGCAGCTCTTGTCTCTCAAGGACTGCCTGCAGCAATTCCTCACATTCCGCGAGGCCGTTACGCAGCGTCGCTTGGAATTCGAGCGCAAGACTCTGCTGGAGCGCATCCATATTTTGGAAGGTTTGGTAAAGATTTATGACGCGTTGGACGAGGCGCTCAAAATCGTGCGTAAGAGTGACGGTCGTTCAGATGCAGCCGAGAAGCTGCAGGCGCGCTTCAAGCTCAGCGAGCTTCAAGCGTTCGCCGTCGTCGACATGCGGATATACCAGTTGTCGCGCACGAATATCGAGGAAATTCGAGCAGAGCTCGATTTGAAGGAAGCGCGTGTTAAGGAGATCGAAAAGATCTTGAAGAGCAAGGCCAAGATTTCCGAGATCGTGCGCAAGGATCTGGAGGCTGTTGCAGAGCTTTATGGCGATAATCGACGCTGCAAGCTCGTGAAGGATGACGTCGAGCTCGAGTTCCGCGAAGAGGACTACGTCGTGCAGGAGGACGTCTACGCGATTGTTACGGTGGATGGCTGGTTGAAGCGGGTGCGGCAGACTAACGAACTAGGCTCGACCCGATTGAGAGAAGGGGATGCTATACTGCGAGCACTGCCGCTCTCGACCTTGGACTCGGTGGCATTTTTCACCAACCTCGGTTCAGTCTTTGCCCTAAGAGTCGCGGACTTCCCATCCTCGAGCGGCTACGGCGATCCTGTGCAGAAGATCCTGAAGTTCAAGGATGGAGAGACCATTGTTGCCTGCTTTGGCATGAAAGCTTCGGAGCCTAAGCAGGGCGAGCTGTCACTTGCCACCGGAGACACCCTGAAGGAGGGTGATGAGATCGTCCTCGTCTCCAAGGACGGAACGGGGTTTGCGCTGAAATTAACCGGTCTCGACGGAATCAAGCGAAACGGAAAGCGCGCACTCAAGCTCCGAGACGGTGATTTCTTGGCGGCGGCTACGCATCTGGATAAGAAAATCGCCTTTTTTACTCAACGAGGGTCGGGGTTGATAATTCAGGGCAAAGAAATACCGCAGCGCGATAGTGCAGCGGTCGGAGTTTCGCTCATGGGAGTCCGAGACGATGACAAGCTCGTCGCGGCAATTTCCTTCGTTTCCTCGGCGACGTTTGGCGTTACCAATGATTCGGGGAAGGTAGTCGAAGTCAAAAGCTCGGAGATGCTCGATGGACACCGGGCGCTCAAGGGCACTAAAGTGATCAGCCGCGGAGAAGTCAAGGCGGTAGCGAGGATTTAGTCATGGCCAAGGCAGCATCGCAGTATAGTGCAGCAGATATCGAAGTTCTCGAAGGACTGGAGCCGGTTCGGCGCAGGCCCGGCATGTACATCGGCGGGACGGAAGGACCGGCAGGTCTTCATCATCTTGCCAAGGAGATCCTTGATAACTCCATTGATGAGGCCATGAACGGTCATGCCGACAGCATCACCTTAACTCTGCACAAGGATGGCGAGAGTATCACGGTCGAGGACAATGGCCGCGGAATTCCGGTTGATATTCATCCGAAGTTCAAGAAATCAGCTCTGGAGTTGATTCTAACGACGCTGCACTCCGGCGGTAAATTCTCGGATCACAACTACGTATCTGCAGGCGGATTGCATGGTGTCGGCGCCTCGGTCGTCAATGCGCTTTCTGAGACATTGACCGCGACCATCTCTCGAGATGGCTACAACTGGGAGCAAAGTTTCTGCCGCGGGAAGCCAACGTCGAAACTTACCAAGGGTGAGAAGACGAAGGCTCACGGAACTAGAATCTTCTTCAAGCCGGATGGCGACATATTCCGCAGCATTAAGTTCTCGGCGGAGCGGCTGGAGCGTCTGCTCGAGGAGAAGGCTTTTCTCAACAAGGGGCTTAAGCTCACGTTTGTCGATGAGGGTGGCAAGTCGGAGAAAACATTTTGTTTCGAGGACGGACTGAAGTCATTTCTAGGAGCGTTGCTGGCTAAGCAGGATCTGAAGCCGGTAGCCGAGGAGAGTTTTTATCTCGAGCGCGCCAATGGCATCAAGATTGAGGTTGCTTTCTGCTGGACCGAGGCTACGCAGGAAAAGATCCTATCGTACGTGAACGGTATTCATACCGCGCAAGGGGGAAGCCATGAGGACGGCTTCAAGGCCGGACTATCCAAGGCGCTTAGAAACTACCTGTCTGTGCACGATCTTGCCCCAAAGGGCTTGAAGCTCGGCGGAGATGATTTCCGTGAAGGGATGTTTGCGGTGCTTTCGGTTAATGTCCCCGGGGCCGTGGCCCAGCTTCAGTTTCAGGGGCAGACCAAAGATAAGCTCAATAACCCCGAAGTCGAGGCTCCTGTCGATGCGCTTCTAAGAACCTTCGAGAACTCGCTCAATTCCAAGCCTAATATAGCGGCGCAAATTGTAGAACGCGTTGTGCTGGCCGCCAAGGCACGGGCTGCCGCGCGCAGCGCAGCGGAAGGAATTTCGCGCAAGGTCGGCGTGAGTCATCGCTTGAATTTGCCCGGTAAACTTGCCGACTGTTCGTCGAATCGTCAGGACAAGTGCGAATTGTTCATCGTAGAAGGGGACTCAGCAGGCGGCAGCGCGAAGCAGGGTCGTGACCGTGAGACGCAAGCGGTCCTGCCCTTACGTGGAAAGATCTTGAACTCCATTTCGGCCGGCGAAGGCAAGCTTAAGGACAATAAGGAGCTGCTCGATCTTGTGTCGGCGCTGGGCTGCGGTCTTGGCGAAGGAATGAGGCTCAATAAACTGCGCTACGGAAAGGTTATCATCCTCACCGATGCCGACGCAGACGGAATGCATATTTCATCTTTGCTGATGGCGTTCTTCTATAAGTTCATGCGGCCGCTCATCGATGCCGGTCATTTGTACATCGGACTTTCTCCCCTGTATCGAATTCGCACAGGTAGCGGAGCCAAGGAGGAGGATCACTGGGTCTATTCCGATGAAGAGAAGGAGAAATTTCTCAAATCGCTGGGTGGCAATAGAAAGGTACATATTACTCGATTCAAGGGCCTCGGCGAGATGAACCCCTCAACTCTCTGGGATACCACCCTGAATCCAAGGAATAGAAATATCCTTAGAATACGCGTAGATGATGCTGCCGAGGCCGACACCATGTTCGAGAGTTTGCTGGGTAAGGATTCATCCGACCGCTATCGCATGATTCAGGAAAACGCGCACAGACTTGAACTAGACGTCTAAAAAGATTAAGAATACCAGTCGATTATTAGGGTTAGGAAGGCTCTCGATTCTTTGCCGACAGCAGGCTGCCTATGCAGCCGATACTATCCAGAGGCTGGTTAGTCCGAGGCAAGCTCTGAAAGATAACGGAATGCTCAGTAAGGTCTTTCAAGAAGTTAAAAACACCGCAGTTCGGGTGGGTGCGGACCCGCACTGGCTCAAGGCAGGGGAGATCCCTCAATTCAAGACCGTCGAAACGGACACCAATTCGCCTGGCATCGCGGGCCCGGAGCTCATTCTTTTGCATGGTTTGCTCGGGGCGCTCTCGAATTGGGATTCAGTATTTCCAATGCTGGCTCAATTTTGCCGTCCCATCGCCTTGCATCTTCCCATTTTAACCGCGCATCGTTCTGAGGTTAAGGTCAAATCGCTGGCGTCCTACACTGAGTTCTTCGTGCGGCAGCGCTCTCTGCAGCCTGTGGCGCTGTGCGGAAATTCCTTGGGCGGACATGTCGCGATGCGGCTTTGTTTAGCAGCACCTGAACTCGTCGATTGCTTGGTACTTTCCGGCACCTCCGGTCTCTATGAGCATTCGGTCGATGCGCTCCCGGTGCGTCCGGATCGCAAGTATATTCGTGAGCATATCGGGCGAGTATTCAGTAATGAGCACTTCATTACCGATCCAGCAGTAGAGGAAATATATCAGATTCTCTCGAGCAGGATGAACGTTCTTAACATCATCCATGCGGCCCGCAGCGCCAAGCGAGACAACCTCCTTAATGTGCTCAAGGAGATTAAGGTTCCAACTCTGCTCTTATGGGGTGAGGATGACGAGATAACGACCATGGATGTTGCCGAGACATTCCACAAGAATATCCCTAATTCCAAGCTCGTAAGCATCAAGAAATGCGGCCACGCGCCCATGATTGAATATCCCGAGTGGTTTGCGCAGGAGACTGACAAGTTCCTCAAGCAGCATTCGCGATACTACAAAAAATCCAAGTAACCTTCGCACGGAGGAGATATGTTGCGAGAAACAGCCAGCGAGCGTTTTGCGCTCGGTTCAGCAATGCCGCAGTTCGAACTTAAAAACGTCGATGGGAAAAAGCTTGGAGCGAGCTACCTGAAGGGCGCGAAAGCTGCTCTGGTTGTCTTCACCTGCAACCATTGTCCCTACGTGAAGGGCAGCGAAGAGATGCTCGTATCGATAGTCAAAAGATATGCTGAGCAGGGGCTCAAAACTCTCACCATCAATTCAAATGACGCGAGTCAGTACCCCGACGACAGCTTCGAGCATATGCAGGCCAAAACCAAGGCCATGCAGCTTCCTTATCCTTATCTTTACGATGAAACTCAGGACGTGGCGCGGTTGTTCGATGCTGCTTGCACTCCCGAGTTCTATCTCTTCGATGCTGCCGGTAAGCTCGCCTACCATGGCACCATCAACGATAGTCCGAGAGATCCGGACAAGGTGACCAAGGATCATTTATCGACGGCTATTGAGCAGGTACTTAAAGGGCAGAAGCCAAATCCAAGCTATGTTCACCCGTTGGGCTGCAGTATCAAGTGGAAGCCCTAACTAGATAAAAAAAAGGTTAAGTGGGTGGGGGAACCCACTTAACCAGGAGTCAGGCATTATGATTTCACCGTCACAGAGGACGGCGAACTAAAGGGTTACCCCCACTGATGCGAAATCTGTGCCATCAAGGATTTAGGGCATTTAGCCGAGGGTTACCACTCTGGTTACCAATATCTCCCCTGGGACCTCGATCCATGGTTAGAATGGGGTAGCAAGGTAAATAGGTTGACTAATCGCTTGATTTCACACAACAAATTTGAGCCGCACAGGTAAGAAAGGATCCTGCATGAGTACTCGACTACCCCTTGAACAGCTGAAGCGCCTGGCTACGACGGTCCGAGCCCTGTCAATCGATGGGGTAGAGAAGGCCAACTCAGGGCATCCCGGACTGCCGCTGGGTGCCGCGGACTTTGCCACGCTCTTATGGGCACAATACCTGCGCTTCAATCCCAAAGATCCTTCCTGGGCGGGACGAGATCGCTTCATTCTCTCCGCAGGTCACGGCTGCATGCTGTGGTACTCGCTTTTGAATTTATTCGGGTACGATCTCCCGATGTCAGAGCTGCAGAAATTCAGACAGTGGGAAAGCAAAACGCCCGGACATCCAGAATTCGGCATGACGCCGGGAATCGAGACAACCACTGGGCCGCTTGGGCAGGGTTCGGCGAATGCGGTTGGCATCGCACTTTCCGGCAAGATGTTTGCTGAGCGCTACTCACGGGATCTCTTTAATTTCCGTGTTTATGCTTTGGTGAGCGACGGCGACTTGATGGAAGGTGTTGCTGCTGAGGCCGGCTCCTTGGCCGGGCATTTGGGCCTGAATAATTTGATTTACCTTTACGACGACAATCATATCTCGCTCGCCGGTGAGACCAAGGTTTGCTTCACCGAATCAGTAGCCAAACGCTATGAGGCATACGGCTGGTTTACTCAGAGCGTCGACGGGCATGATATGTTGGCCGTACAAACTGCGCTCGACAAAGCCCTCCAGGAGCCGTCGCGGCCAAGTCTTATCTGCTGCCGTACTATTTTAGGATTCGGCAGCCCGAACAAGAAGAATACTCACGACGTGCACGGCGCACCACTTGGAGCGGAGGAGCTCAAAGCTACCAAGAAGAATCTCGGTTGGCCTGAGTCGCCGAGCTTTTTGGTGCCCGACGACATGAAGGATTTTCTTGGCTCTTTGATTGCCGAGAAAACTAAGGCTTACAGTGCTTGGCAGCGAGACTTTGACGCCTGGGCAAAGTCCGACAAGGATAAGGGCAAGGTTTACTGTGACCAGCTTTCCCGCGAGATCCCAGCTGCTTTGAAGCAAGACTTGATTACCGCGTTCGCGGACAATAAGAAGGATGCCACTCGTAATCTTTCGAACAAGGCTTTGCAGGTTATTGCCAAGCATGTGCCGTTCTTTGTGGGCGGATCGGCGGATCTTGATCCTTCTACCAAGACGTATCTGAAAGATCAGGGCTCCGTAAACACAGGCAAATTTGCCGGCCGAAATATCCACTTCGGCGTGCGCGAACATGCCATGGGTTCAATCGTGAATGGTTTGGCATACACGAGATCTTGGATTCCCTATTCCGCCACGTTTCTCGTGTTTGCCGACTATATGCGCCCTCCGATGCGCCTAGCCGCCATCTCTCATCTGCAGTCCCTGTTTCTCTTTACCCATGACAGTTTTTGGGTGGGGGAGGACGGTCCGACGCACGAACCGATTGAGCACTACATGGCGTTACGCTCCATTCCCAATCTATATGTCTTTAGACCTGCGGATGGCCTGGAAGTTGGCATGAGCTACTACGCCGCGCTGACGAAGAAGGATCGCCCGAGCACCCTGCTCTTTACGCGGCAAAATATCACGCCCTTTGAGCGCGAGAAGAATTTTACCCCCGAGCAGATTCTGCGCGGAGGATACGTGGCAAGTGGAGCGGAAAATGCCGACCTAGTTATTGTCGCCACCGGCTCTGAAGTTGGAGTTTGCTGTGAGGCAGCGAAATTGCTTGCCTCTAAGGGTAAGAAGGCGCGGGTAGTATCTATCCCTTGTTGGGAGCTCTTTTTCGAGCAGGAGAAGAGCTATCGCGACTCGGTCATTCCGCCAAAGGCCAGGAAAGTCTCCGTGGAGTCGGGAATCACCTTGGGATGGGAGCGTGTCGTTGGATCCGATGCTCTGATGATCGGAGTGGATCACTATGGAGCCTCGGCGCCTGGCGAGCTGATTGCCGAGAAATTCGGCTTCACTTCTGCCTCAATTGCTACGAAAATTGCGGATTGGCTACGTTAGTAAAACTCGGATTTTAAAAATTATCCATTTGTTCGAGAGGGTTACCCGTCCCTTTTTGGCGATGGAGAGGGCGAATTATCGCCTGCAATTCTTAATTAAATCAGGGATATTGTCGAAACTTTCATTGGCAGGCAAGGGGCTGGTTCTTAACCGACTACTGCTGGATGGGTGTTTTGATGTCGCAGTTCGTTCTCTCTCAGCGCCAAAGTGGAGGAGTCCTCACGGAGTTCGTGATTGTAATTCCGATGCTGCTCGTCTTCTTCGTTGGTATCATGAGCGCGGGCCAGATGCTGGGACAACTTTCGTGGCTGTCGCAAGCGACCTACATCGGGGCTGTCTCAGGCACCAGTTCGGCGACGACCAACGTTCAGGATACAATCAAGAACAATATCGAGCGGCTTCGAGATCTGCAGAGCTTACGGCAAGTCGATACCGATTCTACTTGGCAGGTGCATTCAACCATCAGTAATGGCACATTCTCCGGTAAGCCGATCGTTACCGTTGACGTGACGGCTCATGTATCTCCTCTCATGCAGTCGTTTATTCCGACCAATTTAGGTGCTTCGGCAGCCGCCGCGTACTTGGTGCCGAATCCGGCCCAGTTTGCCAGTCTCAATAACTTCGCCAACCCAAGCGGGCTTTCAGGCTGTCCTATTGGGGGATGTCCGGCCGCCGTCAATCCTCCGCCCAAGTGGTATTTCGGCGGATATTCTGCCAATAGCAATACAGACTATCTTGATTATTTGATGTCCGAGGGGAAGCTGGACAAGGAAGGCGCGCTTAAGACTCTCGATCTATTATCGAAGTATAACGAAATGCTGAAGGCGGGAGATCCAGCTGCCGAAAAGTACGCAGCAATGCTGCCCGCTGAACTCATAAAGGATGCCGGTCTCAAGCTACCTCAAGACGAGGGTCTGACGGCGACTGACGAAACCTTGGAAAATATTGTAATCGACTTCAAATAGCACCTGGCACCTGTACTTTCTTGGCCCTTGCCGCACTGGTCTGGCAGATTTAGAATACAGTTCTTTCAGTTAAACTGACTCCTACTTCGACGACTCTCAACTGCTATTCACGTGCCTAAATATCCACGATCTTCTCTTCTTGCCGCACGTGAACGAGGCGCATCATTTCTCGAGGCAGCTATATCGCTGCCAATCTTCTTTGTCGTCATCTTTTTTCTCATCGATATTGCGCGCTACTTTTTCATATACGCCATGCTCAACTACGCGGCATACTCCGCAGTCGATTTGGCTAGCAAGCTGGAAGTTGAGACTGATACTACTTTGTCCGGCTGTGTCGATGCTGCGAGCTGTGCCCGCTTTCGGCGCATTGTCGATGCGGTTCTGAGTAAGGCAACTCGCGTTGGGCAGTTGGTTGCAAGTCCCTCAACGCAAGCCAGCGGGGCGCGACTGAGATCGTTCTCTCATTACGATCCGGCGCTCTTTCCGAATGATTGTGGAGCCACTGGATCCTCCTCCAAGAATTGTTCAGGTTTTACTGATGACAGCAACGGAGGGCCGGTGCCCTTTTCGGCCGATGCGGCATTTCTCCGGCCAGGCGAAGCGGTGTGTATTACCGGAGAGACCTGCGCTGCGGGCACTGCTTACTCGCATAGCACGAGAGCATTTGGGACCTCCGCTGGTCAGGGCTGGCCCGGCGCCGGAGAGAATTGGGCTACGGTCCTGGAGGCACAGCCGTTGGAGGTTAGGCTGGTAGTCGAATTCGACCCAATCACGCCGTTTATTCCGACGTTCAACCTGACGGCTAGTCAGTACGGTTACCGCAGTGTAAAGAAGGCGGGTAAGCCCTACAGCTTTGATACGGCGCCTACGCCGGCTCCCACAGCGACGGCGACCGCAACTCCTACGCCGACTCAGCCCCCGCCGACCCCCACCTATACAGCCACGGCGACTGCTACGAGCACTGGGACTCCAACGGAGACGCCCACGAGTACCGTTACCCCGACCGCTTCACCGTCCCCGACGCGGACCCCGACTGCGACCCCAACCCCAACCGGCACGGTTACTCCGACGGCCTCTGTTACTCCGACGGCGACTGGTACTCCCACGACAACTTCAACGCCTACGGTTAGTCCGACAGCGACGATTACGCCGACATCGACGATTTCTCCAACTCCAACGGTAACGCCAACGGTGACCGCTACGCCGACGCCGACACCGACACCGACGCCGACACCGACGGCTACTACTACACCGACTTCGACTATTACCCCGACGACGACAGCAACCCCGACGGTGTCGCCGACACCGACTGTGACGCCGACGCCGACAGTGACGCCTACTCCAACAGCAACTCCAACCCCGACTCGCACTCCGAGTCCGACGCCGACCTCGACCGTGACGCCTACGCCGACGGCAACACCGACGGCAACGCCGACGCCGACGATTACACCGACCCCGACTAATACGCCGACCAGGACTCCGACAGCGACTCCTTCGGCTACACCGACAAACACTCCTAACCCCAACTGCGCGCTGTGTGCGTGCTATTCTGCCACCGCGTCATGCTGCACCAATGTTCCCGACGGCATCCGCACGCATTGCAACTTTCTCTGCGGACCCGTGCAGCTTTGTCCCGGTGGTTGTTGTCCTGGTGGTATGTAGGCAAGAATTGAGGATATTATTGGGGTGTGAGCCTGCCGAATATGAATTCTAGTCCAAGGAGCAATGGGGAACGCGGACTCTATCTTATCTTGATAGCGTTTTTTCTTTTCGTGCTCGTGGCGCTTTGCGCGCTCGTTATTGGTCTTGGATTTCTGTCGACGAACAAGACTCGCATGCAGAATATTGCAAATGCAGCATCGATTGGGGCCTTGGATTCATTCGTGCAGTCGCGCAATGCCGCCGGAACACCCTCGCCCTATGAGACGCGTCGAACAGAAGCAATTACTCGCGCCAATGAAATTATTCAGGCAAATAGGCGGCTACCCGGAGTACGGTTAGACCTCGGGGACGTCGGTGCCGCTCCAAATGGAGGAAACGGCGGAACGCTCACGCTTGGGATGTGGTACTCCGAAAGACCGGCCAGTGGTAATCCATGCGGATCGAGCGCTACGAACTATCCTTGCTTTGTTGCTAACCCGCCGGGTGCGTCGGGGACTGCTAGTGCAAATGCAATCAAGCTCGAAATCAAGACCCAGTCGAACAATCCGCTGATACTTCCCTTTGCATGGGTGATGGGTAACGCAGGTGTCGAGGCCTCCACGAGTTCCATCGCTCGACTCGTGCAGCGCTGTGTCGTCTTTCTACTGGACGTTTCGATCTCCACGGTGCAGGAGACGCATATTTCAACGGATTATCGCAAAGATTCCTTGCCTCCGCCCTGCGTACCTGTCGAGTTGGGGGGAAATTGCACGGCCGCTCAGCAAAATGCAATGTACCCTACTCCGGCGATTGCTGCGGAAACTCCCAATCCGGTATCGATGTTCGCCTACCTTACGAACAATTTGGGCGGACTGAAGTATCTTACACCGACCCCAGCTCCGCCGAATCCCAATCCGTGTCAGAACTTGAACAATTATGGGCCTGACGAGTTTTTCTATTTCTGCAACATGCCGCCCCTTCGTAATGGTACTCCGGCGGCGTCATCATCGGATCCTTTGCATTTCCGCTCCGATTATCGGTTGATGGATTCGAAATGGGGAAGGGTCGCCGTCGATTCGTACTATCAGTCAATGAGCGGCTATTTTGGGCCGCAGCCTCTTAGCCGTTTTTTCTTGGCTTTCAACGCAGGCATTCGCGCGGTGCAGCAGGTTCGTTCGCCGGGCGACAAGGCCATGATTTATGTATTCCAGGGCGACGTTATCGGCAGCGAGCCAGCAGCAACGCCGCCAAGCTTCACCATGGCCGAGGATATGAACATGATGGTGCAGCTCACCAATATTCTCAATCGCGGCGCTGTGGATGCTCGAGGCACCCCTATCGCGAATATTCCTGTTGTCACACCGAACTTTATTACTCAGGGCTGGTTTCCGTACGCGGCCAGCTTTGTTGATACGATAGGTTCCACCTCCAATCAGGCCAAGGCCCTGTGGGACGCCATACAGGTACTCAGCCAGTGTCCAGACTCAGCCCGCCGCGTCATTGTCCTGGCAAGTGACGGTGTGCCGTCTTGCCGGGTTTCTCGCGGACTAACGCAGGCCACTATCTCGCCTAATCCAGCCGTCGATTGCCAGATTCCTGCCGGCTACACCGATTTTTACGTGAATTACCTGGATGCTCGGCAAGCAATTTTGGGGCCCATTAAGGACGAACTCGTTAAGCGCGGAATTTCCGTCACTACGCTTCTGGATTCAGCGGCCATTGAGCCAAACTTTTTGAACGTTACGGTGGCGCCCGGAACCCCGACTCCTTCCTCGCAGTGGATAAATCCTGATGACGCTGCAAAGTACGGCTTCTGCGGAACGGGGGAGGGTGGTTGCCCGGCCTTTTTCAATTCATCACCAAGCGTGGGCCCATCCACTGCCTATGATACTTGGAGAAATGCTGTACTGCCCGGGGGAGGAGTGAATTGCTTGCAAGGAGCCATCAATGATCCAGCGCGAGACTGCAGCGAGGGACACTTTGCGTTCCAGTTCTCAAACGTACCCCAGTTGGGGGTAAAGTTTCGCGATCCCAATGCGCTGTGGGGGCAGCTCGCGATTGATACCGGGGGAGTCATTTGCCCGCTCTTTGACACCTGCAACCCGGCTTGGTACGCCGTCGCCACACCTCCCGCGCTGCTTGCCGGTGTGCGGCAGGGCCTAAGCCAGATTAACTGTGCGCCTCTCAATCAGAGCAAAGCACAGCAGGCAATTAACTGCGTGTTGGCCTCGGTGGGAATCGATCCCTACCAAAATGTCGAAGAGATTCCGACCGTCCCTGCCAACTAATGTCTGCCATCGAATGGCGGTTCTACGGACTGGATTCAGGCCTAGCCCTACTGAGAGACTGTCTTTTTCGGTACTTTTAGACCCCTTTCGGATCTAATTCCCTAATATTCGTAGGGTTTTGCAGCAACCTGCGCTCAACCATAGGCATCTAAATGCCGAGAGCTACTGTGTACCTATTTTCTCCTGTGCTTATCGTGCCGGGAATATAAGCGGGGCTTTAAGAGTATGCGCCTTTCCTTGTTCTCCTCATCGACTCGAGAATGCGGCGGAGTGCTCACCGAATTTGTCGTTATCATTCCGATGTTGATTGTCTTCTTTTTCGGCATTTTGGGCTCAGGGCAGCTGATCGGCAACTTAACTTGGATCTCCCAAGCATCCTACATCGGTGCGGTAAGTGGTTCGGGCATGGCTCAGACAACTGCAGCCGATGCGATTCGAACGAATCTCGAGCGACTGCGCTCATTGCAGAGTCATGGACAGGTCGATGCCGGAGCAAACTGGAATGTAACTCCTGCGATTTTTGCCGGGCCGGTAACTCAGAAGCCGGTGATTCGAGTTGATGTCAATGCTAACATCAATCGACTTTCTCAGGCGATAACGTCCTCTGGACTTGGCGTGGGAGTGGTGGCTCCCTACTTAGTCCCCAACGTTTCCCAATTCGCTGGGCTGAATTCTTTTGCAAATCCTGCCGGGGTTGGTGGGTGTAGCGGCGCTTCCTGCGGCGGGACGGTTGTCGTCATCGGCAAACCGTACTTGCCAGCCGCCGTTGCGGACCTTGCTGAGTTGGTAACGTTGGAGGAGGTTCGAGGGCTCGTGGAAGTTCCCTTCGTTGTTGAAGTGGCCCCCCGCCCTCCTAGAGAGTAGCGCGCAAACTGCGCCAAGTCTGTTATCGCGCCGGAGTCCTTGTTGCAGGAGGCCTTGATATATTTGGGGTCTTCGAGACTAGCCGCGCCCTCAAGTGTGCCTCGTAGCTGCTCCCATTCTGATTCGAGGCATGCTAAGTTCGCTGGGTGCCTATTATAATGCCCTAGGCAAAGGAACAAGTTTTGTTCAGGTGGATCGTTCAGTTTCCCGCTCCGCTATCGAGGGTCCTGAGTATTAGCCGCAGGTGTTGCGACCGCGGGGCTTCTTATATAGAAGCTGCCATCTCGCTCCCGATCTTCTTCTTCATCATTTTTATTCTAATCGATATATCCCGCTACTTCTTTATTTACGCGATCTTAAATTACGCCGCGTACTCAGCCGTCGATTTGGCTACAAAGCTCGAAGTAGAAACCGACACCTCTCAGGTGACTTGCCAAGCATCGGCAACGGGTCTCGCTGGGTGCGCACGTTACCGTCGTATTCTCGACTCAGTCTTGGAGCGGGCTACCAAGCTGGCCTATTTAGCGGCAAGTCCCTCCTCGGTTCCAAGCGGAGCTAGGCTTATCGAGTTTTACCACTACCCTCTTACTCTGTTCCCGACCACCAACTGCAGCCCATCTTGTCTACCGCCCGATCCTTGTACGACTCCACAGAATTGTGCCGGCTTTGTTGACGCTGCGCACGGCGGGCCAATGCCTGTCGCAGCCGATGCCGCATTTCTACGACCGGGAGAGGCAGTGTGCCGCACCGCCGCTTGTGACCCTGCTGATCGCCTGGATCATTCAACCAGAGCTTGGGGTGACTTGACGGGGTCCGGACATGGTTGGCCTGCTACCGGTGAAAATTGGGCTTCGATTATGGACTCGCAGCCGCTCGAGGTAAGGCTGCAGGTGGAGTTCGATCCGGTTACTCCCCTGTTCCCCAATTTAACCATCAGGGCGCTTCAATACGGCTTCCGTAGTGTCAAGAAGGCCGGAAGTCCTTATGCTGCGGGCGCTGCGCCGACGGATCCTCCAACCTTCACTGCTACGGCTACAGCTACCGAGACGCCACGCCCGCCGACAGCGACATCGACCCCCACGTACACGCCCTCGATTACTCCGACCTCTACCGTTACCCCAACGCCGTCAGACACACCCACGGTAACGCCGACTTTTACAGTAACGCCGACCGAGACACCGACCGAGACGCCGACAATTACTCCGACATCTACGATCACGCCTACGGCGACGGAGACTCCGACGATATCGCCGACACCGACAATTTCACCGACTCCGACTATCACGCCGACACCGAGTGTGACTCCGACGCCGACCATCACACCGACGCCGACACCAACGCCGACCGACACTCCTACAAATACAATTACGCCGACACCGACGGTGACACCGACCGATACGCCAACGAACACGCCGACACCAACGAATACTCCATCACAGACCCCGACGATTTCACCAACGCCGACCGTTACCCCGACCCCGACTGAAACCCCGACGCCCACGGTGACCCCAACCGAGACACCAACTTTTACCGTAACGCCCACGGCAACGATCACCGCGACTCCGACCAATACTCCTACCCCAACGGTTAATCCCCTCTGCTCTACCTGTCAGTGCGGCTCAGGTAGCTCCTGTTGCACGGATTTTTCGCTCCGGCTGATTTGTATGACGGGGTGTTTCCCGGCGCAGTGCGGGCAGGGCTGCTGTGCCGGCGAAAACTAGTGTATTATTGAGTCCTTGGTTATGAATGATTGTGATCGAAAAGGTGCGCGCGGATCTTCGACGGAACGAGGCCTTTACATCATTCTGATTGCATTCTTCTTGTTCGTGCTTGTGGCGCTCTGTGCTTTGGTTATTGGACTTGGATTCCTGTCCACCAATAAGACGAGAATGCAAAATATCGCCAACGTGGCGTCGATCGCCGCGCTGGAATCGTTCGTTCAAAATCGAAATGCGCAGGGAACTCCGGCTCCCTACGACCAGAGACGCAATGACGCGATCAGACGAGCAAATGAGATTCTCCAACTGAACAGAGGTCTGCCAGGCATGGGCTTCACTTTGGGAAATTTGGGACTGCCCCCAACCGGCGGAGATGGCGGCAAGCTGGTGTTTGGAATGTGGTACCCGGAACGGACTTCTGGAGATCCCTGCGGCTCCGATCCGGCTGATTATCCTTGTTTTAGAGCGAACTCCGAACCTGGTACTGCTTCGAGTGCTGCGAACGCCGTGCGCATTGAACTTAAAAGCCAGCCAAATAATCCGCTTATTTTACCTTTTGGCAAGTTTTTGGGGCAGGATTCGATCAATGTTTCCACCTCATCGCTGGCAAGGCTCGTGCAGCGCTGTGTTGTTTTTGCTCTCGACGCATCGATGTCCACTATTCTCGAGACTCATGTGTCGACGGATTACCGAATCGACGATCTCCCGCCTACCTGCATCGCGCCTCCGCACGGCAATTGTACACCTGCGGCGCAAAATACTCGATATCCCACTCCGGCGATAGTCGTACTAACGCCCAATCCGGTCTCGATGTTTGGTTATCTCACTAACCATCTTAATGGATTCACGGTTGGTTCTGGTTTCTCGCAAGTTATGGCTCCGCCGGTTCCGACACCGAACCCTTGCCAGAACGTGAACAATTATCCTTGGGAGGAGTTCGTTTACTACTGCAACATGCCGCCGAATCGCGCCGGGGCTACTCCTGCCGGCGCCTCCGATACTCGTCATTTCCGCACGGACTACAGGACCAGTGGGTCACCATACGGCACAGTTGCGGTGGATGTATTTTACGAAAGTATGAATTCCTACTTTGGCCCACAGCCGCTTAGCCGATTCTTTTTGGCTTTTAACGCCGGCATTCGCGCAGTTCAGCAGGTAAGATCACAAGGCGACAAGGCCATGGTCTATGTCTTTCAGGGTGATGGAATAGACAGCGAGCCGGTAAAATCTGGCTCGACCTATCAGCTGGCAGAGAACATGGACATGATGGTCCAGCTCACGAATATCATGAATCGCGGAGCGGTTAATCGCTTAGGTAATGCAAACGGCGCATACCCTGTTATCACCCCGAACTTCATTACTCGCGGATGGTTCCCTTATGCTTCGAGCAGCAGCTCGATTGTGGCTTCAACTTCGAATCACGCAAAGGCTTTGTGGGACGCCATCGAGGCCTTGAGTTCCTGCCCGGATTCCGCGCGGCGGGTAATTATTTTGGCCACGGATGGAATTCCAACCTGCGCCTTTAGCCGCGACCACCCAACCGGCAATCCTGCTCCCGATCCCCTTAGTGATTGCGTGCGCCCAACGGTGTCGGCTGGCGTCTATGCGCCCGACTACTATGAGAACTATTTAGCGGCAGAAGCGGCGATTTTGGGCCCAATTAAGCAGGAGCTCATTAAACGCGGAATTTCAGTTACGACATTGCTGGATTCGGCTGCGATTGGTCCCAACTATATCAATGCGACTATTCCTCCAGGGCTTACACCGACCCCCTCGTCCATCTTTGTAAATCCGGAGGACGCTGCTAAGTATGGCTTTTGTGGGATTCCGGGCGCCTCGGGATCATGCACTTCATTCTTTAACATTGCTCCCACCATTGGCCCGGACGCCAGCCTCTACTCCGCATGGGCTTCTAATACAGCGGGCTGCGCCTATGGTAGCAATCCCGGTACACAGTGCACCGAGGATCAGTACGCCTTCAAATATTCCGGAGTGCCGCAGCTCGGCACTCGCTTCAGAAGGCCCAATGCGCTTTGGGGACAGCTCGCCATGGATACTGGAGGCGTGATTTGCCCGCTGCTCAATCCATGCCCGTCGAACTGGTACCTGCCCGGAAATCCTCCGGCACTGGATCCGGCTCGACGAGCTACGATGTCAGAAATTACCTGTTCTCCGCTGAATCAGACCAAGGCGCAGCAGGCGATCAATTGCGTGCTCGCGGCGGTAGGCATCGACCCATACCAAAATGTCGAGGAGCTGCCGACTGTCGTACCGGCGAATTAATCATAATCGTGAGTGAGGAGAACGAGCCTCTGCCCTCCTTCTGTGGGATTTCTTGCATTTTTCTTGCGTAGCTCCCGGGCGACAAAGCCACTTTGGTACGCACGCGAAGCCTAGTCGGAGTCGCTAGCCACGAGAGTGAAAGGGTTAAGTCCCACGGTATTTTGAACGCACTGCGCTGCCTGCTCGCTCTTACTCAACAGAACAGGTGAATAAACCTGCGCGTTACTGTGGTCACAGGGCAGACCATTTTCAGGATCGCAAGAATGCGAGCGCAGGTTGCCAGGAAGAATGCAGGGAAGACAAGGGTACTGCGGTGTTGGAGTACAGGTTTGATCACAAGCTACGCCGTTGCGATTGCCCGGAGGGTACTCAATGTATACGCCCGCTCCGGCCGGATGCAGCGGTAGCAGTCCGCACATAAAGCCGCCAGTCTGAATGGAGAGTCTACCCAGAGCGCCGACCGGACGGCCAAATCTGACGTACTGCTTGCCAAAATTCTGGTACGCATTATCTTCCGTATTTGCTCCGAGAGCTGGAGGGACGCTGCTCGAATAGTCATAGAAGCTGTAAGGGTTTCCCAGGCCTCCGAACCCATGGGCGCGTGCCTCTTCGTAACTGAGGAAGCACTTGGGATCGGTGGGCTCATCGCTCGAGTTGGGCGGATAAATACAGCCGCTCGCGTTGCTTCTAATATTGTAGAAATTTGGCCCCACCCCCTCCGAGTCAACCAAAGCGGTGAGAGAAATTTCCCAATCCGTGAGGCGCTCCAAGATTGAGGGCTTTCGCGGCGAGCCGGAATACAAGTCATCGGTAAGCAACTGCCCCTCGGCTTGCAGATACTTAGCATATGAATTAGCACAGTCCGGCTGCAACGGGTCGGTATTGGTAACCGAACAGGTCGAAACGCCGTCCGTTGCCATGACTATGGCCTTTCGCGAGGTTGGTAGGCAGGTGCTGTGCAGCGCTTCGGCGGCTGTGTTTAACGCCAGGACAAGATTGGTCTCATCACCGCCGGGGATCGACGGCAAGGGAAACCACCCGCGATCGATGAAATTCGGATGAACCTCTCCCATTCCTGGAACGACTACTCCTTGCCAGTCGCGGAGGCCGCGGTTGTTGACGTTCGTAAGCTGAATGAGAAAGCCAAGATCTTTGGTGAGTTCCTTCCCATCCTCGACTGGGTCGGGGTAGCGGTCGCGGATATCCCTGGTGAACGCCATAACGACCGACAGATCGCCCGGAGACGAAGCTGAATTTACGAGACGCAGTCCGGCATTGAAGGCCAGAAAATTTCGCGTGAGCGGCTGCGGCCCGTTGTACAGGCCATCCACGTACAGGGTGTCGACTTGCACACTCATCAGCGGCCCGCTGGGATTGCCCATCTTGGTCCCCATCAGCCGGTAATCATTTCGGTTATGTCGAAAACCGGCCGTTGTTGGCGCTCCGCCGCGGAGATCGCGCTCGTAGTTACACCAGAAGCGGGCCTCTGGGCTCGTAAATGAGCTGATGCTCGCGCAGTTAAGCCCCGCTACATTGTCGCCGCGCAAGAATCCATATCCAACATTAGCTGGCAAGGTATCTGGGTAATAAATTATGGGATCTCCAGGCGGATTTGGCGGGCTTGGATAGCAATGATCACAATCAAGGGGCATACAGCTAGCATTACAGCTCGGATGACCGCAGCCAGCTCCCGGAAATTGACCCGATGGGAGGGTAGGGTTGCACATGTTAAACACGCCATCAGCACCAGGGGCCGTCTCATATTGCGAAGATCCTGATACGTCCATCAAATACGCAACACAGCGCGGAGAGAGAGCCGCAGTCGCGACTGATGAGAGAAAGAAATTCTGTTGCCCGAGTAGCCCGGCCAGTCCTATGACCAGCGGGTTATCGCTTTGATTATTGACTGAGACTCGCGCGGCATTGACGTCGCGTATCAGCGTGCCATTGTAGTCTTCAAAGCAAGGATAAACTCCGCCACAGTGATTGTTGGGATTGAGCGGGTCGACGGGCTTGGCGAACCACATACCAAAGTTGATATGACCGGCAGGGCCGTTGACCGAGCCGGAAGTCGGATTGCCGTGCACTAGTTCGCCGAGATCTCGAGAGGTCCCCGTCATGCGATTGACGGTCATTAACTTGTTGGCTCGTGCCACCGCCGCGCCTGCCTTCGCATCATAAGAGGTATAGCTCGGATCGGCATTGAGATAGCCCTCCAGGGCAGCCAGCGCCGCCGCGTTAGCGGCATTCTGCAGCCTGGTCTTGTTGGTGCCGATGGCCCCCAAGCCGATTACCAGTACGACCAGGCCAATCAGCATGAACAACATCACTGCGACCAAAACGATGTAGAGTCCAGATTCTTGCTTCATTGCGATTCGTTGCGAGTGACGAGCTACTCTCATTTTACGCAAAACCTCGGTGCTATTCCAACGCCGTCCCGCACGCTAGTTCTCCCCGCAATCACACAGCGCGAAGGGATTACCATGTCCCGCACAGCACTCGTATCGACAAGACGGATTACAGTCTTGGCACGTTAGGCAATTGAAAGTCGGGGTCACGGTTGGAGTAGCAGTCCTAGTCGGGGTTGCTGTAACTGTCGGCGTGGCCGTCGTGGTTGGAGTCAGAGTTATTGTCGGCGTGGGTGTGATGGTGGCCGTAGCTGTTGGCGTCCTAGTGGGCGTCGGGGTGCGAGTGGCGGTGGCAGTCGGGGACGCGGTGTAAGTCCAAGTAATCGTCGGGGTTACTGTCATTGTCGGAGTAATCGTCATCGTCGGAGTTATCGTTGCTGTGGGGCTGATGGTATAAGTCGGCGTAACGCTCGGAGTAGCAGTAACGGTCGGGGTACCGGTAGCAGTCGGCGTCGGTGTCGGTGTGGGTGTAGGTGTTGGTGTCGGCGTAGGCGTCGGGGTGCGGGTATTTGTTGGAGTTACCGTAGCTGTCGGTGTAACCGTTGCCGTGGGCGATACTGTTGCCGTCGGAGTAATCGTGGAAGTCGCCGTAGCTGTTGGCGTCTGAGTTATCGTAGGAGTTACGGTAGATGTCGGTGTCACGGTCGCCGTGGCCGTCTCGGTTGGTGTACCGGTAGCCGTAGCGGTAGCTGTCACCGTATCGGTTGGCCGTTGGGTAGCTGTTCCCGTTGCAGTGACAGTTGGCGTCGGCGAAATGGTCGGGGTTGCCGAAGGTGTCAATGGAGCGCCGACACCAAAGATTCGGGTGCGCCGAAATCCTACCTGAGTCGCCGCGATGCGCATTTCCGGGAACAAGGGAGTCACGAGCTTGAAGCGAACTTCAATGCGCACGACCAGGGGATTCGCTTCCAAAATTTGTCCCCAATTTTCACCCACAGCAGGCCAGTACTCGCCGGCACTTGGCTGCCGGGTTGGGTGCTCGAATTCCGATCCGTCTATTACCCGCTTGACCTTCTCGCCGGGACGAAGAAAGGCAGCTTCCTGCTGATTGCTGTCGGGCGGACCGTAATCGACGTAGACCATGCCCGAGTGCCAATTACTCGATGGACCTACGTACGCACTTGTCCAGTAATGGTCCCAGCGAATCAGCTCAGCAGCGCCGCCTGATCCCGCAGGCGAGGCCACCAACCTGGCAACTTTGACTGCACGTGCCAATACGCCATTCGGACCGAAGATGCGGCTATGGTATTCGGTACAAATAGACGGAGTAGCAGCACAACTTGTTTCATCAATTTTGGCCTCGGCCTCGATCTTCGAAGCATGGTCAACTGCCGAGTGAGCCGCCCAGTTTATTACCACCCAGATAAAAAAGTAGCGCGCGACGTCGATCGTGAAGAGAACGATAAGGAGAAAAATTGGGAGAGTTACAGCAGCTTCAAGAAAGGATGCTCCCGTTTGACGGCTTCGTTCCCTTCGGGAACGAAGGGTGGATCGGAACGATCGTTTGCCGTGCGCGTGATTCATTTTCTCTAATAAATTGAGCAGGGTCTTTGTGGGCTAGGAGCAAATCTGCGCGCAATCATCTGGGTTAGAGCAGCATACTCCACCGGGTCCCATGAGCACATCCCCATTACAGTCGTAGAGGCAGCTGGCATTTTGAAAGCGAGTTAAATCACCGGAATTTCCCTGCCCCAGCACTAGTATCGGAAGAACGGTATCAACCTGGAAATTTGTTACCCAGCGGGTAAACAGCAGGGGCAGCTCTGCATTGAGCCGAACAAGAACGGTGTTATTTAGCAAGGGTTCGCTGGGAAACTGATTGTACAGCGGACTTCCGATCGACGGCGCAGCTACTAGTTTGTAATAGGGGAGCTGGCCGAGAAGTGTATTTCGTGCGGCTGCGGCACTCTCGCCCATCGCGCCCTCGGGATTTCCTGCACCCGAGAGAGCAACTTCGTAGGAGCTATTCGAAACCCAGGTAAGCTGGGCGTAAGCACGGCCAAGCCCAAGAATTCCGCCGAAGATGAGTAGCAAAAGCGGTAGAACTAACAAGCACTCTACAATCACTCCTCCATGGGAGGATGACGCGCTCCTTGCTGCTGTATGAGGTGCGTTGAACATCGTTACTTCCTCGCTCTCGACCCCTTACAAGAGCTGTCCTTAGTTTTTATACCCTTTTCCACATATCTGAATTGGCAGCTTATTTGCTTCTCATATTTGCGCTTTTATAAATACCAATTGTTTCAGCTAGTTGCGCATTTACACCCAAACCCAACTTTGAGGCAATAAATGGGACAGTCCCGATTATAGTTCTAAAATAACACCTTGAAATGATTGAATATTGAGGCTAGCCTGAGGCCTAACTTTCCTGGAGGAGTTGATGTCTAGCGCCCCTGAGCTCTGCATAGTTATGCCGGCCTACAATGAGGAAGGCTGCATCCAGCCGGTAGTGCGGGGCTGGCTGGGCGTACTGAGGAAACTAGGCGTTTCTAACCCTAGACTCGTGGTCGTAAACGATGGTTCGAAGGACAACACAGGAGCGCTGCTAGACGAAGTTGCCAAATCTGACGGCAACTTAACTGTTGTGCACCAGCCCAATGGCGGTCATGGCCGAGCACTAAGACACGCCTACGAGAAGGCCGTCGAGCTCCATTCGGCTTGGGTGTTCCATGTCGATAGCGACGATCAATTTGATCCTGCCGATCTTGAGAAGCTTTGGCAGCTCAGGTCAAAATCCAATTTCATCTCCGGGTTCCGTCAAAGTCGGCATGATGCCCTACATCGGCTGGTGATCACGCGTATCATGCGCACTATGAATCTGTTTTTGTTCGGCGCTTGGCTGAAGGATGCGAACGTTCCGTTTCGTTTGATTGAGGGGCAATACCTAAAGCTTCTACTAGAGGCTGTTCCGGCCACGGTATTTGCTCCTAATATATTCCTGTCGGTATTGGCAGCTCGGGATGGGCAGGACCTTATGTTTATCCCGGTTGGCCACCGAGAACGTGAAACCGGCAAGGTTTCCATCGTGCGCTGGAGGCTTATCAGGGCTTGCCTGCGCTGTGTTCGAGAGCTGGCTGAATTTAGGCTGAAGCTTGGAGAGACGCTGCGAAATCTAAAAGAGCAACGACGGGCATTGAAACTCAGCGGTCGCTAGATTGCCGACAGTGGAAACATGACTCGCGACTGCACATTATGAAAGTACAGTATCTGATCATAGGGGCGGGCCCTACGGGCTTAGGCGCCGCATACCGGCTCAAAGACCTCGGAATTTCCAATTATCTATTGCTTGAACGCAGCCCTTGGGTGGGAGGGCTCGCTGCCTCGTTCACGGATCCTCAGGGTTTTGTCTGGGATATTGGCGGGCACGTGCAGTTTTCGCACTATAAGTATTTTGACGCCGTTATGGACGAGGCTCTCGGCAAAGATGGTTGGCTGGAGCATGAACGCGAATCCTGGGTTTGGATGAAGGATCGCTTCGTGCCGTACCCCTTTCAAAATAATATCCGATATCTGCCTGCGGAGTCGGTGCTGCGTTGTCTCAAGGGCATCATCGAAATCACCAAAAATCCCTTGACCGGCAAGCCGGCTAACTTTGCGCAATGGATTCACGGCATATTCGGGCCTGGGATCGCCGCAGAGTTTATGAATCCTTACAACTTCAAAGTATGGGCCTATCCCTTGGAGGAAATGTCCTACCAGTGGATCGGCGAGCGAGTGTCGGTCGTAGATCTGAATCGCGTCTTGGAAAATGTAATCCTGCAGCGCGACGACTTATCCTGGGGCCCCAACAACAAATTCCGTTTTCCAAAGCGTGGCGGCACTGGGGCAATTTGGGAATCTGTCGGCAAAAATGTCGGATTGGATAGGATTCGATTGAAAACTGCGGTGGTTCAAATCAACGCCAAGGCCAAAACGGTTCAGCTCGAAGACGGCTCGACCATAGGCTACGAGCACCTTCTTACCACGGTGCCGCTGGATTTGGGTGCTGCCTTAGTCTCCGATCTTTCTTCAGACCTCAAAGACCGCGCAAAGAATCTTCGGCATTCGTCGACAAATATCGTCGGCGTGGGCCTTCGTGGCCAGCCTAAGCAGGAGCTTGCAACTAAGTGCTGGATGTACTTTCCTGAGCAGGACTGTCCTTTCTATCGAGTGACCCTGTTTTCGAAATACAGTCCGCTCAATGTTCCGGATATCAAGACCCAGTTCTCGCTCATGACCGAGACCAGCGAATCTCCAGCCAAGCCGGTTAGCCACAAGACGCTTGTAGAGGAGACGATAGCGGGCTTGCGTTCGACTAAGCTCATTGGGGCCAAGGATGAAGTTGTTTCTACGTGGACTTTCCATGCCCCTTACGGCTATCCGACGCCGTCAATCGAGAGGGACGCAATTCTCAAGGAAGTGGTGCCCGTGCTTGATCGTATGGGTGTGTATTCCCGCGGACGCTTCGGCGGATGGAAATATGAAGTAGCCAATCAGGATCATTCGTTCATGCAAGGAGTGGAATGGGTGAACTTTAAAGAAAAGGGCGAAAAGGAGAGCACCTTTACGGTGTAGTCAGTGTGATGGCTGAACGTATAACACAAGCTGGTTCGTGCGCTGATACTTCGCTGAAAAGCTTTTTCTCACGCGGTGAATGGTGGCTTTTCGGACTATTAATCTTGACCGGCCTTGCCCTTCGCTGGATTGGGCTCGATTGGAGACCTTTTCATCACGATGAGTCTCTACACGGAATGTACGGGAAGTATTTCTTTGATTTTCCGGATCAGAACTTCTACCGTTATCAAGCACTGCTGCATGGACCATTTCTCTACAACATGCTGCGAGTGGTCTATAATACTCTGGGACAAAGCAATTGGGCTGCTCGAGCGCCCATTGCGCTGGTGGGATCGCTTCTGATATTTGCACCCCTTCTGTTTCGAAAATACTTTACGCCGACCGCAGTGCTGGTGCTTACCGCTGCGGTCGCTCTATCGCCGACTTTGGTATATTGGTCCCGATTCTTGCGGGAAGATACGCTCATTATCGGCTGCATGATTGCATGTCTCTACGCGGTAACAAGTGCCGCGCCGGCACGAAAGGCCCTGTTTTTTCTTGTATTTCTGACGCTGCAGTTTTGCATCAAGGAAAATGCCTACGTCCTTGTTGCCATCCTTTTGGGATACTTGATTTTTGAAGGCCTATTCTGCGTGCTGCTCCTGAAAGAAGGAGATGTTCTCGTAGTTAAACTGCGTGACTTCCTTGCAGTGCAGTGGTTCAGCGTTGCGAATGCCTTAGCGCTTGCAGCATTTGTTTACATCTACCTCTACAGCGCCGGCTTTCGCTACCGGGAGGGGGTGCTCGATGGGCTCTACCGCCAGAGCTTGGTGTACTGGATGCATCAGCACAGTATCGATCGTATAGCTGGTCCATATCTATTCCATTTTTACACTTTGTCCTGGTACGAGACCTTTTTCGTCGCCGCCTTTTTCGTTTACCTTTGGAATTTCTACCGCAGCGCTTCTTTGCCCTTCAAAGTTCTCGGCGGTTGTATCAGTGCGCTGGCACTGCTTCTCTCGCTCTATATAAGCGGACAGCAGATTTCTCAATTCGAGATTCTCAATCTGCTCAAGCTCAAGGATGCGCTTGACGTATTTGCCTTCTGCATATTTGTCCCTCAATCGGTCATTGCCACTGTTCGACATTTGCTCGATCGTAATCGCCAACTGGCATTCTTCGGTTATCTCTTCCTTGCGCATTTGGCCACCTACAGCTATCTCGGAGAGAAGGTGCCGTGGCTGACGACCTATCCGTTCATTACCGGCTTGATTTACTTGGCCTTATATTTTCAGAATGAATGGGGGAACAGGCTGTTTGGCGACAACGGCTCCATCGCTTTTTGGAAGCTGCTCTCGGGGCTCGGCGTTGCATCAATTATCCTCGGCGGACTTTTTGTTCTCGATGAGGGTAATCCAGATGCGCTGGTCTGGGTCTGGTTCGGTCTAGCTTTTGTCGTGACCGCCGTCGTTTTCGAAAAGAGCGGCATGCTTGGCCATATGAGCATCAAGAAGGCCTTGTTCACGGCATTCTGCCTGGTGACGCTCCGCGCAGCTATCCTTACCAACTTCGTCTATGCTGGAGACTCGCGCGAATATATCAGCCAAGTTCATACAACGCAGGAATTTCATGACATCTCGCTCAAGCTCAGGGAGGAGGTCGCGTTGCAGATGGGGGGCTATAAACCCAAGATATTGTCGATAGGAGACTCCACCTGGCCCATGACCTGGTATATGCGCGATGTTCCCGAGTATAGGTTCACCGCTCAACCGCAGGAATACACGAAGTTTGATTACATCATTCAAAACTGGTCTGAGCAGAGCGCCCCCGCTCCAGCTGCTTTCCGTTATCAAAGAATCAATCTGCGCGGTTGGTGGGTGCCCGATCTCAGGCAGATGACACTGAGAAAGTTTTTGGCTTACGCCCTTAACCATACTCCCTGGAGCCCCGTAGGCTATTCCTACGTTTGGTTTCAGGTAAACCCGAATTCCCCGGCCCAATAGCAACGCTATGGCACTAAAGTTGCTCTCATTGCTTCGAAGTTGATTCGGGGCAAGGTTGGCAGCGCATTCACGCGCTAAAAGGTTGAAATTGTTCGGGTTGTATCGGTTCCCTTGTCACCAGGGCCGGTTGAAGTTTTTCAGCCTGTGGGTAGCGCTCTGCTCAGTCTTCTCCGAGCAGGCTGCAGCAGACACTTACTCGATTAACTCCCAGCCCAAGTACCGCTGCACCCAGACGGGAGCCACGGATTTCGATCCCGTCGGTAAAATCTCATTGCGGTCAAAGAATGCGAAGACCCTGCTGTTGGGCAAGAAGAGCTGGACCTATGCTTCGCTTGATCGAGAAATTCGATCTCTGAGTAAATCCAAGCGCAGTGCCGATAAGACAAAAATCAAGGAGCTTAAGCGACTCAAGAACGTAGCAGGCTTGTGTTATGATACTAAGGGCCTCTACCGGCCGGGCAGCAGCAGTGGGGACGCGCGCTTCGATCGCATTCGTCCGGTTCTGTTCAACTACTGCATGAGCTGCCATCTTTCGCGTGGGTGGACTCTCGATCCTAACTATTTTCAATCGTCGAATCTTGTTCGTGCTGGACAACCGGCAGAATCGCAACTCTACCGCTATCTGCGCGGCAACCCGGAAGGGTTTATACCCGCCTCCATGCCCGAGGGCGGAGTGGCACTTAATCAGGAGAAGATTGCAGCCATTCGTGACTGGATTGTGAATCTTCCAGTGCCCACTCCCGGACCATCCTCAGAACCATTCGGTTGCATGCCCGGCATGCAGGTGGGCTCCTCGATTATGCAGCGTCTCACAAAGGCGCAGCTAAGAAACTCGCTCTACGATCTCGTCTATCGCGGACTTCAGGTTGAGTGGATAACCAATTACTACATCTGGGGACTCCAGAGTGAGGCTATAGATACTATAGCGGACGACTTCAATCGCTCGGGCCACGCGCGCCTCGATAATCGGTTTGACGAGAGCTACCTCGAGGGAGTCTTCCGTTGGATCGAGGGTGTAACAACTGCCATCGAGAATGGAGGAAGACTTGCCGGCTTTGTCGGAAACTATGTGCCTGCCTGTTCTTCATCCAACTATTTGAACGAGACCTGCCGCAATGAATTTTTGCGGCAATTTGGCAAAGCCGTGTTGAAAGGAACCCTTTCGCCGGCTGACTACGATTTTTATCGCCGACCTGATGGGTCCGGGCATTCTCAGGCTACTTATCGCCAGATCTTCCTCTCACTGCTTATGTCTCCGAAGTTCTTGTTTCATCTCGAGGACAAGGGCACTCCTTTGGATGGTTCGGGCCTTATTCTGCGGCTGACGCCGCAGGAGTGGGTGACCAGACTGGCGTATACGATATGGAATTCGATTCCCGATGAGCAGCTCATTCAATTTGCCGAAGACGGCACTGCCGAGTCTAACCCCGAGACTGTCGTTGATTATGTGCTTGTTCAAAAGGCGCCGCGCGCCGCGATCGGCATCAAGGACTTTTTCCAAGGTTGGTTCAAAGTCGGGCATTCGCTGGATGAGATCGCTACTTATTTTGAAGTTGACGACAGCCTAGGACTATTCCTGGGAGTATCATACTCTCCCGATGATGTGCCGTTAATTGAATATCCGAATGATGAGAATTTTCGGCGCAGACAGTTACTGGACTATCGAGCGGACGCCGAGAACGAAATCACGGAGCTCGGAAGACTCTTGACGCAAGCTCAGCCAGAGCCTGTGGCGGATCTCTTTCGAACTCGACTGGCGCCGGTAACGTCAGAGGTATCGCGAAGAAATTACAAGTTCGATAGCGTATGGGACGGCATTGATTCGCATGTTCCTCTGGCGCCCGCTACTCGTCAAGGAGTGCTGACCCGCCCGGCCTTCCATTTGGCGCGTGGCGATAGGAAGCGCACAATTCTTGCTGGACGCAGAATTAGAGAAGATATTCTTTGCGACCCCACGGGCTTACCGGCGAACAACTCAACTCCCCCTGGGGTCGATACGAGAACGTTCGAATTCGCCACAGGCTCCATGCAATATCGTACTCAGCAATTGACAGAGCGGGCGGGGACAAGTTGCGGCGGATGTCACCAGCCATGGATTAACCCACTTGGCTTTGCGATGGAGGACATTGATTCTCTGGGCCGGCGCCGACTTGGCGAGGAAATTGTCCACTATAAGCCCGAGAATCAAGGTTGGCAGGAATTACGCCGACCATACAACCGTACAGTCGCGCCGCATATCAACCGTTTTGATGGCACGATGGTTACAGGCATCGAGGGGTTGAGTGAGGCGATTGCCCAAAGCGACGAGATGCATGCCTGCTACACCAGGAATTTAGTGCGTTTTGCCATGCATCGCCCGGAATCAGAGGCTGGGGACGGATGCTGGATGAATAGTATCTTTGCTGACGCGCGGAATCTTCCTATGGGCGAGGTTCTTAAAAAGATTCTGCTAAGCCCAGCCTACCGACTACGGCGATTGAACGAGGTCTACCCCTGAACACGAGGCGCTATGAAGTTTTGTAGATTATCGAGGCGGCATTTCTTGCAGGGGGCAGGTGGATTTGCCCTGAGCTTGCCGTTTCTTCCGTCCCTCATGCCTCGCGAAGCGTGGGCGGAAAATCCAACTGACGCGAAGTTTTTTATTCACTTCTCAACGAGTCATGGCGGGCTCAATCCTAACGACTGGATATCGATCCCTAGCAATCCACAGTGGACCGGCTCAGAGCAGCTCCAGCTCTACCCCGGTGATGCTATGCAGGGGCTGGACCATAAAATGCGTTTTCGGCCGCTCATTCAGATGGGCTCCAACGGAGCGCTTTCTACAGTATTCGGTTCAGGGTTCAGCAGTCTGCTATCGAAAATGAACATCATCGACGGTATCACGTTGTTGATGGGCTGGGGCCATCAGACCGGCGGCTTTCTTGGAAATTCACACGGAAACTCAAATCGAGATTTCCGCACGGGCATAGATTCGTCGTTGATATACGTGCCTCCTGTGCCGACGATTGATCAAGTTATGGCTGCTTCTCCAAATTTCTATCGATCCGGTGACCCTCGCACGATGCGAATATTGAATCTGCCGGGAGGAGAGCAGACTTCATACAAGGTATTCAATGGAGTAGTACAGCAATCCACTCATTCTTGGGGGCTGCGCGACATCTACAATAATATTTTCGGCGATAGCGCCGGCACGATGCGCGATCCTAGCCGCATTACAACGCTTAACCGGGTCTACGAGGACTATCAGCGTCTAATGAGTCCTGTCAGCATCGGAGCCCGCATTAGCTCTGAGGATGCTGACGCCGTCCAGCATGTCATGGACAGCATCAACCAAGTGGAGAGCCGTATTCAGAACTTGTCGCAGGCAGCCTCCTGCAGTACGACGGGCATCAGCAATACGCGATACGGTCCGACCGATCCTCAGTCAAATATCAATGCCTTCAATTATCATACGCGCCAGGAGTATTCGAGTAACTGGAGTCTCTATGTCGATCTGATTGTAACGGCGATCAATTGCGGGCTCTGCAGGCTCTTTACCGTGCCTCTGGGGGTGGCGACGGACTATACCGGGAATGATTATCATCAAGAGATAGCCCATCACTGGGACGATGCTCCTGCGCAGGTGTATATCCGCGACGCCCATCAGTACGTTGCGCAGAATTTTATTTTGCCAATGCTGCAGCGCCTCAACGACATTCGCACCATAGATGGCGGAACACTGCTCGATAACGGTTTAGTCGTATGGCAGCATGAATGTTGGCATGCAACACATGTGCTTCACAGCATTCCAACGATGATGGCAGGCGGCGCTAGCGGTGCATTTCGTACGGGTTATTATATGGACTTCCGCAATCTTTCTAACCGCGCGCTCCAAGGTGAAGCGTACGACCGCTCGACTCAGACATTCGACGATGCCAGTCCCTACTCGAAACTTTTTCCCGGCATTCCGATTAACAGATGGTTGCACACGGTCATGGAGGGCCTCGGCATAGGAAGAGCAGAATATGTTGCTCGGTCCGGAATTCCGTCCGGCACCAATATGTACGGATACGGGGACCATACCATCCC
>JAYRHW010000236.1:0-3051 GCA_041907145.1 Bdellovibrionota bacterium
GTGTAAATTGCGTTGCCATGCGGTCTGCCGCTGACGTTGATCACACACCTGCCTTCTTAGCGATACCTCAGGCGTCGTTTTGGACGAGTACTATCCGCGAACCCGCGATCTCAGCTCGTTTACAGATTCTTTCCACGAATCAGTCTCCGCCGTGTCTTCCCAGAGCTCTAGTAATTCTGAAGTCGGCATTAAGATACGGTCAATTGCAGCCAACGCCTTCTCAACGAGCGCCACCGTTGGTTTCGACCTTGTTCGCTTCGCCCATTCATCAACGGACTCGGTATACGAATTCGAGAATCCCACGGCGCCTTTCGCGCGCGCCACTGCCTCCGCCGCGGCTAGACCCTCTTCTGCGCAGGTCGCGTCCACACAATCGTCCTTGCTCGCGAGTACCTTATCGAGAGTCTCTTCAACTAAAGAATAATCTTCGAGCCCGTCGAGTCCGAATGCCCAGTCTCCCGCGGTGTCATTTGCGAACGCATCGATCCCCCAACTTCCCATATCGACCTCCCAAGGCATAATGTTTATGGGACCGAGCGGCGATCGCGCAGGGGTTGACGCTTCGGTCCCCGTCATTGCTCTCTCTCTTTCGAAGAAGCCCGCATGACGGCTGGAAATGCCAGACGCATGACAAACGAAGATCCCTTAAAGAAGTAGCACCGGAGCAGAAAGGTGAAGGCATAGCACACAAGCAACGTAGTCCAGGGAGGTCCAATTCCAGGAACTCCGAGGTGCATAGAATTGACCAGCATCTTCCATCCGCCTCGCCTTCACAAGCAATGCCAAACCCAAACCGACAAGCAATATGCCGGAAAGGACGATTGAAGCGGCCATCAGGAATTTGAACTCAGAGAGGGTCGAGGGCGGTTTCATGGACGACGTATACGTAACGATTCGACTTGCACCAATGTATCCGAGTCGCGACTGGTCCAGCGAATTGTTAGCCTGCTCCGCAGCTCTTGCTCACCTCATTGTCACCACAACAAAGAAAGAGAGCCACTGACTGACGGAGGGCAAACTGCAGTTTATCTTGAGACGCTTGGTCGACCGCATTGTTGACTCCGATCTGGAGAGGTCCGCTACGGGACAACAGCGCACGAGTCTCCTCATCTACACATCTACATCCCGCAATCGACCGGGGGGCCGCTCGAGGTGTCGCAGATGTTCTGCTTGTAAGTGTTTCCTGCGCCGATGTTCTCAATATCCAAGCCGGTACCACCTTGAACGGTGTTCTTCTGAACAGTGTTGCCGGGGCCCGCAATGAGGATGCCCCTGACTGAGCTATCCGGAATGGTATTTTGTGAGATCGTATTTTTCGCTGCCGCAGCGGTGCTCGTATCGATATCGATACCCGCGACAAGCGCGTCTTGAATGAGATTTTGGGTAATCGTGATCAAAGAATTGCTTCCGCCAAAATCTTTCGCGAGCACGCCGAATCGATGAGGGTTCGTGATTTCGTTCTTCGTGATCGTCGTCGTGCCTCCGCCAGTTATGATGATGCCGCTATCGCATCCTTTCAGAGTATTACGCTGGATCGTGGTTTTACCGGCACTTTGGAGGAGCACTGCCATCGCACTCAGGCCGGCACTGCGGATTGCGTTGAAATTGTTCGACGCAAGCGTCAGCTTGGCTCCGCCCAATCCGGCGACCGCGGCCCGTTCTACCGGCGAGCTCGCGATGAATGGATTCATAATGCTCCCTTCAATTCGCGCGTTCATCTTTCCGTCGATCACAATGCCACGGCTCATCGCGTCAACTCGCGAATTCTTTACCGTAACATTCAGATACGGAGCGTTTGGATTGGCTGGAAAGTTTCCGGCGTGAATTGCAATTGTCTCAGGACACTCGCTGCTGTTCCCGTTTTTAAAGAGCTTGACGGTAACGCCTGTTATCTTGCTCGCAGCACCGTTCAGATCGATGCCCATCGGCACATTCGCAACACACCCAAGGTCAAGAAAACCGGTAAGTGAAAAATTTTTAAAGTTTGCAGACTTTCCACTATTCGTAAAAGCCGCGCCGCTGAAGTTTCCACCGGGAGGATCCACGATGCTCACAAAAAAACCTTTGCCGTCGACTGTCACACCGTCGGGAATCACGATGGCGGCATCCGTCGTACAGTTGAAAACCAGCTCCCAAGTCTTACCTTTCTTGGTGAAAACGCAATCAGTGGTTGCCGATGCGTCGTTCACGGTGCCTGCCGTCAAAAGTGCCAACAACGACACTTTAGCCGCGAGTAGAGCGGATAGATTTAAGCGCATGATAAACTCCAACGATAGATTAATGGCCCAGAACTCCGTGGCCCGATGGTTCTACGACACTGGATCCGAAATGCCAACGATGCGCTTCCTAGCCGGTTACATCAGCTACGTCCTGGGCATTTTTCTGGAATTCGGGTACGCCGTGTACGACCATTTTCGACGAAGGAAGAGAGAACGAGAAATCGATCACTCCACCTTACTCCACTCGACTCGCTCCTCTCGTTGGCGGTTTGGCCCGGCCACCACCGCTCCGCTACGGTCATCGGGAGAGTAATGGTGTACCGGAACTCGCTCAACGAGTCGGTCAGAAGCAGCGCCCCACTTCCCTACTTCGCTTTCCCCGACTTGCCCGCTTTGGCCGTGTAACTCAAGGTATGCGCTTCAGCAAACATCGTTCCAGCTAGCTCGATCTCTACGGGGACTAGCACCGCTTGATTCGTCACCGTCCTGTCTTCAATTCCGTCGTCGACGAGCGTCGAAGCCAACGCGCCTTTTTCAAAGCGAATCGTGAGTTTCGCAGCTTGGGCTGAGACAATTCCCTTGTTCGATTTCACGACGAGCTGAACTTGATCGGAGCCGATTCGCGCCCTGCCTTTCGCGTCGAGAGTGAAGCCCTTTACGACTCCTCCGATGTTGACGATGATGCTCGCGCCGTTCGCATGGAAGTCGGCGGGCACCGCAAGGCTTCCTTCCAAGACGATGCTGTCATTCGACGCTTTCGTGAAGTCGACTTTAATTTCCAGCTTGCGAACACCGGGAGGGTCGCAGACATCGAGCCGGAGCCACTGCTCGA
>JAYRHW010000237.1:0-46333 GCA_041907145.1 Bdellovibrionota bacterium
CGATGCTGCGGACGGAGCTTCGATCGAGCTGAATGTGAATGCAAAAGGAGTATCCAAGCGGGTGGTAGTCGATCCGCGTGAGCAGGCCAACAGGCTGCTGGTAATTAGGGTGCCCTAGATAGCTAACTGTCTAATAGAACAGAGCAAATCCACGGCCTGGAGCAGAGTTCGTGTTTGTACGGATAAGTGTCTAGCGGGTTTTTGGTGGTTAATAAGGTTGTATATGAAGAAGATAGTCACTGGTTCCTTCGTTCTCGTCAGTCTCCTCTCTCTCGGATTCCCCGGATTAAGTGATTTAAGTAGCGGATTAGGCGGCGGAAGCTCGCGATTGAGCGATCGCATTTCAGCCGGCACCGATGTGGTAAAGGCCGCAACGCTCAATGATAAAGACATTGCCTCGTATTCCTCTGAGTACGCTTCTTGGTCGGACAAGAGCAACAAGATCGCTCCCGATTCGAGCTCCTATGCACAGCGTCTAGAAAAGCTGACGAAGGCACATCGCTCGGAAGACGGATTGAAGCTGGATTTCAAAGTGTACCTCAATCCCGACATCAATGCCTTTTCATTGGCTAACGGCACGATTCGCATCAATAGCGGACTTATGGACGCCATGACGGATGCTGAAGTGCTCTCCGTCATTGGACATGAGATCGGACATATCAAACTCGGCCATTCCAAGTCGCGCTTTCGCACGGCGTATTTGGCGTCTGCTGCAAAGAAGGCGGGGACGTCGGCTGTAGGCGGCGGTGTTGCTGGAAAGCTCGCGGCCGATCAGCTGGGCGGTTTGGCGGAAGGTTTGGTAAAGGCACAGTTCTCGCAGGATAATGAGAAGGATGCTGATGATTACGGCCTTAAATTCATGAAGCGCAACGGCTATGACCCGAAATCTGGTGCTGCGGCGCTTCGCAAGATCGCGGCCAAGGGCGGCAAAGGTGGATTGTTCTCCACGCATCCTGATCCGGAAGCCCGCGCAAAGCGCTTGGACAAGCAAGCTTAGTTAAGGAGAAGTGCGGGGCCTTGGGGTTTACACTCGGCCCCGCACTTGATTCAGTTCTCCTGTCTTGCCAATTCATACAAAAAGATAGAAGCCGCGCAGCTTACATTCAGTGAAGACGCTGTGCCGGTGATCGGAATTTTTACCATCAACTCGCTCATTTCCTTGTAGCCCTTCGATAACCCGGTCGCTTCATTACCAAGCAATAGTACGAGCGGGCGTCTAAGCGAAACATCGAAGCACTGAGCTTCGGCCTTAGCGGAAGTGCCGACAGTCGTATACGGAATTCCGGCTGCGGCAGCAGAATCGAGCCACGCCTTGAAGTCCTGCGGCGACGGGATGGAGATCACGGGGCGAACGAAAAAGGTCCCTACGCTGGCTCGAATCACTTGCGTGTCAAAGGGGTCGACCGCATGGCCGCTGATCACGATAGCATCGGCTCCAAAGGCGTCCGCCGAGCGAATAAGAGTTCCGAGATTGCCCGGACTGCTCGGGCGATCGAATAAAACGACGAGCCCAGTAGGGGAAGGCTTGAGGTTCGCAAGAGAGCGCTGCGGAATTTGTAGCAGCGCGAGAACCTCCGAGCTATCTTCTTTGTCGCTCAATTTCTCAAGCAGCGAGGGCGTAAGATCGAGCAAGGTTTTTGCCCGTGCGCGTCCGACGACTTCCTTCGCCCAGTCGGACTGTACCTTGGCACTCGAAAACACCAAGGTATCGAAGGTCCAGCCGTGTTCAAGCGCCAGGTTAATCGAAGAAACTCCCTCGACAAAAAACTTGCCGTGGCGATGCCGCTTCTCGCGATTGCGCTTGATCACTTCTACATGCTGGAAGTGATTATCTTCGGTGGTGACTGGGATTATTTCGCCTGCCATGGGTCGCTGCTGCCTTGAATAGATTCTTCTTCTTCTGTTTCGCACGGTCCCCCCTATAGCTCAAGTGTTTCCCTCCTCAAGTGGTGCAAGGCGCTGCAGGGGAGAGAATTTCGTCGCCCATCGCAGGCATTTACCCGCCTACCGCTCATATGCGAGACTTACCGCCGAATTTATGTGAGTTATATCCTATGACCGTCCGCGTAATCGGCAGCGAAGTGCGAGCAATGTTCGGCTCAATTGCGCATCGCTACGATCTGACCAATTCCGTCCTGAGTATGGGCACGCACCATCTTTGGCGCAGGACGCTGGTGCGTATGGCTCCCGAAATGAAAACTGGTCTGGCGCTTGATGTCTGCACGGGAACTGGAGATCTCATTCCACTCCTCAAAGAACGATTCGGGCGTTGTATCGGAGCCGACTTCTGTTTCCCCATGATGCACGAGGGGCAAAAGAAATTCGCCGCAGCTGCAGCCAGGCCGACCTTCTTGCAAAGTGATGCGCTGCAATTGCCGTTTCCCGATCGTACCTTCGATGTTGTCAGTGTCGCGTTCGGTGTGAGGAACCTCGAGGATCTGCGCCGCGGGCTCGCCGAACTTCGCCGAGTGCTCAGACCTAACGGAAATCTTTTAATCCTAGAGTTTGGGCAGCCTCAGGGGCTCGTATTTGGCCGAATTTTTCGATTTTACTCGCGTTATGTCATGCCGCTGATAGGGGGTCTGCTGACCGGCAACCGCCGCGCCTACACCTACCTCCCTGAGACTTCGAAGAATTTCCCCTGTGCCAAGGATTTTCAGGCCATTCTCGTGGCGACGGGCTTCGAGCACGTTCGGTACAAGTCTCTGAGTCTTGGCATAGCTTACGCGTATCACGCCATTCGTCCCTAGGGTCGCAACTTCCTAGATTTTCACTGTTTTTGGGGCACGGTATTGTTGCTCAAGCCCTGGTTCTTTGTTATAACGCTGGAAGTCTATGGGGGCCCTGCCTTTAGGTAGCTAATCTACCCGATACGCAGCCGCTCTCGGACGCGGGTATTGGAAAGAATGATCGCAAGATTTAGGTGAATTCTTCGTCTAAATTGACGCGGTTACGCACTTCGGATCGTACATAATCGAAGTGCTGGGATCGTCTGTTACGGGATTGCTTTTTAAATCCTTGACGGTTCTGTGGGCTGGTCTGCTGTGGTGGCTTTCGGCTTTCTTCCTCGTGCTCGTGTCTAAATCGCTTTTTTTGACATAGAGAGTTAATGCCAACGTTACAGGGGCGCTGGGTCTTTGCACTCACGGGCGCCAGCGGTATGCGCTATGCACTGCGTCTACTCGATGTTGCTCAGCAACATCTAGGAGAGGTGCACGTTGTGATCTCTGAAGCGGGACTACGGGTGCTGCGCGAAGAGGAGGATATCAAGTGCTCCTTTGGTTCGTTGGATGCAAAGACGTTGATTGGTCGCGCTGCCGACAATTTCATTTTCTATAATCCTCGCGACATTGGCGCCAAGATTGCTTCCGGCTCTGCGCTGTTTGACGGCATGGTGATCGCCCCCTGTTCAATGGGAACGATGGCCTCAATTGCCAATGGAATTTCTGCTAACCTGGTGCACCGCGCGGCCGATGTCTGTCTCAAAGAGAATCGCAGACTGATTATCGTTCCTCGCGAGACACCGCTTTCCGCGATTCACCTCGAAAATATGTTGAAACTGAGCAAGGCCGGGGCGCGAGTCGTCCCCGCGATGCCCGGCTTTTACCATCGTCCGGCAAGCCTCAACGAGTTGATCGACATGATGGCGATGAAAATTCTCGATCAAATGGGGATTCACGACCATGGGCTGGCGGAACGCTGGAGAGAGCACTCCCCCGCCCAGGATTCGCAGGGAGTCGTGGTTGGCTTCGATAAGTTTACCGTGGAAGCAGGAGACTAGGGTACGATGGGCAGTTTGGCAAAATTCGGCATCATCGGTGGCAAGGCAGTCCTCTTGGACTCCGTGCCCGGGCTTGGTAGGTCGCAGTCCAAGGAAGATTTTGCCCGCAGCTGCCTGGCGAAATTCGGATTTTCTCGCATCGCTGATCGAGTTGCTGCCGGACTGCCGCTGAATATGCGCGATATTGAAATGCTGCTCACGAAAGCATCGCTTCCTGTGCTGATGAAGCTCGTGGAGCTTGGGCATCCGGGCGAGGAAGTGACGCCACCAGAACCGTTAGTGATGCTCCCGCTCTCGTCCTGGTCAGCGCGTTACCAGCCGACAGAAATATTGGAATTGTCGCAGGGGCTGCTCAAAGGTATCCGTCATAAGAATGTTCGGGTAGTCATCGATGAGATCGATTACGACAAGCTTGATGGCGAGCTTTTCGAAGTGCTCCGCGAGATTTCAGCCTGTCGTCCAGGTATTACCATGGTTGGTCCGTCGGTGGACGACCTCGTTACATGGATGGTCTCTTCTGCTTCGCGCCAGTCCGAGGGCGAATCTCCTCGATTCGAGAATGTACTCCATCGCCTTAAGGATGCCGGGCTCGAGCGCATGATGCCTTCCTCGGTGGTTGACGTTCTTAAGACCGTGCGTGAGGCCGGGATGCCGGCCAGCCTCATGACAAACGTCTTGGGCTTTTCGACTCCGCTGGAACTGGCGAAGGAACTCATGCACGTCAATGAAATTGCGCAGCAATTGCCGATCGATTGCTGGATGCCAGGCTTTGATGAATCCAAGCTTCCGGCACGCATGCCCGATCGCGGCACATTGGATTTTCAGCTGCTGAGACTTTTGGCGGTGGGGTCGCTGTGTTTACCTTCAATCCCGTACCGGCGCGCCTCCACCCGCTATTTCAGCATGGAAGCGATTCAGTTCTCGCGGCATTGCGGTGCAAATGATTTCGGCTTTGGAGCGGTCAATGAAATGACCGCGAGAACCATGCACCTCGAACGTATCGATCGGCTGCGAAGAGCCGTAGGCGCGCCAGCGCGGCGCACGGCGCGCGCTGTTGGGATGGACTGCCCATTCCCGCAAGCCTAAGCTGTTCACATGTCAAAAACTAAAACGCGCCGCATCCGCATCGGAAACCTGGCCTATTTGGGGACCAAGCCGTATCAGCTTCTGCGGGAGCTGGATTTTGCGGCCTATTCCGAGCTGGGCGTAACCGAGAACGTGCGCCGGATGCATGAAGGGGAACTCGATGTTGCCCTTATTCCCGCATCCGAATTTGCGGCGCATGGGGGTTATGTCGGTCTTGATTATGGTCTGGCCTGTTCGGAACGTTCGGACTCCCTGCTCCTGTGCTCGAAGAACCGCCTCGAGCAGCTTGATACTATATATATGTACGATGGCGCCGGAACTTCCGCGGTTCTGCTTCGCCTATTGCTGAGGGAGGAGTGGAAGGTAAGCCCAAGGCTCGTGCGCGTAGGAGCAGATTTTGATCCTGCTCATTTGCGGGATAGCGAGGGGATGCTGGTGCTCAAAGACGAGATTCCAGCCGACGTTGCCAAAATGCCGGTGATTGAAGATTTAGTGAGCGCCTGGGATAGGCTGACCGGGAAGCCGTTCGTTTTCCTGATTTGGGCGGTGCGTCCTGGGGCGCTGAATCTCAAGCAGCATCAGGCGCTGCAGGAGATGCTGCGTCGCTGCGTGGAGGCGAGTGCCGAGCTTATTCGCGCAGATGCCGGTGATTTCGACGTCACGCAGCGGTCGGCCATGAAATTCAGTACGGAACGATATTCATTCTACCTTGATGATAACGCTCTGGCGGGATTGAATTCATTCTATGACAAGGCTGCATCAAGTAAATTGCTGCCGCAAACTCGTTACCACTCCGCTAGTTTCACCTTGCTCAATCGGCGAGCGATTCGTGGGGTTAAAGAAGAGGAGCTTGGGGAGGTGCTTGGCCGGGTTGTAAGCGGCGGCAGACTGAGCATTCGTGACGGAATTCGGTTGGCGGAGCGCGCATCGGTCGCGGATTTGGGATTGGCTGCGGATTCGGCACGGGGAAGGGTATTCCCGGAACGCAGAGTAGCTCATGTGAGCTTCATTGGCGGAAAAACTCTCCATAATTTGTCTGAATTGGATGCTTCGATTGAAAAGGGTTTGAAGCGGGGTGCACAGCAGATTTTATTGCTTCCGCATCAATCCGATTTATTTGACGTCCATTTTTACGAACGAGTAGTGCATCATATCCGGTCGAAATTTCCGGTGTCTCTTGAGGGTTTCACCGTTCCCCAGCTTCTAACACTGTCCCGTAATTCCAAGGTGCCGGTCTCGGAAATTGTTTCGCGGTTAGTAACCGCCGGACTTAAGGGGATTTCCGGAATTGGTGGCGGGATGCTTTTGGACAAAGCGCTGCGCCGCAGGGGGCAGCGCTTTTCTGCGGCGGAATGGCTGGATGTAATGCGCTGGGTACACCGCTTTGGCGCACAATCATCCTGTTGCCTGACCCTGTCGGCGGACGATAGCTGGGAAGATCGCTTTTTGCACTTGCATCGGTTACGGGCGATTCAAGACGAAAATCCGGGCTTTACGGTGTTTCATTTGGATTATGCGCCTGAGTGGAACGGCGGCGGACCGAGCGTTGAACTTCGCATGCGTGCGCTGATGTTATCACGGCTATTTCTCGACAACATCCCTTCGATTCAGGAGAACGATTTCTTGCCTGCCGAAGTGAGCGGCGTGCTCACCCTCTGCTTGGGTGCTAATGAGGTGCGTGTTGACGTATCAGATGCAACGAATCGGTGGCAGGAGACCTTGCGTACACTACAGAGCCTACAATCTTTGGGAATGGACTTTGCTGAACATTCTACCAACGCAGAATCAGGCGAGGTGCATTAGGTGGAAGCTCAGGTGCGCATGGCCCGAGGTCCGCACGAAGTCATACTTTGGGGCAGGCTCGTGAAGTTCTCGCATAGTATTTTTGCCATGCCTTTTGCTCTGAGCATGTGGGCCTACGTTTCAGTTGCTCGGCCCGTCCCCATGTCATCACTACTGGCAATTATTATTGCATTGGTAGCGGCTCGAACGGCCGCAATGAGCTTCAATCGTCTGGTCGATCGGGACATAGATGCCCTCAATCCGCGCACGCAGTCGCGTGAAATTCCGAGCGGTCAAGTAAGCGTGCGGAGCGCCTGGCTGCTCTTTTCGGCGGCGGTGACGGTGTTTTTAGCGGCTGCCGGAATCCTCGGCATGCACTGCCTGTTGTTGGCCCCGCTGGTGCTGGCGGTTTTGTGCGGCTACTCGTGGGCCAAGAGATTTACCGCTTCGTCGCATCTTATACTTGGAGTTGCGCTTGCGATGGCGCCCGGTGGGGTATGGTATGCGCTCACTGGTCGATTCGCGATATTGCCGGTGTGGATGATGCTTGGGGTCGTCTTCTGGGTGGCAGGTTTCGATATTCTATACTCCTGCCAGGATGTCGACTTTGATCGCAAGCAGAAGCTCTTCTCGCTGCCGGTGTGGTTGGGCGAGGGGCAGGCCTTCTTGGTTGCGCGAATATTTCACGTACTGGCTGTGGGCTTTTTGGGCTTGTTCGGCTTGGCGGGAGGACTTGGGGCTATCTACTGGATTGGGCTATCCCTCTTTGGGTTGTTGCTTGCCAGTCAGCATCGCCTCGTTGGACCCGGAAATTTAGAAAAGATCGACGCCGCATTTTTCACGCGAAATGGTGCCGCTAGTGTGTTGTTTTTCGCGGCGGTTTTGCTCGACGTCTATTTTTGAGGCGCGTTAACGGGCCGAGCGATCTCTAACGGGCGGCGAAACTACCGTAACTTGCTGAGGATGAGTAGAGTCCTGGTACGAAGTTACTAACCAACTTCTGCGCTGCTTGTACGTGCTGATCGGGGACAAAGAGTCGAAAATTAGAAGCGCGAGTGCCGCCGCTTGTAACCTCTACATGCTCGAGCATAACCGGGATGCCGGCGTCTTCAAGCGAAGCACAGGCGCGGTTTGCAACGGGCTGTTCTGAAATGCGAGTTAAAAGAACATAATGATCCATCGGTCGCTCCTTACTTCGTTACTCAAGAGCCAACAGCCGCAAGTATCGCCGAGGTTGAATCTTTTCACTAGAGGGAAAGATGCTATCCTCTTGTATTAATTCAGAGATTCTCGCTCGTCGACCGTAGAGTAATGTCTTACTGCGATTTCCAGGATGGCATTCAGATGCTGAAGATTTGTATTGGATGCGTTAGGGTGAAGTAATTTTTAGAGTATCGATAGCATGGAAGTTGACCTCCGCCAGATTGCCCAGTCGTTTCGTATCGACGGGGAGCTCATTTCAATTGCGCCCATCAAGGCGGGACACATCAATCAGACTTATCGAAGTGAATGGGGCAGCGGAGCACGCACGGTTCGTTACATCCATCAGCGAATCAATGAGCAGGTGTTCAAAGACGTGCCGCTTCTTATGCGAAATGTGCTGCGGGTCACCCGGCATTTGCAAGAATTGCGGAGTCAGAGCAAGACCGAGCCGGGAGATGTTGCCCTGGAGGTGGTGCCTGCGCGTGACGAACGCGCTTGGTATAAGGATGAGCTCGGGGGGTACTGGCGCACCTATTACTACATCGAAGATTCGCGAAGCTTTGATGTTTGCCCGGATGCGGCCCACGCTTATGAGGCCGCTCTGACATTTGGAAGATTCCTGCGGTATCTTACTCTCCTCGATGTGAGTGAGCTTCAGGAGCCGATTCCACGGTTTCAAGATACGAATTTTCGCTTCGAGGCATTTGATGAGGCGCTGCGGCGCGACGCCAAGGGACGAAAGGCAAGCGTCCGTGCTGAGATTGATTTTGCCTTGTCCCAACGAGCGACAGGAATGTTGATCATGGACGCCTTGCAATCCGGGGAAGTCCCCCTGCGAGTAAGTCATAGCGATCCCAAGGTCAATAATGTGCTTTTCAATACAAAGACCGGTAGGGGATTTGGCGTGGTCGATCTCGATACCTGCATGCCTGGTACGGTGCTTTATGACTTCGGCGACTTAGTGCGCAGCACATGCTGTGCTGCCGCTGAGGACGAAGTGGACGTAGCGAAGGTTTTCATGTCGCAGGAGTACTATCAGGCTTTGGCCAAGGGGTTTATGGCGAGCTTCGGTGCGGAGCTTACGCCGCGCGAGGCGGAGTTGATGCCTTTTGCTCCGCGTATCATTGCACTAACTCTGGGAGTACGTTTTCTTACCGATTACTTAAACGGCGATACCTATTTTAGAATTCATCGTCCGCAGCAAAACCTTGACCGTACGCGCGTGCAGTTCCAGCTGGTAAGGAGCATGGAGTCGCAGGAGTCCGCCATGCGGCTTGCCCTGCGCCCTTGATTTTATCCGATCTGATTCTCTCAGAGACTTGTCCGGGAGCTCAGCGTCTCTATATTCGTTTAGATAGTCTCAGAGACTTATCCGAATGACATATTCGAAATTTTTTTTATCGATCAAGAAACTTTTCGTGGAGATTTCCGATGAATTGTCATGGGATATCATCCGCGCATAGAAGACCCCGACAAGGTCAATTTCCTTACGACCAGAACGGTCCAGTCGAGGCTTTGGTTTGTCAACAATCAGCGGCTGGAGTCTACGGTTCTGGGCCTGGCTGCCAAATTTACCCACCGTTATGGGGTGGAGCTATATGCTCTGGCGATTGAAGGCAATCACATTCAGGGCCCTGCACTATTCCCTCAAGGTAATCGCGCGTCGTTCATGCGAGATTTTAATTCCGGCGTTGCTCGTGCGGTAAAGTTAGAGACGTCACATGGTGGTGGGACGGTATGGGATCGACGCTATTCCAATGAGTTCTTACCGGCGCCCGAGGATGTTGAGGAGTACTTCTTTTATACGGTGCTGCAGCCGGTTAAGGACGGGCTTGTTGATCGGATTTCGGACTACCCTGGCTACAATTGCTTTCATGATGCAATTCGGGGTATCGAGAGAAAATTTAAGATAGTTCGGTGGGCTGAATATAATACCGCAGTGAGACGTGGGAGAAATCCGCACGTGAAGGATTATACGGACATTGTTATCCTCCGATATTCCAGGCTGCCGGGGTATGAGCAGTTGTCCCAAGATGCGTATGCGCGCCTGATGCAGGAGAAGCTCGAACAGCGAAGGGTAGCGATCGTCGAGTCGCGGCGTGCGCAGGGGCTCACCTGTGTTGGACGCGCAACTCTAATTAAAACAACACCAGGCAGTCTGCCCAAATCGACCAAGACTTCGCTACGCAATAGTCATAGACCTAGAATTTTATCTGTTTGCCCGAAGCGTCGGGCTGAGGGGAAGGCTTGGTACTTTGATATCTACTTCAAGTACAAAGATGCTTCGCTAAGATATCGGAGACGGGAGGTTGGGGTCATTTTTCCTTTGGGTACATATCCGCCCGCGTCGCCGCGCTTGGAAAATAGCGCACTCCACTTGCCTCAGTGGCATATCTGATAGCTGGATAGGCGACTTGTTACCAGAAACTGGACTTTTACCGTTGTCGTGAGGCCCATTCACGATTTCCCGAGACTTTTTGCCTCAAACCTGACCCTTGCGCGCCCAAACTTTGGGCTTCCTTCGTCCTCACACTCAGGCAAAGTTCAACTATTTACCACTATACGCTCTGTAAAATCAGTGAACTGATAATTCTCTGAGAATAACGGCGGGGCTTCCTTCGTCCTCACACTCAGGCAAAGTTCAACTATTTACCACTATACGCTCTGTAAAATCAGTGAACTGATAATTCTCTGAGAATAACGGCGGGGTTGTTATGGCGGGCGGTTGTGTATAAGATTAGTCCGAATTAGAACCCAGTGCTGACGCTCTAACATTTTAATAACGTTAGACTTTTTCAAAGGGCGGTCTATCCGAGTGCGCGGATAGATAAGTGTCGTCCTGCGTTGCCTCTGGATTGGGGAATGAGATGATTTCTTTCAAGTTTAAACACGTCTGTATTGAGTCCTTTGCAACCCTCTTCCCCACCGCAGAAGTTACCTCGGCAGAAATAGAGGACAAATTGTCGGGGCTCTACACCCGATTGGGCATCCCTTTCGGTACCTTAGAGAAACTCTCAGGGATTAGGACGCGGTACCTTTGGAAGTCGGAAGTGATGCCGAGCGCGGTCGGAACCGAGGTAGTCAAGAAGGCACTGGACGGCGTGGGCTTCGACAAGGAACATATTCGGGCATTGTTCAATTGTTCGGTTACGCGCGATTACTTCGAACCCTCCAATGCCTGCCTCATTCACAACAATTTGAAAATGAGTGAAGACGCATTGGTCATGGATATCACCAATGCCTGCATCGGCTTCTCCGACGGAATCCTGACGCTTGGCAACATGATCGAGAGCGGGATCGTGAAGGCTGGAATACTAGTGTCTCCGGAGAATACCAACCGCATCATTGAATCGAGCCTCAAACATCTCGAACGCGAGCCGAATATCGGCCGAGAGGATTTAATTAAAATTCTGCCAACCTTTACTCTCGGCTGCGGTGCGGTCGCCTACGTGCTTTGCCACGACAGCATCGCAACGAAGAAGCATCGTATTCTTGGAGCCGTTACACGCTCAGCCAGCCAATTTAGTGATCTGTGCGCCGGAAATGGTGACTATTATATGGCGCAGACGGAAGAAATTGTGCCCATCATGTCGACGGAGTCTTCGAAGCTTATCAGCTCTGCAGCAAAAGTCGGCGCAAAGGTGTGGAAGGATACCAGCCAGGTCCTCGGCTGGAGCAGCGATGATGTGCAACATATTTTCTGTCACCAAGTCGGAAAGCAAGTAAACGACGCTTTCTACAAAGAAATGGGACTTGACCTGCAGAAGGAGTACACGATTTATCGAAAGTACGGCAATCTCGTTTCGGCTGCGATGCCGACCGCACTGGCTCTTGGTTCGGAGGAAAAAAATCTAAAGACCGGCGATAAGGTGCTCTTGACCGCTTTCGGCAGCGGACTCAATGCCATCTTCATCGGCGTTCAGTGGTAAGGGGCTCGAGGTAACGTGCCTCGCTTCTCTTTGCAAGCCCATCTCCCGTATCAATCTCGATTCGCGACCGTCGCAGGCTTCCGCATGCATTACCTTGACGAGGGCTCGGGCCCCGTTGTCTTACTCCTACATGGAAATCCGACCTGGTGCTTTTACTACCGAAACCTCATCCGGGAGCTTCAGCCATACTTTCGCGTTATAGCGCCGGATCATATCGGCTGCGGACTTTCAGACCATCCTACGGACGCACATTTTCGCGCCGTCGATCGCATTGCCCATCTTCAGGAGCTGCTCGCTCAATTGAAAATATCCAAATTTTCTCTGGTCATGCACGATTGGGGTGGCCCGATAGGAACGGGCCTCGCTGTTCGCATGGTTCCATCGATCGAGCGCCTCGTCTACTTAAATACAACTCTTACCGAAACCGAAAGTCTACCGAAAGTTATCAAGACGGCGGCGAGTCCGCTGGTAGGACCATTTTTTACCAAACACACCAAGCGCTTTTTGAAGTTGACTACTTCGCTGGGAGTTTCCAAGAAAATTCCCAAGGAGATCCGCGCGGGATACATGTACCCCTACGCGACCCGCGCGCGTCGAACTGCCTTATGGGATTTTGTAGCTGATATTCCCTTCGATAGCTCTCACCCGAGCTATTCCGAAATGATGAACATGGCGGAAAGGCTTCCGGAGCTCCGGCACGTTCCAGTTCAGATCATATGGGGGCTTCGAGACATCTGTTTCCACCGCGAAATGCTGAACAAAGTCGCGCAGCACTTCCCGCAGGCGCGCATCAGGGAGCTCCCCGACGCCTCTCACCTGGTGCTCGAAGACGCTCCCAAGATTTGTTGCGATATTATCCGCTCATTTCTACTTGGGATGCCGAATCCGGAGGATGCTTCGATTGTACGAGGCGAGCAGGCCCGCCCCAATGTCCTCTACGGTGCATTCCGCGCGTACGCCGAGAAGAATCCCTATGCGACCGCCGCAATTAACCCCAACTTCTTCCCTGATACCGTTCGTTACACGCAGCTCAATTACAAGGAACTCGGTGCCTTAGTAACCAAGTACGAACGCGGACTCACGGAGCTGGGGCTGCAAGCCGGGGATCGAGTCTTGATGCTGGTTCAGCCAGGGGTGGAATTCTTGGCATTGAGTTACGCGGTCATGGGACGAGCTGCAATTCCGGTATACCTCGACCCCGGCATGGGGAGAGACAACATTTTCAGGGCGATTGCCGATATTGAGCCTGATGTCTTCATCGGTTCACCGAAAGCGCACCTGCTTCGATATCTCAAGCCGAAACTTTTCCCAAAACTTCGCTTTAGTATATGCGCCAATCAATGGCTGGCCCTTGGCAAGGCCCACCTCGGAGTCCTGAAGAAATTTTCAGCCACCCCGCTCGGCCTGGCACCTGCTCCTGATACGGCCATGATCGCATTCACCAGCGGGGGTACCGGCACTCCCAAGGGAGTAGTCTTTTCCCAGGAGATGGTGGCCGAGCAGCTTCGAATTTTTAGCGACGACTTTGGCCTTCGGGCGGGGCAGCGGGATTTGCCCTTACTCCCCATTTTTTCACTCTTTAACTTGGCCCTCGGCATCTGCAGCGTATTCCCGCCCCTGGACACCAGTAAGCCGCTGGCTCTGGATCCGGCAAGAATCGTCCGTATAATCGACGATCTGGCGATAACGAATTCCTTCGGCTCTCCAACTCTGTGGCAGAAAATTTCAGAGTACTGCACCCGGACTCGCTCGACGTTGCCGTCTGTGGAGCGAGTCTTCATGGCCGGAGCTCCCGTTCCGCTAGCGACGCTGCAGCGAGTGCGAGAAAGTTTGCCAAAATGTGAGGCGTATACTCCCTATGGGGCGACTGAGGCCCTCCCGGTGACGTTAGTTTCGGCAACGAGCATTCTGGGCGCTTCGGTTGTTAGGGCTGTCTCAGGGGAGACGGGGACTTTCGTCGGAAAGCCTGTGAGCGGCATTGCATTGCGGGTCATTCAAAGTTCGGCGGAGCCAATTTCTGAAATTTCTCGGACGTCAACGCTTGCCCCCGGCGAGATCGGAGAGATTATAGTTAGAGGAAAGAACGTTTCCCGCGCCTATTTGAATCGTCCAGAAGCTAACCAGCGAGCGAAAATCTCGGATGGAGATGGCTTTTGGCACCGCATGGGTGATATGGGCTACCTTGATGCCGAGGGGAATCTGTATTTTTGCGGTAGACAAATGCATGTGGTGACCTTTGCTGGGAAGCCATTGTACAGCGTTCCGATAGAGCGCATTTTCAATCAGCATCCGAAAATTCGGCGAGCAGCCCTGGTCAACTACACAAATGGAGCAGGGGCGTTGCCGGCGATCGTGGTTGAGCCGTATCCCCAGCATTGGCCGACTAGTGACGAGAGTCGTGAGATGCTGCGCAGGGAGCTACGAGATCTTGCCAAGAGTAATTCGCTGACTTCGCAGATTGAAAAGATTTTCTTTCATCCATCTTTTCCTGTCGATGCCCGGCATAACGCCAAAATTTTTCGTGATAAACTGGGGCAAATGGCCTCTGAGGGCAAGGTGCAGTGAGTGCGGTGAGGAGTAAATTTGCAGTCACGGGCGGCGGGGGATTCGTGGGTCTGGCCTTGTGCCGAGCGTTGAGGCAGGCCGGACATGAGGTAGTTTCGCTCTCGCGTGGGCACTATCCCGAGTTGAATTCACTGGGGGTGCTATCAGTGCAGGTTGATCTCGGATCGCCCAAGATCGATATCGCCTCGAAACTCCGAGGCTGTGATGCATTGTTTCATACTGCTGCAAAAGTCGATATGTGGGGGCATTACAATGACTTCTACCGCACGAACGTTTCCGCAACCCGAAATCTGCTCGAGGCCTGCCGCAAAGCTGGAATCAGAAAGTTTATTTATACAAGTTCGCCCAGTGTGGTTGCCGGAGAAGGCGATTTACGGGGCGTTGATGAGAGTCAACCATATCCGCCTGCGCATGAGGCTTATTACCCAGCCACGAAGGCCATCGCCGAGCGTGAGGTACTCGCCGCAAATAAACCCAGCCTCTACACGATTGCCCTGCGACCTCATCTCATCTTCGGCCCTGGCGATAGAAACTTTGTGCCCACGATTTTGGCCCGTGCAAGGCAGGGCAAACTTACGCGCGTGGGTTCCGGCAAGAATAAAACTGATCTCTGTTTTATCGACGATTGCGTGGACGCGCATGTATTGGCTGAGAAGGCCTTGGATGAGAATCCTGCATGCCGTGGCAAAGCCTACTTTATTACACAGGGCGAGCCGGTATTGATGTGGCAATGGATTGACGAAGTTCTGCAACGAAACGGCCTCACGCGCGTTAAGAAGTCCGTATCACCATGGCTGGCGATGCTCGTCGCTCGTTTCTCGGAGCTGAGCGCGAAGCTTAGCGGGTCGGAGGAAGTCCCACTCCTTACTCGATTTTTAGTGCATGAAATGTACACCGACCACTATTTTAACATAGCAGCAGCCAGGCGCGATTTGGGTTTTGCGCCCAAATTCTCCATCTCTCAGGCGCTCGATGCCACCTTCGGAGTGCCTGCGGAGCGCGCCGCATAGTCAATATAGTTAATAAATACTGATAGTTATCGAATTGCTTGCCTTTGCCCATGGATGCGGCTACTATTAATAGATGGGTGGGAAAAATTCCCATCATAAACAAAATGCAAAACGTTCTGCCCATCCTCCTTCGCCCTGTCGTGAGCTTCTGCGTGAGGCACTCGATTCGCTTGGGTGACGTTCTCGAGACCTTAAAAGCCGTCTATATAGAAGTCTCCCGAGATCGCCTGCGACAGGCAGGAGAAGATGTTAGCGCATCGCGCTTGAGCGTCATGACCGGCGTGCACCGCAAGGACGTGAGCCGATTGCTTTCGTCGGATTCAATCTCTAAGGCTCGTCAGAGCCTTGCTGCCAGAATCATCGGTGCATGGCGAAATAGTAAGCGTTTTTGCAATGCTTCAGGAAAGCCCCGAGTTCTGAGCGCTGAGGGAAAGCAGAGCGAATTTGCTCAATTAGTTGCATCGGTCAGCGCAGATCTCAATCCGTATACCGTGCTCTTCGAGCTGGAACGTATCGGCGCCGTCGAGCGATCCCGCGGCGGGCTCAAGCTCACATCTAGGCTCTATGTCCCAAAGGGCGACGTGGTCGGCGGTATGTCGCTCTTGGCCTCGGATGTGGATGATCTCATGCTTGCTGTTGAGGAGAATCTGATTGGCGAGCGTTCGGCTCAGACTCCAAATCTGCACATAAAAACAGAGTACGACAATATTCCAGCCCACTTTGCCGGCCGTATCCGTGAGTGGTGCCTCAGGGAGGGGTCAGCATTCCATCAGCGTGCGAGAAATTTTCTGTCTCAGTTTGATAGAGATCTTAGTCCACAGGGCCAAAAGGGGGGAGAAACCATCCGCGTGGCAGTGGGGGCATTTAGTCATGTGCAATCTGTAATAAATGGGGGGAAGGAATGAGACTGCCTTTGTCGCTTCGACATTTGGGGCTTGTAGGGCTGTGTTGTGTGCTGATTGCGCCACTCGGTTGTTCCGGCGGAGGGTCGTCCGGTACCGGTGGACTGCGAATTGACGGCACCGTCTTATCAAGGCAGGGAGCCGCTCCGCTTTCCGGACTGACCGTGACGGTGTCGCAAACCGGCGACAGCGCAGTGACCGATATGAGCGGGACATTCAGCATTGCTACTTCCCAGGTCGTTGGAGACGCTGAGCTGCTTATAGAAAGTAGTACGCTTTCTAGCCGTGCGCAGGTTTCAGGAATTCCGTCAGACGCGTCCGTAGTGACGGTGCGTATCTCGGTAGATGAGAGCACTGAGGATGCTGAAGTTGAAGATGTACAAGTCGAGCGGCGGCACCATGGAGGAGACGGCAACGGTGGTTCGGGCGGCAGTGGAGGCTCGGGCGCTTCCGGCGGCAGCGGTGGCGACGATCATGGCTCAGGTGGAAATGACGATAGTGGCGATGATCATGGCGGTGCGGGCACAGGAGGGAACGGAGGACACGGCGGGCATGGAAATGACGATGGTGGCGGAGCCTCAGGTGGTTCCGGTGCGACCGGCGGGTCTGGCGGAAGCGGTGGAAGCGGAGGCGGGGAACAGGAGATCGAGGTGACCGGAGCGATTACAGCTCTCAGCGCGACGAGCGTTACGGTGCAAGGCAATGTCTTCACGGTCGATAGCGAGACGGACTTTGGGCATCGTAGCAGTCTCTCGCAATTCTCAGTCGGGGAGATTGTCGATGCCAAGGGCAGGAGGGTGAACGGGGTCCTGTTTGCCGATCGAGTTCGTTTGGACGATTAGATAATACGTAAGGAGCATATATGAGAAGAATAGAGACCTTGCTTATCGCTGCGATTCTGGTGGCGACTCAAGCTCAGGATAGTGCGTTTGCTAAGGGCGGAAGTGGACGTGGTGGCCACGATGATGGCATCACCCATGATACCCAGCCGGATGACAACCAGCACCGGGATTCTCACGGCGGTTCTAAGCGAAGCGACAATGAGGATCGCCGAATCAGAGCCCGCCTGATACCGACTGACGGCGTTGCCACTTTGGCACGCGGGAAGGTGGAATACCGCTTGAAGTCGAATGGCAGTAAACGCGATGATCGCTTGAAGATAACCGTCAAGATCCCGCTCCCCAGTTCGATTCCTGCCGCTGCAGATCAAACCGAAGCTCAAGCGCTGGTGCTGCGAGCCGTGTTCTATCGTGCCGGGGTCGCCTATGCTGCTTGCAGCCTTGGCTACCATGACGACGAGCAACTCGAGCACCCCTCCATCGCAGAGTTTCGATCTGATGTGCGGGGACGCGGAAAGAAATCCAATCTTAAGCTCAAGGAAAATCATGGGAGCTGTCTGATTAACCTGAACTCCCCTGATGAGCAGCCAGGACTGCCGATTGTTCAGAGTGGGGATAGTCTCAACGTGGAGGACAGTGTCGCAGGTGAATTTCTGGGAGTTATACTTCCGTAGTAATTGTCTTTGGCCAAGCGGGGGGCTGCGCCTTTGTGCAGCCTCCCCCAGTCCCTAAGCCGCCGTTTTAGGTTCCTGTAACATCCTCACCCAATTGAGATTTATCGCACCCCGATCCCATCATCACCCGCCTGAACCAGATGAACCCCGCTAGTCTGTCGGCGAATCCTATCTAGTGCGCTTCTGCACCTTTCGAATTTACATCATGGAACGCCGCACTCCGGTTCTTGCCACTCTCACCGTCGCCTTACCCGATGGCAGGGAGCAGCTTGTCTCGCTTAAGAACGGCGACTCAATTCGCGTGGGCAGGGAGGGGGACAATGACATCATCATCGAGGAATCCAGCGTCTCTCGGCGGCATGCCTCCTTTGATTGCTCCTCGTACGGAGTGGTCGTGACCGATCTCGAAAGTCTTAATGGAACATTCCTGAACGGAGTGCGTCTGACTTCCATGAAGGATCTCAATTCAGGCGATGTGCTGAACATCGGTGCTGCGAAGATCGTCGTGCAGATCCGCTCCCTGGAGTCACTCGGCCGAACCCATAAAACAGACGGCCGCAGGACCATGACCGCCCAGCTTAAACCAGTATCCGTCTCCGTTCTGGTAGTTCGTGCAGCGCTGCCCTCCGAAGATCGCAAACAACATACCAGTCTTGAAATCGATCAACTCTTGAATCGTTGGGCTGATAAAATTCAGGATATTGTCTATCGCTGTGGCGGGAGGACCGACAAAAACATAGAGGACACTTCCGTCGCGTTGTGGGTTGGCAGAGAGCCTCAGGTTCAGGCCGAACGGGCGTTGCAGGCGGCGCAGGCCGTGCTCGATGCCGCAGCTAAGCCGCTGTGTCTCGCGTCAAGCGGGATAGGCGATCATATCAAACTAGATGTGCGGGCTGTTATTGCATCAGGACATGGGTTGGCAGGCGCGGTAGGCGGCAGCGAGTCGGAGCACGGCTTTACGGTGCTGGGAGATCCGTTGAATGCCGCCTTCGAGATGCAAAGTGAAATTCGCCGTCTTGGAACAAGGCTGCTTTTCGATGAGACAACGGCATCGTTGTTGCCCAAGAGCTATACCTCGCGCCAATTAGGGACATTCTCTGTGGCGGGAGCCGGGTCGGCTGCCGCGCTCTTTACCATCTAGGCCCGCTGCTCTTGAAATCTTGGCTTCTATCTTTTATGTAATGTATAGAGAGATCGTAGCGACGCGACGTTCTCGGTACATTGTCTATTCCGATGAAGGCCCTCTATAGGACATTCGAGGTTTCCCTGCTCGGCCTCCTTGCGGCAGGACTTTTAAAGCTGCTCTATGCAACGTATCGCTGGGAGCTGCGAGTTAGCGTGCTCAATGACGTGCGCTGGCCCGCTACCGAAGCGCGCATTTTTTCCTTCTGGCACGGACATCAACTGCTTTTTCCACATCTCTACACCGCCCGTCGTGTTGAATTTGGGCGCTTCATGTCAGCGCTAATCAGCGAGCACCGAGATGGTAGGATCATTGCGCGTGCAATGACCTACTTCGGCATCGGCTCGGTGGCCGGCTCTAGCTCTCGAGGCGGCAAGGAGGCGATGTTTAGGTTGATTGAGCAGCTACGGCAGGGAGAGCACGTAGCGATTACGCCGGATGGCCCGCGGGGACCGGTACACAAAGTTAAGCCCGGCCTTATCAAAATCGCCCAGCGTTCCGGAGCCCCAATCTGTCTGCTGTCAGCGCAGGCTGACCGGGCGTGGAGAGCCAAAAGTTGGGATGGCATGTTTTTGCCGAAGCCGTTCGCCAGGGTTCGCGTTGTGATCGGACCGTCTATTCAAATCCCGGCAGGGTTGAATGGGCAGCAGGAATCGCAGTTCTGCGAACAGGTGGAACAGTTGCTCCAGAAAGTAGCACTAGAAGCAGGCCAGGGACTAATTGCCTAGTCTCAGACGAATGCTGATGCAAGGGATAACAACAATCCCATGCTGGCAACGTCGGTTGCGGTCGTGAGAAAAATGCTCGAAGCAGTGGCTGGGTCGAAGCCAAAGCGTTTGAGCGCTAGAGGCACCAAAACACCGCTCAGCCCGCTGATCATGCAGCTTACCGTCATCGCCGCGAGGACCACCAAACTCAAGGTTAGTGCGGCGGGGTTTCCATGGGTAACCGCCATGAAGTACATGCCACTGGCGGCGACCAGTCCCACAAAAAATCCATTGCTTAGTCCCAAGAGCGCTTCCTTACGCAGAAGTTTGCCAACCAGGTGGGGTTCATAATCACCCAAGGTTATTCCTCGTAGTGTCACTGCCAAGGCCTGGCAGCCGGTATTGCCGGACTGTCCAGCTAATACCGGAAGAAATGCCGCTAAGATAACGATGCGATTTATGGTGCCATCGAATGCGCTGACTACGGCTCCCGCTATGAACGCTGTAAGCAGATTGAGCTGCAGCCAGGGGTGGCGAAACCTAAAGCTCTTGCGCACCGGTGTACCGAGCCGCTCTTCCTTCTCGACGCCGACCATGGTTCCGGGCTGCGCCGAGAGTTCTACCACCTGAGCCGCAAAAAGTGTGGCACCACGCACAATACCAAAAAATTTCCCCTCGCGATCGCAGACCGGATAGGCCGGAAAGTGCATTTGCAGTACTTGCCGCATTGCGTCAGTGAGCGATGTGCCAAGGGTCAGGTAAAAGGGATTAGTCACCATTATCGATGAGAGTGCGGAGTCGCCCTTGCTAAAGAGCAGCTCGCGCATAGTCACGACTCCGACTAATCGACGCTGTTCATCAATGACATAGGAGTAAGTGATAAATTCTGTCTTTACCTGGCCCCGAAGCGCAGCTACGCAGTCCGCAACGCGTGTGCTTGGAGAGAAAACCGCGGAAGTTTTTTCGACCAATGAGTCAAACGCAGAACTCTCGGAATGAGCAGGTTCTGACAGAGGGGCTTTCAATTGTGTATTCATAGCGGCTGCCTTGAAGGTATGGAGATTCTTCTAGCACGCTTTATAGGAGGGCCTCTACTGTAATCCTCCTTGCTCGGAATCCCAGCGAAAGACTCTGCCGCTTCCCCTTCGGTGCGAAGCCGTGCCGGTGAAGGACTGCTCTCCGGCTTCAATGCCGAGGGTTACGCCTTTGGAAATCGCCGCAATACCGGGGAGCCCTGCGCAGCCTCCTCCTGAGCAGGAAAGATAGTGTTCGGCATCGAGGAAATATGCTTCCTCCGCTATAGCGACATTTCGTAAGTCTTGCTCCGCGACAACATCAAATCCACGGGCACGGTATGCCTGAAACTGCGGAACGGCGATGGCGCTCAGCAGCATGATGATAGCGATCACTACCAAGAGCTCTAAGAGGGTAAATCCACGCTGCATACATTCTCCGTAGGAGAAGTATCGCGGTTTGCTGGTAGAAGTTGCCTAAAAGGTCGAGAAATTCTTTGGCGATGGGGGAGATGTTTTTTTGCCGCTGGTTCCCTGAGGCGACTCAGGCGCTTTAATTCGCTCCGCGAGCGCCCGCTCCGTGCGTCTTCCACGGATGCACGCTGGAGCAAACTCTCCTAGTTCTGCACAGGCAATCTCGGAGGCGGACTGTCCGCGATCACGCGCTCGCTTGATCGAATTCTGGCAAGTTTGAGTCAAGAGCCTCCAGCGTAAGACGCCGTCCTGACGTACCCGAATGATCCTTCCAGTCCCCGGATCTTTGGTGGCGTTCAGAACCTTGACCACTTGATCCATCGGAGAGTTTGGATCCTGAGGCGCGAGAGCGCTATTTGCTGCCTGGGCCGCTGCTATCTGTTGCAAGGAGCTCAATCGTTGGGCAGGCGGAGATGAACCGACTTGCTCACGAAGCGACTTGTCTTTGAGCAGCTCGATCATCTCGGGCGGCAGAGGCTCCCCCGACTCACCCCTCAATATCACGAGCTTTAGTTTCGCACGGCCGCACGACTGCCGGATAAGCTTGTTGTAAATTTGGAGGATCTGACTTTGGCGCGCTTGGCGCTCACTGGGGTCATTTAATGGGGCATTCTCAAGTCTATACAACTCGCTTTCAACGGTACTTGCGTTTTCGCCCTCCTCGCGAGACGAATCGAGGTTCAGCTCAAGCTGAGTTTCCGGTGAATCTTCTCCGGGGAAAAGGTCGGAATCCTTGGAATAGCTGCCAACGTCCTGGACATCATAAGCCGTCTCGCAGCTCTTACTATCAATGCCATCTCGTGCGCACAGCGCCATGGGATTTTCGGGGTCAATTTTGAATGTTTCATCAAGATATTTAAGACAGGTAGGATCCGTGGGTGACCCTTTATAATAGAGTGTCTTTTGCAGCTGTGGCATGCAGGCTAGGGCGATGATGCGCTCGTACACACCAATAAGATTGGTAAGACGCTTGTCGGACTTCTGATTGTTGTAGCCGTTTTCCGCCAAGCTAGCCTCCCACTGAAGAAGTTCAAGGGGAGAAGCTAACGGGGTTTTCCCAGCAGGTGCCGAGGGTTGAGCACGCGCTACGGCGGTCACGCACAGCGACAAGATGGCAAAAACAGAACCTATGAGCCAAAACCTCATAGCTACAAGTGTAAGCGCTCAGGCGGGCTAACGCAATTCTCAATGTATTCAGCGCCTTTTCGCTGCATACAGCTGTGCTATAACGATGCTGTCCTTTGAATTGGGCCTTTATGGAATCACTCGCTAGTTCGGAACCAAAAACCCGCAAATCTCGCCACAGTCCTGAGCTTCTGTTGAAGTTGTACCAGGCGCTCATCCGCCCCCGTATGATCGAGGAGAAGATGCTGTTGCTGCTGCGGCAAGGTAAAGTCAGCAAGTGGTTCTCGGGAATCGGGCAGGAGGCCATCGCGGTCGGCAGTACCATGGCGCTTAAGCCCGATGAATTTATATTGCCCCTGCATCGTAATCTCGGGGTATTCACCTCTCGCGGGATGCCGCTTACGCGCCTGCTTGCACAGTGGCAGGGCACCGCCAGCGGCTATACCAAGGGTCGCGACCGGTCTTTCCATTTCGGGATCGTCGATCATCATATCGTCGGCATGATTTCTCATTTAGGCCCTCAGCTGGGTGTGGCGGACGGCATCGCTTTGGCGGAGCTTTTGAAAAAATCGAACAAGCTCGCGCTCGTTTTCACCGGGGAGGGAGGCACGAGCGAGGGAGATTTTCACGAAGCCATCAATGTTGCTGCGGTGTGGAACTTGCCGGTAATTTTTCTGATTGAAAATAACGGCTACGCACTTTCTACTCCCACGAGCGAGCAGTTTCGCTGCCGTCAGTTAGCCGATCGGGCTATCGGCTATGGTATCGAGGGGCTAACGATCGATGGCAACGATATGCTGGAGGTATTTGACACTGTATCCTCTTTGGCGACTTCGATGCGGCATAAGCCTCGACCAGTCATCCTCGAGTGCATGACGTTTCGCATGCGTGGGCATGAGGAGGCTTCCGGCGTGAAGTATGTTCCTAAGCACCTCTTTACCGAATGGGAGAAAAAGGATCCCATTGCCCGCTTCGAGAAGCGCTTGCTCGGTGATGAAATTCTGACTGCCGAGCGGCGGCAGGAAATTCGCAAGGTAATCGCCGAGGAAATTGATGCAGCAGTGGAAACCGCGCTTCAGGAGCCGCCCGTTGAGGCCAATCGTGAGCGTGAAATTTTCGACATGTACCGGGCCTTCGATGGCTCGCCCACGGCGCCAGCCTCTCAGCATAGGACGAAGAAGCGTTTTATCGATGCGATTTCGGATGGCCTCCGGCTTGGCCTGCGCAAGCACGACAATCTTATACTTATGGGGCAGGACGTAGCCGAGTACGGAGGTGTCTTTAAAATCAGCGAAGGGTTTGTCGAGGAATTTGGTAAAGATCGAATTCGCAACACGCCGCTCTGTGAATCGGCCATTGTAGGGACTGCGTTGGGACTGTCGATTGGCGGATTCAAGTCGGTCGTCGAAATGCAGTTTGCCGATTTTGTAACTTGTGGCTTCAATCAGATCGTCAACAACCTGGCAAAGGTACACTATCGCTGGGGCCAAAATGCCGATGTCGTGGTTCGTATGCCGACGGGGGCGGGGACCGGCGCCGGGCCGTTTCATTCGCAATCGAATGAGGCCTGGTTTTTCAAGACTCCCGGGCTCAAGGTCGTCTATCCTTCTTCTCCCGCGGATGCAAAGGGCCTCTTGTTGGCCGCGATCGAAGATCCGAATCCAGTAATCTTCTTCGAACACAAGTTGCTCTATCGCAGCATTCAGGAGGAGGTGTTCGATGATTATTACACCGAGCAAATCGGCAAAGCCCGATTAGTAAGAGAAGGATCGCAAGCGAGTATCATTACCTACGGCAGCGGGGTGCATTGGGCGCTGGATTACTTGAATCAGCATCCTGAGTTTTCCGCTGACGTTTTGGACCTTCGGACCCTGTTGCCGTTTGATACGGAGGCTATCGCCGAGACGGTTCGCAAGACCAATCGAGTCTTGCTTCTGCACGAGGATACGCTCACCGGAGGGATCGCCGGAGATCTCGCTGCATATATCGCAGAGCACTTGTTCGAGCATTTAGATGCGCCCATCGTGCGCTGTGCTAGTCTTGACACGGCGGTGCCGTTCGCCGCAGCGCTTGAGCAGCAGTTCTTGGCTAAGTCTCGACTCTCCGACTGTATCGAAAAGCTCTTGGCCTACTGAATCGTCGGGTCGCACGCATGCGTCTGCTCCAATTCCTGCCAAAAAACCATTTGAGCTTCGTCGTCGGGCGCCTAGCGGCGGTGACGCTGCCGAGGTCCTTGCAGAGGCCCCTCAATCGCTTCTTCGTTCGTTCTGCCGGAATCAATATGGAGGAGGCAGAGTTTCCCATCGAGGCCTACTCTTCCATCGCCAAGATCTTCACGCGCAGGCTCAAGCCGCATATACGTCCTGTACAAACCGGTGTGGTCAGCCCGGTGGACGGGACGCTTCGTGCGCATGGAGTGATAACGGACGGCTCGCTTCCCCAAATAAAGGATCGAACCTATTCGGTGGCCCAATTTTTAGGCGACTCCGTTCTTGCCTCTCGTTTCTCTGGAGGCTATTTTTTTAGTCTCTACCTTTCCCCTAGAGATTATCACCGTGTGCACTCCCCCTATGATGGGCGCGTCGTATTTCGACGCCATATACCGGGGAAGCTTTGGCCGGTGAATGATTGGGCGATGTCCAGGTTGGAAGGGCTGTTCACCATCAACGAACGCGTTGTCATGGGAATGGAGACAAAACTCGGATTGATGGCGGTAGTGATGATCGGTGCCACCAATGTGGGCAAAATTTCACTCACCTTTGATCCCCTCATTACCAATAGGGTTTGCGCAGCGGCCCAGCAGGAGCGGCTTGCGGTATTTCAGCCGGGTGTTTCGGTGCGCGCGGGCGATGAACTGGGCATGTTTCACCTGGGATCGTCCGTGGTGGTGTTATTCGAAGCTGGTCGAATTTCCGACGTGCAGGCTGAACTGGGGCCGGTCAAGTATGGTCAGACGCTTTCGGTGCCTAAGGTTCCGCCGGAGTTTGGCTGAGCATGGGGAGAATACATTGCTGCTGCGCGCTCGCAGAGAGTGCGCACTTCCTGGCTTGGTTCGGCATATCCGGTGGTCAGTTCAGAACTCAAACCTCCGACCGATCCCCGTACCGTGGGGCGTGCTATGGGCAGGACCGCAAGGACAGAAAACGCCCGTTCTCGAAGTTCATTGCCGATGCCCCCATGGCTGGACAAAGCTTCCAGTGTCAGCACCGCCTGTATTCGCACTCCGGCGTGCTGCGAGCGAGTCGGGGATGTCGGGTCGATAAAATCGACTGCGCGCGTGACAGCATCGCAGACATTGGCGGCCGAAAGCTCTCCGTCACCGCGCGCTAGCTGTGCTATGCGCAACAGGCCAAGCTCAGCCTGCGAGACCGATCCTTCTAGATAGGGAACGAGGTCGCCGTAAGTCATTCCCTCGATGCGATTGGTGGATGGACCAGGTGCAGCGCCTGCTTCCGAGTGCAAATGGAAAAGTGGACCACTCCAGGCTGAGTTACTAAGCATACAAATTCTCTGGGAAAAACTGTGGTGGAAAGAACGACACCGCACTCCCATTCTTAGTCCTGAGTCTCGCCTTAACCAATACTAATTCGCATATGTTTGCATGAGGGATCTCTCCTCAACGTAACTATTTGAAAATACTCTATTAAATCTTGTGAAGCAATGGAGCGACTTCGAGCGATTAGTGGGTGGAACACGTACTACGTGTTGTCGCCAGACGTCCAGCGAGGCGTGGGAATGCTGGGCAGTTGGTTAGCGTGGGGATGAGGTGAGCGCAAGGCCTCGATAGCCGTATGCGCTTGTGGTGGACAAGGTGAAGGGAAAGATTATTTCATGCAGACCGTACAGATAATCACAAAGTGGTGGAAGACCTGGCATACGCTCCCCGTATACGCGTGGGTAAAGGCAGCAGCCCTGTATCGCAAGGGCCAGTTTTTGGAGGCGGAAAAATATTATCGCCGCGGACTAGAGAAGCATCCCGGACACCCGGCGCATTATTGCGCTCGAATCGATCTCGCCTATTGTCATTTTAAACTCGGACGTCTCGAGGAAGCGGAGCAGGAGTTACGCGCCGTTTCCACTCAGCTACCGCAGTCTCGCGAGGCCTATCTGCGCATGGCGCGCTTGCAGATGTGGAAGGGGCAGCCGCTTGAAGCCGCTTGGACGATGCGCCGAGCGCTGCGACAAGTGCCTGTTGACCCTGAGTTTGCCTCCGTGTACCTGATCGCCGCGCTGGACTCCGGTGCTCCCGGCTATCTGCTGAGTGAGGCCCTGCAGGCTAGTAAGAGCGTTGAAATCGATGAGACGAGGGCTCCTAAATTACACGCGGCACGCGCGCGAGCCGCGCTGTCGACCCATGCTGAAGAATCTATTGAGTATCAGGCTGCCCGTACGAGACTCGCGCAAATTTCGGCCGCTAACGACGCTCCCTATGAGGCCATCCTGCTCTTCGCGGAAATTCTAATCTCGGAAGGAAAGATTGCGCACGCTCGCCGACTCCTGCGTCGAGGTATGCAGTCAGCCGCAGATCATCCGCGCATTCTGTCGATGCTCGCCGAGACCTACCTTAAGAGCGGACCATTTTATAATGCCGAGTATGCCAAACAGCTGGCGACGACGGCCTGCCAAAATACCTGTTGGGCTAGCCCGCGGGAGATGCATATTCTTGCCGAGGCCTACTACCATGTTGGAGACAAGGTTTCGGCATTGATTATAGCCAGCAAGGCCAAAGAGCTCGGCAGCCGGCTGCTCGGTACCTACCGGGACACCAAAACTCTCGATCGCTTGATCGAGAGCCTCTCGTCCGGCACTCAAGCCTAAATCGGGCACTTTGCGTCTGGGGGCCCCGCATATAGCGGGCTGAAGGCGCGGACCATCCTCTCAGGGACTGCAGCTTCCATCGTGCAATTTCCGCCGCTATCAAGTAAGATCTCGATGTGACTTTGCGAACACCACAAGAAGTAATAGGGGCCTGGTCGGCCCGCGCGATGGCAAATGCTGCTAAGGTCTCCAAACTCGAGGCAACCTATAAGTTTGTCATCGGCGGAGCGGGGGGCGGCAGCTGGCTTTTGCGCTGCAGAAGTCCAGTTTCTCTCGAAAAAGGGGAGGGTCCGGCGGATTGCACGATAAGAATGGATGCGGGAGACTTTGTGGCGCTGGGGAACGGTGAGCTTAACCCGCAGATAGCGTTCATGACCGGCCAGTTAAATGTCGAGGGCGATTTGGAGTTAGCCCTGAAGTTAAGCGAGATCGTTGACGAATCGTAAGGAGACGATAATGGTGAGTTCGGACGACCTGAAGCGCAATGCGGTAGATGATAAGGGCCTCGTGCAGGTTCGTCTCGAAGGAAATCCTACGATACTGATTGTCGACGACGAGGAGCTGATGCGTGAGGTTTCCAGCATTATGGTCGAGGAAAAGGGCGGCTCCGTGATCACTGCCGTTGATGGAATCGATGCGGTCGATGTTTTTGCGGAGAATCAAGATAAAATCAGTGCCGTATTCATGGATGTGTCCATGCCCAGAATGAACGGGTATGAGGCCTACTTAGAAATTCGCAAGCTCTCGCCAACTGTGCCTGTTTTAATCGTATCGGGGCTCAAGATGATGCCTGAAGTGCAGAAGCTTCAGGCCAGCAATGAAATTGATTTCCTCAGCAAGCCATTCCATGAGGTCGAGCTTATCAAGGCTCTGAACAAAGCTCTGGCGCGGCGCAAGCAGTAGATGACGGCATGTCACTTGATGAACTGTACCAAGAGCTATTGCTCGACCATTTCAAACATCCGCGCTGCTACGGGGCGTTGAAATCTCCGACAGCTACCTGTGCATTGCGCAACCCTCTGTGTGGAGATCAAATAGAACTCTCAATCATCGTGCAGAATGAGAAGATCATCGACGTAATGTTTCAAGGTCATGGATGTTCGATTAGTCAAGCTTCCGCTTCGATGATGAGCGAGTATCTCAAAGGAAAGACTGTGACTGAGGCCAGAGCAGCATTAGCCAAATTTCAAGCACTAATGTCCGGCAAGGATGAGCACGCGGCCGACTCTCTTGGAGATATCGCTGCCCTGGCCGGCGTGCGAAAGTTTTCCGCCCGCATTCGTTGTGCGTTGCTTGGCTGGGAGGCGCTCGAGAATTGTTTACGAAAATAGGGACGATCCTATTTTTCGATCAACGATGCGCGGGAATAGGTTCGTTTAAAGTAAAAGAGAAGCAGTGGCACACAAAGTGGCGGCCGGATTGAGAGGCGGAAAATAGGATCGTCCCTATTTAGGCCTTGAGGGCGCGCCAGCAGCACTCGGCGATCGACTCGGCAGCTTTGCTAGGCGGCACTGAATTGTAGCCATCAAGCCAGTCTCGGACATAAGCCAACGGTACCCCGAACAGCACGCTCCAAAGAATGGTGGCCGAAAGGTTGCGAATCTTACCGTCTCGGATGCCGGTCTTGAGATGTCTGGTGAGGACTCTGCCCAGGCGATCGAATCCCACCATGGTCGGATGCTTAATGGCACCACCCATAAACTCAGTATGGCGACAGAGCCAAATATACTTGGAGAGTTGATAGTTTACTTCGGAAAATTCAAGGAATGACCGCACGAGGGTTTTCACGAGGCGCTCGACATCGTTGATGTTGCCGACCGATTCCTGAAGCGCTCGGCGGAACGAGGAGATACCCTCCTGATAAAGCGCCGAGGCCACTTCTTCCTTGTTTTTGAAATTGTGGTAAATCGAACCGACGCTGCATTTACTTTCTCGGCTTAAATCAGGAACGTTCGTATTAAAGTATCCCTGTTCAACGAATAGCTTGAGCGCCGCGGCTAAGATGCGCTGCCGGGGACTGTAAGCCGTAAAGTCAGTCTCCTTGAGGAGGTTTACCAAGCTGTCCGGCTTCTGATCATTCTTCATAACCCATTGAATTAGCGTGGCTGGGCCTAAACGTCAATTAGCGCTTATGGGCTGATATACGCGATGTCATCTTGCTCTCTGCGAGGGAGAAAAGGAAAGGCTGCATATCGTCTGGCCCCCTTGAGGGAACAGGCGACATGCAGCCAGCTATTCCGCAGGGCGCTTAAATCGTGATCAAGCCGTTGCTGATCGCGAGTTTCACGAGTTCAGCATTGGTCTTCACATTCAGCTTCTTCAAAATATTGCTGCGGTGGGTATCCACCGTTCGGGTGCTGATGTGCAGAAGTTTGCCAATGACCCGGTTAGGCTTGCCGTCGGCCAAATGGGTTAAGATCTCCAGCTCGCGCTTGGTCAGTACAGAAAGTGGATTATCGAGTGGGGCTTCGACATTGCCACTGTGCATGAGCGAAGTCGTTATTCCGGGGCTCAGGTACGTTTTGCCTTCAAGAATCGAATTAATTGCAAACTCGAGTTCCTGTATTCCGACATTCTTGGGCAGAAATCCCCGAGCGCCGGCTTTAAGGGCAGCCTTTACGTTCTTCCCTCCATCATTAGCGGACAAAACCAGCACGGGTGGGCATACGCCATGCTGATGCATTTTCTCGAGGGTATTTAGTCCATCGAGTTTGGGCATTGCAACGTCCATAATGACGAGGTCTGGTTTGTGAGAATTGAGCAGGTTGACCAGTTCTTCACCGTCTCCGGCCTGCCCAATAACATTGTATTTCCCACGGTTCTGGAGCATTTCGCACAAAGCTTGGCGAAGAACGGCGTGGTCATCAGCTACGATAAGATTAATCATATTTGCTTCCCCAACATTACTGCCTCAGTACGAGCATCCCGCTCGTAAATCCGCTTAGGCAGAATTCCTAGAGTGGAAGTACGACATTTCCTTAGGAAAGCTTGAGGGAATTTAAGCCAGAATTTTTATTCACAGTTACCAAGGGGTTAGCGGATCAAGCTGATTCAAGGCCCAAAAATAATGGGACCAAAGTAGTTCTATTCTGACGATTGGACGCCGGCTGCGGATTTCGCATCGCTACCCTGGTCCGCCAGGCTCTTGCTGTAGTTGCGAAACTCATCAACGATGCGGGCTAGACCTACGGGGTCTCGGACCCCTGAGATGACGAGTTCGTCGCCGTCCTTCGCGGCCGTACCTATAGAGACCTCTCCGTAATCGAAAATGCGTCCGAAGATGTCCTGGAAAACGGTAATAGCCCGTACGTCGACATAGGTAATGACGGGAACCTTGTAGGAAAGAGAGAGCCTACCCTCGAGGTGCGTCAACCGGTGTAACTCGAAAATATACAAATCATTGTGGTAGCGGCGCACAATCTCAGCCAAGAACAATACGGGGACGATCGCGAGCCAGCGCACAGAAAGGTGCCGCAGTATGCCGATAGATTCGGGCGGGGACCAATCGTAGAAGTAGTAGTTGAGCAGATAAACGATATAAACCGAGACAAGAAAATAGAAGATGTTCGGAATAATCGAACGTAAAGACCGCCGAACCTCGAGCAGACGCTGACTGTTCTGGCCAATTATCACTTCAAAGGGCGGGTAATACGACATCGCCAGTGCTGCGCGAGTCTTGCGACTCGCCTCATCCTCTCAGTCAATTCTACTCCCGGCGGGACTTCCAACGAAATTGCCGGGCAGCATAACAAAGCCCGCCTAAAACACGGCAAGCCAATTGCACTCTATCTCACCTTGAATCCTAAGGGAATTTACATTTTCCAGAGGTTTCAGGCGCTTAGTCGTTACGGGGCGCCCATTTTGCGACAAATCCCTGACGAGTGTCAGGTGTACGTGTCGGCTAATTGACGGTTCTATTGCGCCCAAACTGAGGTTTGTATGAGTCATATCGAGCTTTGGACATTGCTGAGTGACATCTTGTTGTTCTGCGCACTCGGGTATCTCTGCTTTCAGTTCGTTCGTTCTCCCCGATTGAATGCGGCCTCGCGGCAGCTTCGGGAACTCGAGGGCGCGTTGCGAACCCTTATCAAGGACGCTGACACTGCCGGCCGCACTTTGAACGACCAGCTGATGCGCCGCCAACAAGCCCTCGAACGTCTGCTGATTGATGCGCAGTTAGCCGAACAGCGCATCGAAGAGGGTACTCGACGGCCGGCGACTTCGGCCAGCGAGTATGCTGTTCCAGCGCACCGTGGCCCAGCTCCTGGTCCGCGTCAAGAAGAAGAGCCGGATAGCTTCGCCCGCACTGCTCCGGCTGCAGCCGCGTCGCGCGTAACGGTGGATCCTGCAAGCGAAGAGAGCACGGTGAGCTTTGGCAACGTCAATATTTATGGTGAACCAATAGCTCCGCCTCGGGCGCAGCCAACAAAGGCAGCCGAGGTACCGGGCCGAGCAATGCGCAGGGCGATGCAGAGTTATTCTCCGCTGGCGGCTCAGATCGAGAAGCAAGTCGAAGCCAGACCCGCTCCTGCTGCTAAGGCGGCTATCGAAGAGATTTATGCCCAGGCAGAGGAGATGCTCCGAGCAGGCAATGACCTTGCCGTGGTAGCTGGACGCACCAAGCTCCCAATACAGGAAGTGCGGGCACTCAGCCAAATGATCATCGGTGAGAAGGCCGTCAAGAGTGACCAACCGCAAACAATCGAGCTACAGCCTGAGCAGGCCGATCCTCGGTTGGGTGTCATGGCGACCATGAAGCGTCAAACGATTACCCTGTAAGGATGTAAGCGATGGAACGAGGGTCATATATAGCAGCATCTGCGGGGCTTGCGCAGCTTCGCAAGCTCGACGTCGTCAATAATAATTTGGCCAACGTCAATACGCCTGGGTTCAAGAAGCAGATACTGATCGGTAGCGAGCAAACCTTCGATCAAACGCTCGCAAAGGCAGTAGCCGGAACCGATCCCTACGCTAAAGGAGATCACGAACGCACGCCCGGCGTAGTCGACTTGCAATCCGCGACCGACTTCTCGCCTGGACCGATCAAGAATACCGGCAACGTACTCGATTTGGCGCTGCGGAATCCGAATGATTTCTTCGTCGTAAATACTCCCGGCGGACCTCGATATACCCGAGCAGGCAACTTTTCGTTGAACGATACAGGTCAAATCGTCACACAGGACGGCATGGAAGTGCAGGGCGATGGGGGAGCGATCACCGCGAACGGGACCCCGCTCGAAGTTGCGCCGAATGGGACCGTGCGAGCAAACGGAGTTCAAACGGGAAAGCTCCAGGTCGTGCGCTTCGAAAATCCGGCTCAGATGCTTCGTGAAGCCGGTACGCGCTTTGCCCTGGCAAACGGCCAGCCACCCCCGGTTCCCGTTGAGCCCGATTTGGAAGTGGGGGCTCTCGAGATGTCGAATGTATCGGCGATTACCAGCATGATCGATCTGATCTCCGCGAGCAAAGGTTTTGAAATGTACACCAAGACAGCGCAGTCAATCGACATGTTGAACCAAACGGCGATTGGACAGGTTGGCAGACGTCAGAGTTAGTGGAGAGAAGGGATAATTAACGAGCGAGAGAGGCCTCTATGATTCGAGCACTGTATACCGCCGCTACCGGCATGAATGCTCAGGAAACTAATATTGACGTCATCGCCAACAACTTGGCCAACGTCAATACCAACTCCTACAAGAAGAGCCGCGCAGATTTCCAAGACTTGATGTATCAGGCAGTGGTCGAGCCGGGGGCCCCAACGTCGGCTACTACCTCGAGTCCAAGCGGCATCCAAGTCGGACTTGGTGTGAAGACTGCCGCCGTCCAAAAAGTATTCGAGCAGGGAGACTTAACCTCGACCAGCAACCAGCTCGACGTTGCCGTGGAAGGGGATGGATTCTTTCAGGTGACCATTCCAGGAGATGGGACCCTGGCTTACACACGTTCAGGAGCATTTCAGCTGGATCAAAGCGGGCAGATTGTTACCTCAGATGGCTACGTCGTATCACCCGGAATAACTGTTCCTACCGATGCTTTGTCCGTCACCATAGCTCAAGATGGCACGGTGAGTGTGACTCAGCCAGGAAACACGACACCCACCAGCGTTGGACAACTTTCCGGATATCGCTTTCCCAATAATGCGGGACTGCGCGCCGTTGGACGCAATCTCTATCAGGAAACTGTGTCCTCCGGAACCGCGACAAACGGAAATTTCTCGGAAAATGGGTTCGGGCGCCTTTCGCAAGGCTTCCTCGAGAGCAGTAACGTGAGTGTCGTGGAGCAGGTCGTAAACATGATTACCGCGCAGCGTGCCTATGAAGCGTCTTCAAAGGGGATCACGACCGCCGAAGATATGCTTTCGCAGGCCATTAACTTGAAGAGGTAGCGATGAGTAGGCAGGTCTCGATAATTGCTGTCTTGTGCTTGAGCTTGCTAAGTTACGCCCAGGCTGACACAGGCAGTGTGCGCAGCATCAAGGTAACGGGCCGCGAAAGTATTACGGTAACGACTCCTGTCTTGCGCCTTGGAGATGTGGCCGAAGTGTCATCTGCCGAGTCACTCGATGATGAGGTAGTGATAGGGCTCCAAAAGATTTATCTCGAACGCAGCCCTGCACCGGGCAGGGAGCTTACTCTCAGCGCCGCCTCGGTACTCGAAACCTTGGGCACACAGGGCATCGACCTAAAGCGCATCACCTATACATTTCCTCGTATTATGACTGTTCGCCGTGCCGGACGCCCGGTAAGCGCACAGGAAGTTCGCGATGCTATCGAACGAGCTATGCAGAGCCTTGGAGCAGATGTGGCCATCAAGGAGGTGCGTTATCAGGAGGGGCAGCTTATTAGCCCCGGCACTGCCACCATCGAAGCATCGACTCTGCCGGTCACGATTCCAGGTCTGAGAAGCTTTTCTATTAACGCGATCGTTGATGGAGAGAAGCAGCCCCCCTTTACCGTCTCCGCCAGTGTCGAAGAGTGGGGAATGATGCCCGTAGCCAAGCGCACGGTCTCGCGGGGCAGTTTGATAGCGGCCGACGATGTGGTCATGGCGAGGGTGAACCTCGCGGCATTGCCGGGCGACGCACTGCGCAAGGATGAAGATGTCATTGGACTCGAGGTAAACCGGGACATAAGTTTCGGCGAAATTTTTCGTAAGGAGAAGCTGACGATTCCGCCCTTGGTCACCGCCGGGGCAAAGGTGACCATGCTCTATCGCCGCGGTCCCTTCGAGGCCACCGCTACCGGTATAGCGCTGGAGTCCGGGGTTCGGGGTCAGGAAATCAAGATCAAGAACGAAACGTCGAAGAAAGTCGTAAGCGGAGTGGTACTAGAGCCCGGGATTATCGGAGTGAAGCCATGAGAAAAATATCAACGATAAGTTTGGTTGTACTGGGGGCTCTGTCCAATTCGGGATGCCAGCCTCCGCGCTTTGTCACGGCCTCCATTCCGGCTAGGGAGTATGCCGAGTCAGTGCGGTCGCAGTATGCCTCGCACGGTCAGCCCTATTCGGGACGTACGGAACGTCCAGGACAATTTACCAATGTTTCGACGGTCATTAACGCCGAGAGTCGAGACACGGCGCGTGCGCGGTTGCGGTTTGCCTCCGATAGCGGATCGGCAGCGCAGGGCGTCGATACAGCGCAATCAGATCCAGCTTTTGCAGAAGGGTCGGAAACCGGTGATTCCGGTATTATAATGAAGCGCAGCACGATGCAGAATCGTCGCGACTATGTCGGGCCGCTTACGCTGGGCGATCCGGGTGTGACGGCGTCTCTCTGGCAGGAAAGCCGCAGTGCCGGCGACCTATTCCATGATACGCGAGCTTGGCAGCCGATGGATGTGTTAACCATCGTCGTTTCTGAAAATGCGGAAGGAAAGAATAACGCCAATACAGAAGTTAAATCCAAGTCCTCAATCGATGCGAGTATCGATAACCTCCTCGGAATCGAAACAGATATCGAAAAGCTCGGAAATCGAATTTCTAGCGGCACCGCAAAGAAAACCGCATTCTTGGCCGCTGAAAGCCAGAATGATTACAAGGGTGAGGGCAAGACGGATCGTAAGGGCAGCTTGAAGGGTCGAATTTCCGCCATGGTCGTCGAGGTCTTGCCGTCGGGTGTGCTGAGAATCGAGGGCGAGAAGATTGTGAGCATAAATGCCGAACAGCAGATTATGAAAATATCCGGACTGGTCCGGCCGCGAGATATTAACGCGGATAACGAGGTTGATTCCTCGCGTCTCGCGCAGTTGCGAGTTGATTACTACGGCGAGGGCACCGTGGGCGAAGCCCAAAACGGCGGCTGGCTCGGACGATTTATGAGGAAGGTATGGCCATTCTAAAGAAAATCGCATTATTCGTCGCGTTGGCTTTGGCCGCGGGGACTCCAGCGCAAGCCGCACGGCTAAAGGACTTAGCTGATGTTGAAGGTGTGCGAGGGAATCAGCTTTTCGGTTATGGTGTTGTCGTCGGGCTCAATGGCAGCGGTGACGGAAGCAGCGCGGCTTTTACGACGCGCAGCCTGGCAAACATGCTCGAGCGTCTCGGTATCAGAGTCGATCCCAAGGAGATTAAGGTTAAAAACGTTGCTGCGGTAATGGTAACTGCAACACTACCTGCCTTCATCCGTCCCGGTTCCAAGCTCGACGTAACGCTGTCATCCATCGGTGATGCCAAGAGTTTACAAGGTGGAAATTTGATTCTTACACCCCTCAAGGGAGCCGACGGGAACACCTATGCCGTAGCGCAGGGCTCAGTAAGTGTCGGAGGATTTTCCGTCGAGGGTGGGGGCGATTCCGCGCAGAAGAATCATCCTACTGTAGGATTAATTTCCCAGGGTGCTATCGTCGAACGTGCTATCCCCTTTGATCTCTTCCAGTCTCAGCGAATACGCATCGTACTTCGCGAACCGGACTTTATAACAATGACCAGGCTCGTGAACACCATTAACACGAATTTGGGCCGCCCGTTGGCTGCGGCTATTGACTCGGCATCGGTCGAGATTCCGCTTATCGGGGAGTATCAGCGGGACCCGATCGGTCTCGTGGCCCGGCTCGAGGTGCTCGATCTGGATCAGGACATGGGTGCCAGAGTTGTGGTTAATGAGCGTACCGGGACGATTATCATGGGTGAGGCCGTCACGCTCAGCAAGGTGGCGCTTGCCCATGGAAATCTGAATATCGCCATTCGCTCGGAAACTCAGGTCTCCCAACCGAATCCACTCGGCCAGGGCACTACGCAGGTGGTCACCAACGCCGACGTGAATGTAGGAGAGGAGAAGAATGGACTGGCAATCGTAGGCGGCCAAGTGACGCTGGGCGAAGTGGTCAATGCGCTCAACGCGCTGGGCGCCACTCCGCGGGATTTGATCTCGATATTTCAGGCGCTCAAGCGCGCAGGAGCGTTGCACGCCGAGCTCGTCATAATGTAGGCGCGGAGGGGTATTTTATGCCTGATGACAGCAATCCTTTCCGCATTACCGGGCTTAGCGGCATGCTGGGCGCCAGCTTAAATTCGCAGCGTGGCCTTGAGGCTACGGCGAAACGCATGGAGGGCCTTAAAAATGCCAGTAACTCCGGTAAGATAGCTGGGCAGCCGGGAGCCAAAGGTCAGCAGGATGAGGTTACCAAGGCAGCCACCCAGTTCGAGGCACTACTCTTGCACCAAATGCTTAATGAGATGTGGAAATCTGTCCCCAAGGACAGCCTATTCGACGATGGCGGGCATGAGCAGGAGATGTATCGGGACATGCTCAACGAGGGAATAGCTAATGATATCGCGGAGAAACAGAGTATCGGTATCCGTGATGCGGTCATTCGGGACATGCAGAAGCGCTTAAATAAGTAGCTAACCTTGGCTTTTTGGCATCTTAAAGGGGTGCAGATCAAGGAGTCGCGAGTAAAATCGGGCTTCTTGTTAACATAGTAATGTCGGTGGCACGGAGCCGCCGCAGAGAGGCAGAGGAAGACTTATGAAAATTAAGAATTCTATCGGTGAAGCGCAGCAGGATGCCGCGAAAATCATTCGCCAGAATCTTAACGCACGCGAGAAGGCCGCCGACGCAGCCGTCTCACAGAAGTCTGGGAAGGGATCGTCCACCGACTCCGTCGATGTGACGATGGCCAAGATGATTTCCGATCAGCTCGATCCGACGAAAATGGCTGCCGAGCGTCGCGATAAAATCGAGCGTCTCAAGAAACTGATCGCCAGCGGCGAATACAAGCCTTCGTCCGAAGCAGTGGCTCAGGCCGTGCTTGATGAGGTTTCATTCGAGATCGCGGGCGCGGGCAGCATCGAGAAACTCTAGCTATGATAAACCGCAATTCTCGCCTAATCCGTGACCTCGAACGAGTTCTTCGCACAGAGATCCGGCTTCAGGAGGAGTATGCCTCCGTACTCATCGAAGAGCGGACTACGTTGACCCGCTTCAATGCCGAAAAAATCGAACAACTCTCGCTGCGCCGTGAGGAACTCAATGGAAGGATCGCGATTGCGGCCGCGGAACGCCTCGAGCTCATGAAAATATTCCCCAACTATGAAGGCAAGCGTCTCACAGAACTCATTCGTACGCACTGCCACAGGCAGGACAGTGCTCTGTTGCTTCCCTTGGCTGAAAAACTAAAATCTGTTGCGCAAAGCACCAAGTCCTCGGGGAAGGAATTCAAGCAGCTGGTCGACTTTTCGCTCAATCTCGTCAATGGGACCCTTTCAATCCTGTGGTCGGCAACCCAGAACGTGACGAAATCCTACACGCCCCAAGGCACCGTCCGTGAAGCGTTTCATCCTTCCGTGACGCAGCGCTGGGCTGGTTTGCTGAAGCAAGCCTGAGCCTGGAGGTTTCCCCTTAAGTCAGCTCCACTTTGACTGCGTACTCTGCTTTGAGGTTTCAACGAATATTCAGAGCACTCTGAGACGGCAGGGTTTTCGCAATCGATTGAAATTACAGAGCGGGATACTGGGCATAGGCCTTGCACTCTAATCAGCAGGGGCATTACAACCGGCAAAATCTGCCGGTTCTGCTGGATTAAGACATGGCGAATTACAGTGCGAAAATTCTAAACAACGCCACCGGCGCCTTAGCCGCGCAGCAAGCCGTCATTGCCGCTGCCTCCAACAATATTGCTAATGCGAATACCCCAGGTTACTCGCGGCGTGTTGTCGAGCTGCAAACACGCGCATCGGGCGGCGAGGGCGTAGGCGTCAATGTCGGGAACGGCGTCGAAGTCGGCCGCCTGGCGCGCCTCACCGACACCTTCTTGGAAAAGCTCGTCCGCGATACTACAGCCGATAAAAACTACTACGGCGTACAGAACGATTTGCTTCGGCGCGTCGACGCCCTATTCTCGGTGACCGGCGATAAGCCGACGATTGGTTCGGCGATGACCGCCTTTTTTGCGTCGGTCAATGATTTAGCTGCCAATCCGTCGAGTATACCGCTTCGATCGACCATGATTGATCGCGGCAATGACCTCGTGTCCGCCATTCGGACTACCTTTCAGACGATCGCCGATATCCAGAATGAGGCTGACGGCCGGATTGCCACCGAAATACAGGGGGTAAATTCGCTTACCCAGCAAATTGGCAGCCTTAACGACCGCATTCGTGCGAATGAGCGCACAGGCAATACTGATGCCGACAGCCGCGACCAGCGTGATGTTCTCATGCAGCGCCTTTCGGAGAAGATTGGATACTCGACCGTCGAACTTCCAGATGGAACCGTAACCCTTTCCCTGTCGAATGGATTCGTGCTGGTTTCGGGCGGTGACGCTCGGCAGCTGCAAACGACACCAAATCCCTCTTTCTCGCCAGGAAGTCTGCCGCCCGCCCTCAATGGCGGCATTCTTAGCTATATCGTGTATGACTATAGCGGCGGTGCCGGAGCTCCTGCGCATGTTGATCTCAGCAGAGTCATCGGAGGCGGCGGGGGAACGCTTGGCGGACTAATGGCCGTACGCGGATACAACGATCCGAATAATACTTCGGCCTTTGACGCAGACGGAGTGCTGGTGGGCGTTGCCTCGCGCGTCGAGTCGATTGCTCGGCAATTACTCACGACCATCAATCAGTCTTATCTCGGCCCCGATAACGATCCTGGCACAGCGGGACATCAGCCATCGGCAGGTGACCTGGATGGCCATACGGCTGATTTCTACAACGCGACCGATCATGCGTACAATCTGTTCTCTTTCGATTTCAATGGAACCAAAGACGCCGATGGCGACGGATTGCCCAACGACCTGAATGCGCTGGGCGTGGACAGCTTTGCGCGAGTGCTCCAGTTTGGAGTCTCCGATCCGCGTCGCATCGCTGCGGCGCTCAATGCCGGCTCCTTGGGTAGCCCGGTCTATGCCCCCGGTGACGGACGCAACCTCGAGAATCTGGCGGGGTTCGAAACCAACAGCACCATGAATTTTTCGGTCGGCAGCTATTCCATGACCGGAACATTCGGAGAGACCTACGCTGAATCAGTCGGATATGTCGGTAATTCGGTTGGAAGCGTCAAGACTCAGCTCGATGTGACGACCGACAATTTGACCACGGCGCTCAACCACCGCGATGAGGTTTCCGGGGTAAGTCTCGACGAGGAATTTACCAGCCTCATCAAATTCCAGAAGGCGTACCAGGCGTCTGCAAAGTTGATTAAAGTAGCCGATGATCTCTTAACCCAAATAGTGAATATCCTATGACACGCGTAACAGAGTCTCAGCTAGGCCGCGTCAATCTCAGCAATATTAGCCGCAGCAAAGAGAAGATTCTAAAGCTGAACGAGGAAATCGATAGCGGCTACAAGGTCCAGACGCCGTCGGATTCCGATGCCTCGGCGGTCATAGAAAAATATCACCAAGCTCTGGATAAGCTTGCGACCTACAAGAATCGCACGGCGTCCGTAAAAAGCTTTCTGACCTATCAAGACGACAATCTGTCACAGGTAAGTGACCTGTTGAACCGCGCCCGTGAAGTGGCGACGCAGGCAGCGAACTCCACCAATTCGCCGGGAACCCGAGCTCAGATGGCCGAAGAGGTTTTTCAAATCCGCGATCATTTGGTCTCACTGGCGAATGCGCAATATCAGGGAAAATATATTTGGGGCGGGGCTCAGGATACTAACCAGCCCTACGATGCGCAGACCTATACCAATCCTCCGACCGGAGGGGCGTCGCAGCGATATGTTTGGGACAACCTCGCTGGTCGAGACATCACGCGTACCGTGAATATCTCGGAAAACCTGACTATCGGAATAGATAGCCAAGGAAATACGGTTTTCGATAATGCCCTCCAAGGTCTCGAGCGTTTAGGGAGAGCTCTCGCGGGGTATCAAACATCGCCCGCTTCCGGAGTGCCTACGGGGGCAGGGGCAGCATATAACTTCCCGACTGATTACACGCTCCAGACGCAGGATATTCAGAACGCACTCAACCTGCTCGATCAGGCGCGCAGCAATGACATCGAGCCGAAGCGAGTGGAGCTGGGAGGCAAGCTTAGACGAATCGATACGGCAGAGTCTCTGCTCTCACTGACTCAAACGAATGCCGAGGAGGCGCTGGATAAGCTTCAGAACGCCGACATAGCGGAATCCGCCAGTGCGCTTACGCAGGCCCAGTCAGTCCTGCAGGCATCGCTGAGCGTGACCGCACGGGTCATGAATCAGTCGATTCTTGACTATTTATAGCAGCCCTCGAACCCGCCTAAACGCCATTCTATTTCTACGGCCAGCCGTATGTGTAATTGCGGGGTTAGCCGTAAGTAGTGTAAATCCTATTCCAGCTTTTTGTAATCTAAACCCAGGAAGCAATAGTTTTGTTATTTTTGCCAAGGAAGGCGGCCTGCAGCGATGCTGATTCTGACAAGAAAACCCGGCGAAAGCCTGTATATCGGTGACAACGTAAAGATCACCATAGTCGAGATAAAGGGGCATCAGATTCGAGTGGGAATCGATGCTCCTCCCGAGTTGAGAATCTACCGGGAAGAAATTTATCTGCAGATCTTGGAAGAGAATAAGAAAGCTGCTGAAGCACCTGCTGGTGCTGATAAGGGACTTGAAGGTTTGACCTCGGCTTGGGCAGAACGGAAACCGGGAAGCACTCCTGGTGCTCCGATTGGACAAAAGCGGTCGATTGCTGCGCTTGGCTCTTCGAAGCCAAACACGGCTGGAGGATCGCAAACGGTCATTCGACGCAAGCGAAACAAGCTTGAGGGCGAGGACGAAGAATAAATGAGCGACGAGAGTTCAGAAAAGAATACCATGGTCGTGCCCAGCGCACGATTCGGGGATCTTGTCGTTCCAGCCGACAGCCTCATCACATTTCCTGGAGGGCTGATTGGCTTTCCGAAGGCTCAACGCTTTGTCATGGTCGAGCATAAGGAGCCATTTTCATGGCTGCATTCGGCGGATGATCCGAACTTGGCATTCGTCGTTGTCGACGGATTTGAATTTGGTCCAAGCTATGATGTGAAGCCGCCGCTGGCCGATAAGGATTGCGAATTTACGGACAAGGATGAATACGCAATTTTGGTTATTGTAACCGTTCGGCCTGACCCGCGCATGACTACCGCAAACCTCAAAGCGCCCTTGTTCGTGAATCTTAAGAACCGCAAGGGTGTGCAGGTAATTTTTGACAATCCGCGCTTCTCTACGCGCTACCCTCTGTGGGCTGATGAAGAAGAAGGCGCTGTCGGGGAACAGAAGCCAGAGTCTCCCGAGAAGCCCGGAAAAAAGAGCTAGTCGTAAACGCCCTTTTCCTTCTCGAACTGCTGCTGCACCTGATTGATAATCTCTTCGAGAGAAGTTTCCAACTCTTTCGGATCAAAGCCGAGGTACGTAGCCACAGGGGGGATAAGATCTGTCGCGGCAGGATAACCCTCGGGCGAGCCAATCCCGGCGGCATGGGCAACTAAATCTCCAAGCTGCACCATGGCAGTTTTCTCGTCCAGCTCGGTCTCCGGCTTGGCTGATTCAATCGGGTCCTTGTAATGCAGGATGACTTGGCAGGTCTCCGATGAAAAATTCCATTTTTTTGCGACCAGTGCGCCGATGAGCGGATGAGCGAAGCCAAAAGTTTGCAGCTCGGCTGTCGAGTAATCCAAGTGGCTATCCTGCACCAGTTTCATGACGTGCTTGTAATCCGCTCCCGTCTCTTTCTGGAAGAGGAGCACAATCTGACCGAGGCTATGGAGTAGTCCTAACAGAAAGATTTCCTCGTGATAGCGTTTTCGTAACCGGCGGCAGAGCAGTGTAGCCGCGGTGGCCGTCGCGATGGAGTTCTCCCAGATCAGCTTTTCGAGTTTGCCGAAATTCTTATTGAGCTGGCGCAACGTGGCGGCAACGATAATTCCCTTGAGCGCCTTGAATCCTATGATCATGATGGCTTGATTGAGCGTCGTGATCTCTCGCTGCCGCGAGAACATCGCTGAATTGGCGATTTTAAGCACGCGAGCTGCCAAGGCCGTGTCCCGAGAGAGCAAGTCCGTAAGCTCAGAAGCAGTAGTGTCGGGATTTTCCACCATTGAGATGGCTCTGGACGCTACCTGCGGCATAGGAGGCAGATCGCCGACCCAAGCAACGATTTCACGCCAATCCTTTCCGGAGGCTAATCTACCTTGAAATTCCTGGGGGGCGCCTTCGTTCGTGACCATGCTAGGCTAATTGGTAAAATTTCTGAACGTACGCAGTCTTGAAGCAGTATCGACAGCTATCCCGCAAAGCATAACGCCTAAGTGAGCGTTGCGACAATAAATCTTGTCTTTTCAAGGGCGGAATCTTCACAACAATGTTCAATTTTTCGCCTCTGTCTTAGGCGCATTCCCTGTTCAGCGAATTCCCGATTCTTCCGATACAAAACTCAGGAAGTGCTGTCCGTTGCCGTGGTGTGCTCGGATGCTCCCGATAAGTATTGGGTTTAATGAGGGATTCTATGGACTATCAGACTGAAATTGTAGGCAACAAAGGTTACATCAAGATCGAGGGAGATCTCGATTCCGAACAGTCCGGCGAAGCGCTGAGAAAGGCGTTCAATCAGGTTTATGATCAGGGCAAGCGTACCATAGTGCTCGATCTCACCGGTGTGCAAATCATCAATAGCTACGGCATTGGAAAAATTCTGATGTGCTACAAGCGTCTCAAGGCCGACAATGGCGCGCTGATGGTCAAGCCGTTGCAGGGTTTCGTCAAAGAGACCTTCGAGCTGCTCATGCTCGACAAACTCCTTCCGCAAGACAACTAGGCAGCGGATCGCTGTTACCTAGGTCTTGTGAAGGCAGGTGTCGTGAAACCGCAAGCACCGCTACCCCGCATCGTAGTCGTAGGAACAAATCCGATTCTCGAGGAATTGTGCCGCGACGTATGTGCCACTCATGGCTGGCAGGCAGACTCCGTGCCTTCGACGGGCACCCTGCATCTGGGGTACGCGGGTTGCGAACTTTTGATCAGCGATTTGGCTATACCGGCGCAAGTCGAGCATGTGCTCGCCGCGCGCTCTCATGGGAATTCCCCGGAAGTGCTATTCGTATCATCTTCTTCTCCTGCGGTGCACAGTCAGGAAGACCTGCTCAGGCGCGGCGCAAATGGGATTTTGAGTGGACTAGTTGATAGTCGGGCCCTCGACGCGGTCCTCGAGGCAATGCTTCCACGGACGGACACCGGTCGAAACGGGCTTTTCCCGCATTCAGGGCCCGCACTTATAACCACCGTATACGATACGAAAACACTCTCCGAGGTCAAGCCGACACTGTGCTTAGTAGATGAGCTCGAAGCACAGGGGCGCCTGTGCGGCGCCGACCGGAAAAAATTGGAGCTGGCCTTTCAAGAGGCCGTTACGAATGCTGTTGATCACGGCAGTTTGGAGCTGGACTCGCGCTGCCGCGAACAAATTGATGCGCAGGGGCGGGACCACTTCAGCCAGCTAAAAGCTCAAAGACTATCGGAGACTTACTATACTTCGAGAAAGGTAGTTATCTCCTTTCAGTATAGTGTCGATAGGTATGCTGTACGCGTGCGTGATGAAGGTCCTGGCTTTTCACCGCCCCTTGCCATGACTAATCCACAGCTAGCATCGGAGCTTAAGTGCTCCGGTCGCGGAATCACCATTATGGAGGGTTCCGTCGATGAGCTGAGCTTTGCGCACGGCGGCCGGGAAGTATGCATGTGCAAGCACGTGCCGATCCTGCCGAAGCGAGATAAGGGGTGCCATGGGACTTAAATTCCGACTGAAAGGACTGGCTGAAACATTTATCGAGGAAATCGTGTGCCCCTGCTGTGGCACAGTCGGTAATGATGATCAGTCCTTCACCACTGAGCTGACGAAGGTTACCTACGACGGGATCATAGTCGTGGTGCAGTGCAAAAGCTGTGCGGAAATATTTGTTCCGGCGTCTCAGCGCCTCGGCGTGCTCAATCCCGATGAGCTAAAGAAAGCGGTTCAAAAAGACAGCGTCGACACCGGCGAAGCGGTCATGAATGACGTAGAAGCGGTCAAGCTCAATGCTGAAAAGCTCAACGCCATGCGCAAAGGCGAGCTGCACTAAGTTCTCGAATTCAAGCTTATTTCCACGTAAAATAGCCCTCTTACGCCCTTGTAGGAACAATCCTGTGCGGCAGCAAGGCGAGGCCTGGCATAGCAATTGCTCTAGTTACCTTCTAGTTGGTACACGGAGGAACTATGAGCCAACAAGCAAAAATCAAAGCAAATTATCCGCTGCTCGTAGCATTTTTGGGAGTGCTGTTGGTGGTTTCGATTCAGGTCTTCGTCAACCAGCGCGATAAGCAGCACATCATCATAATCAAGGACTCCGCAGTCAGCGAAGCACAGCAGTAGCTGCGCACCTTGCTTCGGGATGCCCTATAGCAAAAGTAGCTGAAAGCTTGCCAGACTTAGAGAAATTCGGGTTAAAAACCGAAGGCCTAGAGATCTGCCAACGATACGTTGTATTTGCGCAGAGTTTCCTCGACACCAAGTTTGTCGATGGTGCGAATCATGCGAGTGGACAGCTTTACTCGTACCCAGCGCTTCTGCGAGGGGATGAAGACCCGCTTAGTCTGGAGGTTCGCCTTAAAGACATGGTGCGTCTTGTTATTGGCATGGCTCACGCGGTTACCGTTTTGCCTTGATACACCGGAGATTACGCATTTATGAGACATCTAAGCACCTAGTATTGTTCAAGATTAAGAAAGCTGTGTTTTAGAGGGGCAAGTATGCCTAAAAACTGGAGAAAAGGCAAACAGACGGTGAACGCTGGTTCGCCGGTTCACCCCGCGGAGATCGGTAGTCCAAACCGCCCGAAAATCGCTGATGCGTTGCTGGGCGAGGTCTCCCAGATCTAGAAAAGCTCGACGGACCGAATAGTAGGAAGTTCGCCGTTGGCCTCTTTGGAGAGGAAGGCGCGCATAAAGTACGTCGAAGTACCGTAGTCGACCTTGGCGAGTACCTGGAACCAGCGACTATCGACGCTGATCATGGTGTTGATTTTATCATACAAGGTTTCGCCGATAAGCTCGCTCAGCTTTTCCTTTTGGTTTTCGAAAGTAAACGGCCCATCTTTGCTCTTGCGAAACTCGCTAATCGCTTCAATTTGCTGCTCGGTCAAGTCATCCGAAATCGCCCGCAGAACAACCGTAGGCGCGAGGTTTATGTTGATTCGGCTGTTCCCGAACACGGTGATGAGGGGTTCGATTTTGCGAATGCGCGCCGGAGTAAAACCGGGGATCACTTTGATTTCGCCGACGCGGGTGATGCGGGCATTCGGAAAATAGTCCTTGGGTAAATCGCTTTCGATACCTGAAGCAAAATCGCCCGGATTATAGGATTCCTTGTCCTGATCCATATAGTCGATGAGATTCGCCACGAGTTCCTGGCTGCTAAACCGGCGCCCTGGAAAGAGCCCGGTTTGATCTTCCTCCTCATCGTCATCGAAGCCCAGGGTTTTGAAAAGCCGTTCGAGTACGGCGCGCCATTTCAAATCCGGCTCGCCAGCTGCTATCGGCACTAATGCGCGTAGCGGAATCTTGGATTCTTCGGGGCGTATCTCCAAAGAGACGCGGACGTTTGGTTGATTAATACCCAGAAGCTCGAGAGGAATCGGGGCTCCGGCGCTGAATTGTCCCCACAGGTCCTGATAGGCATCCTCCGGCGAGACATCCTCTTTGATGAGAATTCTGGCAAAGTTTACCGACGATTTAAGCAGGTATTCTGCCTGCATGCCGCGCTCGGTAACTGCATTGATCCGGGCGCCTAGAAAGGACGAATAGGCCAG